>JBCCMB010000031.1:0-23548 GCA_039026555.1 Pseudomonadota bacterium
ACCGCGAAGAAAGACAAGACCGACCACTGATCCGCGAGCGCGCCCAACCCGTTCGGTCCCAACGCGGCCCCCGCGAGCACAAACCCGGCAACCGCAGGGATCTTGCCGAGCCGGAGCAGCGGCACGACAATCCCCGCCGCGAACAGGAAAACCAGCGCGTCCTTAATCAGTATTTCTTGGCCGCCATGATGCACGATATGGTCCCACCCGACTCGAACTCAGCAGAGTCTATGTCCGATCGCGCTCAATCGCATCCTTTTACGCGAGCAACAGCGCAGTTCGCGGACACCGCTCGCTTCCTGAGCGGCGCGTATTGAAAACGGCGCGCTGATGGTGCTCAGCACGCCGAATCCTAAAGGTCGACCTAAGCCAATAGGAGGCTAAATGCGCTCAACCGCCATTGCGATGCCTTCACCGCCGCCAATGCAGAGCGACGCGACGCCTTTCTTGGCGTCTTTTTGCTCCATGGCGTTGAGAAGCGTCACGACCACGCGCGCGCCTGACGCGCCGATCGGATGGCCGAGCGCGCAAGCGCCGCCATTCACGTTGAGCTTGTCGTGCGAGACGCCCAATTCCTTCATCGCGATCATCGGAACAACGGCGAAAGCCTCGTTCACCTCCCAAAGATCAACATCAGCGACGTCCCACCCAGCCTTTGAAAGCGCTTCTTTCATGGCGGGCACCGGCGCCGTCGTAAAATATTCAGGCTCGTGAGAGTGAGACGCCATGGAGACGATTTTCGCAAGCGGCTTAAGCCCGCGCTTGTCCGCTTCCGACTGTTTCATCAACACCAAAGCGGCAGCGCCGTCGGAAATGGCCGAAGCGTTCGCCGCCGTCACCGTGCCGTCCTTGTTAAACGCCGGCCTTAGCTGCGGAATTTTGTCGGGCCGAGCGGAACGGGGCAACTCGTCCTCCTCAACGACCGTTTCTCCCTTGCGGGTTTTCACGGTGACCGGAGCTATTTCGCGCTTGAAGCGGCCTTCTTTGGTCGCCGCCTGGGCGCGGGCCAGGGTCTCTAGCGCATATGCGTCCTGTTCCTCGCGCGTGAATTGATACTCGCCGGCGATCATGTCCGCGAATTTGCCCATGGGCTCGTGCGTATAGGCGTCTTCCAGGCCGTCCATCGCCATATGGTCTTTCGCGCCGGCATGGCCGTATTTGTGGCCTTTCCTCAGCTCGATCATGTGCGGCGCGTTGGTCATGCTTTCCATACCGCCCGCGACGACGACTTCCGCTTCCCCGGCGAGGATGGCGTTGCGGCCTAGAACCGCCGCTTCCATGCCGGATCCGCACATTTTATTGATGGTGGAGGCTTTCACCGATTTGGGCAGCTCAGCCTTAATGCTGGCTTGCCTCGCGGGCGCCTGCCCCTGACCGGCCGGCAGGCAATTGCCCATGACAATCTGATCGACGGCGTCCTTATCCAGGCCCGCATCTTTCACTGCGCCTTCTACCGCGAATGCGCCGAGCTCGTTCGCCGAAAACGACGCCAAATCACCCAAAAGACCGCCCATTGGCGTACGGGCCATGCCTACGATGACGACGGGATCTGATGCGCTCATTGGGACGTCCTCCGAATTGTTGTTTTGCACCGCGAAAGAAAAGCGACGTGGCTCGCTAAGAGTCAAGCAATCTTCGATCGTAGATTGGCTTCAAAGCAACGACGCACGTGACCGAAATCGCTCGAACCAAGCCAGTTACAGGCCTAAGGCGGAATTGACGGCGCTATTTCTTCTTGGCCGGCTTTTTCGTCGGAAGCTCTTCAACTTCGAACGTCATTTGCATGTTGACGCGATAAGCGGACACTTTTCCATTCTTGATCACTGTCGACATGTTGTTGACGTTGGCGGACTTCAACCCGCGAACAGTTTTCGCAAAACGCGCAACGGCCTTTTGAATAGCGTCCTCAAACGATTTTGAGCTCTCCGCCATGATTTGTTCAGACTTCATGATCGACATGATCGTCTCCTATTGCATCCCCGACATTAACTATTCGGCATCAGATCCGAGCGACGGTTGAAGCGCAAGCCCGCCACCCTTGGCGCGAGAATTCAGATCTATGATTTCTCCAACGACACGAATTTACACGGTTCCTGAGCCGTCATTCGGTTCCAAAACGTACAAGCTCTGCAGAAAAGCGCCGGCGTAAGGCTTCTGGCTCGCATGGATGAGTTTGAAGCCCAACCGCTGAAACGCCATCCGCCAACTCGCATCGTCTCGATTGGTGTGCGGATGCCCGAAGAATTCCAAATTCGTGACGCTGTCAGCGACTTTTGTCAGCCGGCGTTGGAATCCGGACGTGTAGATATCCTCAATCACCAAAACCCGCTTTGCAATGCGCGTCGCTTCTACAAGGATCGCATCCGGGTCCGTCGTATGGTGCAGCATGGTCAGCAGCAAAGCGGCGTCATAGCTTTTGTCGGCGAAAGGCGTTCGACCTCCCGCATACAAGATGGGCCGGACGTCCTCTCGACAACTTGCATCCCGAATATCCAGCCCATCGATTTGAAACCCGGCCTCGCGCATGACGGACAATACGGTGCCCGGACCGGACCCGACGTCCAATAATCGATCGTCAACCGAGAGATGGGGCGCGATCCAATCGCGCTTGCGCCTCGCATCCGCCATCCACAACGCGTGAATGGCGGATCCCAACACCGGCGTGCGCCATAGCCCGCGCATCTTCGCTCCTTCGCTAAAAAACGAGACCTAGCGCGAGTTTAGGCGAGACGCCCTACACAGGCGTGTGAACAAGCTCAGCGTTATAAGCGCTGACCGTGCCGGTGATGAAGCCGCCGCCCAGCACAACGGACGCCGCGTCGTCATAAAGAACGCACGCTTGGCCAGGCGCGACGCCTTCTTCATTGTCGTCGAACCGAAATCCGGGTGCGCCTTCAATGAGCGTCATGACGCCCGGCTTGGGCGGCCGCGTTGACCGCACGCGCGCCATCGCGCGGGTGTTGGCGCGGCACGCGTCTTCCAAGGCGCCGTCTCCCAGCCAATTGGTTTCGCCCATGCTCAGCGCGGCGGTCTCGAGCGCCTCGCGCGGGCCGACGATCACGCGGTGATTGGGCGCATCCAGCTTGACCACAAAAAGCGGTTCGCCGGTCGCAACGCCCAAGCCGCGCCTTTGGCCGACCGTGTAGCGTATCACGCCGTCATGTCGACCGAGTACGCGACCATCCAGATGAACGATATCGCCGGGTTCGACCGCGCCTGGACGCAGGCGTTCTACGACAGAAGCGTATTTTCCCGTCGGCACGAAGCATATGTCTTGGCTGTCCGGTTTCGCCGCGACCTGAAGACCCAGACCCGCCGCCGCCCGGCGCACATCGTCCTTCTTCATCCCGCCCAACGGGAACCGTAGAAACCCCAACTGTTCCGGCGTCGTCGCGAACAAGAAATAGGATTGATCCTTGTCGGCGTCCGCCGCGCGCGCGAGTTCGGGACCGCCCTCGCCCATCATTCGGCGGATGTAATGGCCCGTCGCCATGCAGTCCGCACCTAAATCTTTCGCCGTGCCCAAAAGATCTTTGAACTTCACGCTTTGATTGCAGCGGATACAGGGAATGGGCGTCGACCCCGCCAAATACGTATCGGCGAAATCTTCCATAACCTGTTCTTTGAAGCGGCTTTCATAGTCCAGCACATAATGCGGGATCCCAAGATCTTCCGCGACGCGGCGCGCATCGTGAATATCTTGTCCCGCGCAGCACGCGCCGGATTTTTTGATCGCCGCGCCGTGATCATAAAGCTGCAGCGTTACGCCGACCACGTCATAGCCGGCCATCGCCAACAAAGCGGCGGTCACGGAACTATCCACGCCGCCCGACATCGCGGCGACGACGCGCGTTTGCGCGCGAGGTTTGTCAAATCCAAGATCTAAATCCGCCCCGGCGCTGAGCGCGGCGGCGAGTACGTCATGCGTCATTTTTTGGCCTCCTACGGGGTCAAGGCCCGCAGCAAACGAGTAATTGGAGGCCGCCTATAACGCGTTTTTCAACTTATAGCACGTCTAACAAGCTGAGGCCGCGCAGCGTGTTGAACACGGAGGCTGAGGCTTGGTAGGACAATTCCGCCTGGTTCAGCCTCACCGCAACTTCCGCCAGATCCACATCCGTGATGCCCAGCACTGTTTGTTCCAGGGCGTTTGCGCTTGCGGTTTGGCGATCAACACTCATTTCGGCTTCTTTCAGGACGCGCCCGTTTTCGCCCTGCACCGAAATGAGATCCGCATAGATGTCGTCTAAGCGCGAGATCTCCGTCGTCAAAGCGGCGCTTTGCGCATCCGTAATGTCGCCGGAGAACGGGCCGTTCACGCCGTCATGAAAGATCTTCAAATTTCTAATCACGTCGAAAATGTCATTCGCAGCATCCGCCGCGATCGGGCCGGCTTTGACATTCCTATAATCGTCGAGTGCGACTTCCTGAGCTTCAGCGTCTTGCTCAAACGCATTCGCCAGCGGGTTGGCCGCCAAATCAGCCAGCGTATCCGCAATGACCGGTTCACGATCATTCAAAGTGCCGCCGAAAATGTATTGGCCGCCATGTTTCATATTGAACATGTCCTTGATCGTCGCGAAGGCCTGCTGAAGCTCGCTTTCGATCGCATCGCCATTGTCCAGTGCAACGCCTTCCAGCAAGGCTTGCTTGAGCTGTGTGATCGCATCGCCCGCCCGCGACAGCGCGATGTCTTGAACTTCCAGGCGTGTTTGCAGTTCAACGCCCGCCGCGCGCTGCGCTTCGACGCGTGCCAAGAGCCGTTGGCTTGAGACAAGCGTTTCAGCGTCTCGACCATAACCCTTCAAATCCGTCGCCTTGTTCTGGCTCGCCGTTTGCGCGCTCGCGTCGAAAATCGAACGCTGGGATCTCTGCAGATCGCTGAGCGCGCTTTGGGAGATCATGGATGTGGCGATACGCATGATAAAGCTCCTCTAGGGCTTAAACGAGCCGCAGGAGCGTGTCGTAGAGCTCCTGGGCGGCTTGAATCATTCGGGAGGCGGCCGAATAGGCCTGCTGATAGGTCGTCATCTTGATCAATTCTTCGTCCAGATTGACGCCTTCATCAGCGGCGCGGCGCAGCGTGATCTCGTCTTTAACCGCGGACGCGGCGGTTCTCACATTGTCAGCCGAGACGGCGCGGGAACCTGCATAACCTGCGAGCCGCGCCCCATAATCGATGACGCTCGCCGTCTGCGCACCCATACCGCCAGCTTCGGAGAACGCGCGATTGGTGGCGCCGGACGTCGATAAAAGCGTGGCGCCGCGTCCATCGCCGGGCGCAACGACCAGATCGCCGACCGCCGCGCCCCCCAGATCAGCTTGAGCGACGCCTAGAAGATCCGGGTTGGACGCAATGTCCGAATGAATTTGCAATCCCCGGGCGCGCCCGGCCGGCGCCAATTCGCCAAGTCCGAACAATTCCGATACGGAAACGCCCGTTCCGCCGCGGGCGGTTCCATCTTGCGCAATATCGACGCTGGTCAATCGCGACGAGGCTGTCGGGGTGATCGTCAAAGTTCCGTCGGCGGCGAGCGATGCGGTGGCGTCCACGCCAAGGGCGGTGTTCATGTCAGCCACCATGTCCGCGACCGTCGCGCCCGCGCCCACCGTATAGACAACGTCGCGCACTACATATCCGTTCTCGTCTTTAAACGCGAAGGTCAGCGTCTCGCCGGGCGTAAAGCCGTGCGCGTCCGTTCCGGTCAGGCCTGTGGCATAGCTGAGCGGCGTGGGATGTTCGACGAGATTGTTGAGACCGAACGTATGCGCAAAACCGCGTCCCGAGCGGGAGGACGGCGTGGTTTCATCCTGCTGCACGACGACGCCGTTTCCAGCGCCCGCCGCCGACAAAGTCAAACTACCGTTTGTAAATGTTGCAGAGCCGTCCGCTCCGAGCGCGGTGTTGAGCGCCGTCGTCAATGCGCCGATCGTCCCGGTGAACGCCGTGGTCGCGCCTGCTGCGTTGGTGATCTGGCCCGCGTCGAAATCGATCTCTAGATTCTGAACGACGCGTCCATCCGCATCGGTGATTGCAACGTGCGACACGCCTGTAAAGTTCAGCGAATCTGTCGACAGCAGCCCGGTATTGTCGCCGACCAAAGTCGCCGGTGCGGGAACGGATGTCGTGTTGTTGTGCGCCGCGTTGAGCGCGTCTGCGACGCCGGCGGCGAATTCGCCGAGACCTAATGCAAGATCCGCCAAATCACTGTCGCGAACTTTCAACAAGCCGTACAATTCGCCGCCCTGAAGACTGGGCTCTAAGGCGACGGCGGTCGAGGAACGCGGCTGAGTGATGGAGAGCGACGGATATTGCTGTGGCGATACGCTTGTTCCGAACGACAAAGTCGCGGCGTCCGTATCTGCGAGCAAAACGCCGTTCGTGGTCCGCACTTCAACGCCACCGAGGGCGCCGTCTTGGACGCGAATATCGATGATCTCGGACAAACGATCCAACATGCCGGCTTGTTCGGTTTGGGCTTGCGAGGCGTCGGCGCCGGACGCTGTCGCGGATCGAATAGACCCGTTAAGATCGGCGATGCCGCGCATCAGCGCGTTCGCTTCTTCCATCGCCGATTGCAGCTTGACGTTTGTTTCGTCGCGCAACGTCGATATCTCAATGGCGGTGCGATCCAGCTGGCTCAATAAGGTCGTGAGGCTGGAGAGCGACTGACCTTGTCGCGTGCTAGACGACGGATCAAGCGCGAGGCTGCCAAAATCGGCGAACACATCATCCAGCGCGCCAAACATAGTGCCGGGTTGCGAGGGGTCGCCGAACAAGCCTTGCGCGCGATCCAGATAGCTTGCGGAGATGGCGGCGGAGGCGATGTCCGCTGCGCTTCGCATTTCCGCATCCGCCAGGAATTTATTGGCGGCGCGTTGAATTTGCGCCTGAACGCCGGCCAACCCGCCGGACGCCTCTTGGGAGATAAAATTGACGTCGAGCCGCGAATATCCCTCGGTATTAATGTTTGCGACATTGTTCGAGACCGTGCGCAGCGCCGTTTGGTTCGCCTGGAGCGCAGATAGACTCGTATTCATAATGGCGGAAATGCTCAACACGGCCTCCAGACATTCACGTGGCGAGATTTGCCGGGTCTTTCTTGCCCAGCGGCCGGCAAACATAGCCTAGCCGCCAAGGCCTGAAATCCTGTACATACCCCAGGGAACATTCTGTTTTATTTAAGTTTTTTGCGGCGCTTCTGCGATCGCGATTAACCATGGCGACGAATGCGCCCACGGTGTTGTGGTGTTAAGTCGCAACTATCAGGCCAGTCCTCAGAACTGTCCCAATGACGTCGTGAACATCTCTAAGGCAGGTCGGCATAAACTGCCGGACCGCGACTAGGACGGCTTTGCCCACTGGTTTGCGTTCAACCCAGTTCGTAAACGCTTGAACTGCGGTTTTATTGAGATTTTTGGGTAAATGATTACTGGCCCGGCGGTTGCAAACCCTGAACTCGCTGGGTCCGTTCCACCCGAATGGGCTCGGCGCGTAGAGTAAGTTTCAATAGCTAGGGCGGCATCTGAGATGGACGGGGTGTCGACGTCGGCGGTGGATCTAATTTCGCCGCCGACGTCTAAATCAAAATCGAAAAGTACGGGCGACACTAGCTTCGCCGACCTTCTCGCCAAGGATGCGGAAGGTGCGCCCGAACCATGGGCCGCCGAGCCCATCGAGGCGACGACCCGCCCCGGCGAGACGGGCAGCGACGTCGCGCCTGCAGACGGAAAGCCGGCGCCCCTGACCAATGACGAGCAAGCCTTAACTTCGTTAGATACGGACACGGCCGACCCGGAAGCGCCGAGGGATCCGCTTGTGACGCCGCAAACGCAGACGCCCGCTACGAAGCCCACTGAAAATAAAGCGCTCGACAGCGTCGACGCCATCGTGGCGCAGATATTCTCTAAATCCAATCAGGCTGAGACAGCGCCGACCGCCAACGCCGTCAGCCCGCCGGCAGCGGAAAGTAAGGCGTCCGCGACCGCCGCCCAAACGCCAAACCCGCCCGACGCCGTTAAAATTCCGCTCAGCGATGTCATCGCAGCGCTACGCTTAAACTCGGCCAACACACAGCCCGCCGCAACGCCGTCGACAAAGCCGGCGACGCCGCAAACGGCGCCAAGCGAGGCCGCCCCGGCCAATGCTAACTCCATTGCAGCGACGACCAACGCCGCAACGCAATCTTCTGCGCAAATCAGCGCAGTTGCAGCCGGCGTACTCAAATCGCAAACGTCGCCTCAGACACAGCCTCTGCCATCCGATGGGACACAGGCGCTCACAACTGATCGCCAAGCGGGGCTGCGCGCCGTGGAGGGCCTCACGCTTCAATTCGTGAGCGAAACCCCGACATCTAAAGGCGGCGCGCCCATCATCGCCAGCAATGGCGGGGCTGGAGCAGGCGCAAGTGCAACGCCTAACGCCTCCGCGCGCGCTGGCGCGAGCGTCGCTGGACATACGCAATTGATCCCAAATAGCGCGCAATCGGCTCCGCAAATTCAGCCATTCGCGAGCGCGCCGCCGCCGACCGATTTAGAATTGCTGGTCGAAACGGGCGATTCGGCTATGGACACAGCCCTTCAATCTAGCGACGCCAAATCAACGCAGGGACCGCCAGCACAGGCGCTTCCCACAGCGCTGCGCGGCGCATCTCCTGCCGTAACGCAAGTGTTCACGCGGTTCGTCGAGCGGTTTGACGGCCGCGCCAAAACGTTTGAGGTGCGCCTCGACCCACCGGAATTGGGCAAGGTCGACGTGAAGGTCGAGATTGGCAAGGACAACAAGGTCCAAGCCGTGCTGGCCGCGCGTGACCCAGCGGCGCTGGCCGATCTGATGAAGGGCGCGCGCGCGCTTGAAGCGGCGCTTGCCGACGCCGGAATCGACTTGGCCGAAGACGGTCTAGACTTCCAGCTGGCCCCCGACGGCGACGGCTTCGCGTTTGAACGCGGAGATGCTGAGAATGAACCGGACGGCGCTGCGATCGGCGACGCGGATAAGGACGATTCTGAGACGCCTGGCGCACCTGATCAGGTCCGCGACATCACACCTCAACTCACCGCATGGCGCCCGATGCGCTTTGACATGACGGCTTAAGGGAAAACGGTCAGATGGATCTCGTCTCATTTGTCAGCCAAACCTCAGGCACCGGCGTCAACACGGAATCGGCGACAGCAAACCTAGCGGAAGACTTCGATACATTTTTGACCTTGCTGACCGCGCAATTGGAAAATCAGGATCCGCTCGATCCGGTCGAGTCGGCGGAATTCACCGATCAATTGGTGCAGTTCTCTCAAGTCGAACAGCAGATCCAGACCAATGAATCGATGGAAAAGCTGATCACATCCTCGCAATCCTCCGCGGGCGCAGCCTTGTCCGGATATCTTGGTCAATCCGCCGAAATCAACGCCAACGCCGTAGGATACTCCGGCGCGCCGATCACGTGGAAATATGCATTGCCGAGCGATGCGGCGACCGCGACCGTGTCCGTCATCAACCAAGACGGCCAAGTCGTTTATTCTGAAGACGCCCAAACCAGCGTCGGATCGCATTTGTTTGAATGGAGCGGCGAACTGTTTGGCGACGGCTCCGCGCAAGACGGCGTCTATGCCGTCACGGTGACCGCGGAAGACGCGAACGCCGAACCGGTCGAAACCGGCGTGGGGGTTATTGCGACAGTGACGGGTGTTGATTTGTCTTATGAAGACCCGGCCATAACTACGAGTGCGGGCATTTACGCCTATTCCGACATTCTAAGGCTCGCCGCCCAATAGAGATTGGGCGGTAGAGATTGGAGAGACGATCAAGACGAAGAATCTGAGGCCGCAATGACGGCTCACACCGACCTAGCCAGAACGGCGTCTGCGCAGAAGCGCTTTGCGAAACAACCCGACGCGCGACAACCCGATCGAGGGACGCGAACTAATGTGGGCGACTTCAAGGAGCAAACGCCATGAGTATCAATTCAGCCCTTCTCGCCGGGACCTCCGGCCTGCGCGCAAACGCTTCGGCGCTGGCGGCGATTTCCGACAATATTTCTAACGTCAATACGGTCGGATATAAGCGCCTGCGCAATGATTTTACGGCGCTATTGACCCAGCAAGCGACAAACACCACCCACGCATCTTCCGGCGTTTCCGTCAGGGCTCAAGCGCTCATCGGCGAGCAAGGCGCGCTGCAAGCCTCGTCTGTTTCAACGCATTTATCAGTCGCCGGAGACGGCTTCTTCGTGACGCGAGAGCGCGCGGCGGACGCCAACGTATCAGACCCGTATCTTTATACGCGCGCCGGACAATTCGCGCCGGACGACGGTGGCTATCTGCGCAACGCAGCCGGGCTTTATCTTTATGGTTGGGAAGTGGACAGCACTGGCGCAGTGACCGCTAATCCATCCGAATTAACGGCTTTGACGCCTGTGCGCGTCTCCGGGATCGGCGGCGCGGCGCAAGCGACGGACCGCGTTAGCATGTCGGCGAATTTGGAAGCCTCCCAACCCATTTCAGCCGCCGCGGCGACCTACAACTCCACCGCGGCCGGAACAAATATGGCTTCCGGAACGGTCACGCCCGACTTCCAAACATCGGTCCAAGTTTTCGACAGTTTGGGCGGTTTGCGGACGCTCACCTACTCCTTCTTAAAGGACGCGACTGACGCGAACACTTGGAATGTCGAAATCCACGTCACGCCGGAAACGGATGTTCTGACTGGAGCCGGCTTAGTGAACGGTCAGATCGCAGTTGGACAAGTTGCGTTCGACCAATTCGGCCAATTCGATGCGGGGTCCTCCACCCTGCCGACGACTTTAAGCATCGGCGCATCCCCAGCTACGGCGACAACGCCAGGCGCGGGCCTTGCGACCTGGAGCAACACGCTCGGCGTGTCGTCGCAAACTGTTACGCTTGATATCGGCGGCACTGGCGTGCCTGGAGGACTGACGCAATATGACAGCCCGTCCGCGCTATCGACATCGCAAGTGAACGGTACGGCCTTCGGATCGCTCGCCGCCGTCGACGTGGACGATCAGGGCTTTGTGGTGGCGCAGTTCACCAACGGTCTATCGCAAAAGATCTACCAAGTCCCGATTGCGACCTTCGCCAATGAAGAAGGCTTGATCAGCCAGGAAGGCGGCGCCTACCGATCCGGACCCAGCGCCGGCGCCCTCAATCTGAAAGAATCCGGCATCGCCGGCGCCGGCGACATTCGCGCGCGGGCTTTGGAGGCGTCCACTGTCGAACTGGCGGAGGAGTTTTCCAACCTCATCGTGACGCAGCGCGCGTACTCCGCATCGTCGAAAATAATTACAACCGCCGATGAGATGCTCGACGAGCTAATCCGGCTAAAACGATAAAATAGTCGGCCAAAACGCTTAAATTGAGCGCGTTTTGGCCCGCCTTGGCACACTTCGCGCCGTTCGACGCGCCGGAGATGATTTATTCGTCTCCGGCGCGTTTGAATTTTACACAAACTTTCAAGAAAACCAGCGCGACAACCTCCGCGTGACCTTAAAACGAAGCCTGTATCGTCTCTTTCATAGGCCAGACCAAGAAAGGGCGAAACATGCTGAGCCAGAACGCGAAAAGCGCGGCCGTCATCGGACCCGACGGACGACAAATCACATTGGAGGATCTTCCCTCCGCCGACATCAAACGCTGGGTGACCCGGCGCAAAGCTGAAGTCGTGGCCGCCGTACGCGGCGGACTTTTAAGCGAACAAGACGCTTGCGAGCGTTATCAGATTTCAGAAGAAGAATATCGCGGCTGGGAGCGGTTATTCGACCGCCATGGCGTGAAGGGATTGCGCGTTACGCGCCTACAAAACTACCGTTAAGGCCAGACGCCTTTTTGGATCTGACTGACGCCGCGCGCAGACTTTTTTCTGCGCGCGGCCTTTCGGTTAAGCCCGCGTTTACGCACCGCTGGGAAATTCCTGCCTAGTCGAGCCCGCTAATGGGCATTTTGACCGGGTCGGAATGGCGAACGAAACTTCCAATTTGAACAAGGCGCTGAAAGGCGGGCGCATGCGTATCGCTGCGGCGATGGCGGTCGTCGCGCTGGTCGGCGGCGGCTTGTCGATGATCATGCTGCAAGGGGGCGAAGGCGGCAAAGCGCTGCTTTACTCTGGCTTGGATTTGACAGAATCCGCAGAAATCGCCGGCAAGCTCGATCAAGCCAATATTCCCTATGAGATGCGCGGCGACGGCGCGTCTATTTTCGTCGATCGCGCGCGCGTTCTGGATGCGCGAATGATGTTGTCAGAAGACGGATTGCCCACGCGCGGCTCCGTCGGCTACGAAATTTTCGACAAAACAGAAACGCTCGGCACGACGACGTTCGTGCAAAACGTCAATCGCATTCGCGCGCTTGAAGGCGAATTGGCGCGAACCATTGCATCGCTAGACATTGTCCGTGCAGCGCGCGTTCATCTGGTGCTGCCGGAACGGCGCCTGTTCGAGCGCGACGCCCAACGACCATCCGGCTCCATTGTCTTGTCTGTCGCGGGGCGAGGCATGTCTCAAGGGCAGGTTCGGGCGATCCGGAATTTGGTCGCGAGCGCCGTTCCAGGGCTGGAAATCGACCGTTTATCTGTGCTCGATGACGAAGGGCGACTTCTGGCGGCGGGGGCGGAAAGCTCTGAAAACGGGTTTGGCGGCGCCAGCGCGGACGAACGTGAATTCGCGATCGAAGAACGCATACGTTCAACGGTCCTTGAAATCGTGGAAAGCGTTACCGGCCCTGGCGCCGCGCGCGTCCAGGTCAGCGCCGATATTGATTTCAACCGCATCACGCAATCATCCGAGACCTATGACCCGGAAAGCCGGGTCATTCGCTCCACCCAAACCGTTGAGGAAAGCGCCTCGGAAGCGAGTAATGAACCGCTTGAAGGCGTCAGCGCGGCCGCCAATGTGCCCGATGGCGCAGATGCGCCCGACACAAGCGCGACCTCCGAGATGGCGTCGAACCGGACGGAAGAAACCGTCAATTACGAGATCTCCAAAACCACGCGCACCGAAATCGTCGAAGGCGGCCGCATCCAGCGCGTTTCGGTCGCCGTCGCCGTGGACGACGCCCGCCAGATCAATGAGGACGGCGGCTTCGACTACTCGCCCCGCGCCGAAGAAGAGCTTCAGCGCATTGCAACGCTGGTGCGCTCCGCGATCGGATTCGACGAAGCGCGCGGCGACGTTGTCGACGTCGTGAATGTCTCTTTCGTTCGTCCCAATGCGTCTATGGAGGGCGCCGAGGCGCCGGGCGCATTTGACTTCGACAAACACGATATCATGCGCGGCGCTGAAATTTTTGGCCTGCTGGCGACCGCCCTCGCCTTGATCTTCCTGGTCCTGCGGCCGCTGGTGAAGGGACTTATGACGACCCCGGATCCGGACGAAACGACTGTTGCGCCGGCGATAAGCGGGCTCGGCGTTACGGCGGCTGTGCCCAATCCAAATGCGCAAATCGCCCTGCCCGACGTCCCTCTCGGCGCGGAGACCGCAGGCGCGTCGGCCATCGGCGCAGCCGGCGCAGACGGACAAATCTCCGTTCCAGACGATTTAAGCGTCGACGTGGCGCGGATCGCCGGACGCGTCAGAGCTTCGTCGGTCAAAAAGATCTCGGAAGTCGTCGAGACGCACCCCGATGAAAGCCTGCAGATCATTCGAGGATGGCTCAACGAGGACCATCCTGACAGTGAGACGGAGCCCGCATAATGAGCGCTGCGGAAGATCAAGCCGTCCCCGTTGAGAAGATCGACGAAAGGCTGGACAGACAGCCGCTAACAGGGCCCGGCAAAGCGGCGGTTCTATTGCTGGCGCTCGGCGAATCGACTCAGCCGATTTGGCAGGCTCTAGATGATGAAGAATTGCGCGACATCTCGCACGCCATGTCGAATCTCGGCGTCATTCATGCGGACCAGGTCGAACATTTAATCTTAGAGTTCGTGAACCGCATGTCGGGCTCCGGCTCGCTAACTGGCACCTACGAACAAACTCAAAAAATCCTCGCGCAGTTCCTGCCCGACGAAAAAGTCTCGGCGCTTATGGAGGAAATCCGCGGTCCGGCCGGTCGGACCATGTGGGATAAATTGGGCAATGTGAATGAGGTGGTGCTCGCAAACTACCTTAAGAACGAATACCCGCAGACCGTCGCCGTCGTATTGTCGAAGATCAAACCGGAACACGCAGCCAGCGTGTTGGCCAATCTGCCGCCGGAATTTGCGCTGGAATGCATGCAGCGCATGTTGCGCATGGAGCCGGTACAGCGGGAGATTTTGGATAAGATCGAAAACACGCTGCGCAATGAATTCATGTCGAATTTGGCGCGCACATCCAAACGCGACAGCCATGAAATGATGGCGGACATTTTCAACGCCTTCGATCGCCAGACGGAGGGCCGCTTCATGTCGTCCTTGGAAGAAAAGAGCAAAGAAAGCGCCGATCGCATTCGCGCGTTGATGTTTGTGTTCGAAGACCTTTCCAAACTCGACGCCGGCGGGATCCAAACCCTGTTGCGTGCGGTCGATAAAGACAAGCTCGGCCTGGCTCTAAAGGGCGCCAATGAGAAGATGCGCGACCTCTTCTTGTCCAACATGTCGGAACGCGCGGCCAAGCTGCTCAAAGAAGAAATGAACGAGATGGGTCCGGTGAAGCTCAAAGATGTCGACGGGGCGCAGCAAGCCCTCGTCTACGCCGCAAAGGAGCTGGCGGACAAAGGCGAGATTATGCTGGCCGAAGGCGGCGGCGATGACGAGTTGATTTACTAGGCGCTGCGATGAACACGAAACCCTTCACTTTCAGCACCGAATTCACCGCAGACGGTCAAGTCTTGTCCGGCGAAGGCGCAGCCTATGTCGGCAAGGACGACGCAGCCCAGATGTGCGCGGACGCTCGCGCCGAAGGCGAAGCCGCCGCCAAAACGAGCGAGGAAGCGCGCGCGGCAGAGGCGTTAAACACCATGGCCGCCCATCTTAATCCCGTCGAGCCGATCCTGGTGGATATCGCCGGCCAATTGAAACGCGACGCCACGGATTTGGCCCTCGCCGCCGCCAAAGCCATTGCAGGTAAGGCGTTGGACAAATGGGGCGCCGAAACCGCCGCCGACGCGATCAGCGAATTGGTGGCGACGTTGCGCGACGGCCCCTCCGTTGTGGCCACGGTCGCTCCGGACTGCGCCGGGCCCGTATCGCAACGGTTACAGACGCTCGCCGCGCATGGGTTTGAGGGCCGATTTGCGGTCAAAGAAGACCCCGCCGCAAAACCTGGCGATTGGCGCGTGGATTGGCGCGAAGGCGCTGTGGAATTTAACCGCGACGAAGCGGCCAAAGCCGTTGAAGCCGCCTTGCAGCGCCGGATGAACGACCCGGTCGAGCCGCAGCTCGACCTGTTCGCCGGCGACGCGGCGTAGATCGGAGCGAGGAGAGAGTATGGCGTCCGACGATCTAAACCTTCCAGAGCTGGAACCTAACCCACCAGCACAGCCGGGCGCGGAAGCGGCCGTGCCTGCTGTTCCAAACGAGGCGGAAGACCGAGAAAAATTTGCGGCTGATTTGGAACCCGTTTTCGATGTCCCGGTCTCCATTCAAGCCGTGATCGGCAAGACCAGCCTTGAAATCGCGGAACTGATGCAGCTTGGCCCCGGCTCCGTATTGGAGCTCGACCGGCGTGTTGGCGAAGCGATCGATATTTTTGTCAATTCCCGCCTCGTGGCGCGCGGCGAGATCGTGGTCGTGGACGACCGCCTCGGCGTGACCATGACGGAAATCATTAAGAACACCGGAGGCTAACGCAAATGCGAGTCCTAATTATTGGCGATTTAGCCGGCCAGCTTTCAGAAGCGACCAAGATCGCTTTCGAACGCGGCGCAAAAGTGTCCCACGCCGCAAGCCCCGCCATGGCGCTGGATGCGTTGCGCGCGGGCCGCGGCGCCGATCTGGTGATGATCGATGTTCACGAAGACATCGCTTGGTTGGTCGAGGCGCTTACATTGGAGCGCATCGCGGCGCCGATCGTGGCGTGCGGCGTCGCCACGGACGCTGAAGCCGCGGCCGCCGCCATCCGCGCTGGTGCGCGCGAATTCATTCCCCTCCCCCCTGAGGCCGAACTTATCGCCGCCGTGCTGGCAGCCGTCGCTGACGACGACCGCCCGATGATCGCAGAAGACCCGGCGATGAAAGAGGTGCTGGCGCTCGCCGCACAAGTGGCGCCGTCTGACGCATCCGTTCTGATCACCGGCGAAAGCGGGGTGGGTAAGGAAGTGATGGCGCGCCATCTTCACCAATCCTCCAAACGCGCCGCGAAGGCGTTTATCTCGGTCAATTGCGCCGCGATCCCGGAAAACCTTTTGGAATCGGAATTGTTCGGCCATGAGAAAGGCGCCTTCACCGGCGCCTTGGCCCGGCGCATCGGTAAGTTTGAAGAAGCCGATGGCGGCACGCTCCTGCTCGACGAGATCTCGGAGATGGATGCGCGCTTACAGGCCAAATTGCTGCGCGCCATTCAAGAACGTGAAATCGACCGCGTCGGCGGATCTAAACCGATCAAGGTGAATATCCGAATTCTCGCGACCTCGAACCGCGATTTGGCCGAGGCGGTCAATGCCGGCGATTTCCGTGAGGACCTTCTTTATCGCTTGAACGTCGTCAATCTGAAAATCCCGCCCTTACGCGACCGTCGCGCCGACATTGCGGCGTTGGCGGATTTCTTTATCCAGAAATACGCGGCCGCAAACGGTTTGCCGACGAAATCTCTCTCTGACGAAGCCTCCGAACGCATCCAATCCGCGCACTGGCCGGGCAATGTGCGCGAGCTGGAAAACGCGATGCACCGTGCGGTGATCTTGGCGCGCGGGCCGGAAATTGAGCCAGACGCCATTCGGGCGCCGGACGGCCGTTTGGTTGGCGAAGCACAAGGCTCCCAAAATAATCTAGACGCCACCGCGCGGCGCGCGGTTGAAGCGGCAGGCTATGCGGAAGTCGGCCGCACAGTCGCGGAGGTCGAACAAGAGCTCATCCTGTCAACGCTGGATCATTGTCTCGGCAACCGCACCCATGCCGCAAATATACTGGGCATATCCATCCGCACCCTCCGCAACAAATTGCGCGCTTACACCGACGCCGGCTTTGACGTCGCCGCGCCCGGCGAAACGCGAGCGGCGGGATAAACTCGATGACGGAACCCTACCCCGCTCTAGGACGTAAAGATGGCTGAGGCCGCGGCGAATACAGCCGTCGCCCCCGGCGGCTTTGCGGTCGGCGGGGTCGACCTCAACGCCATTGCACGTGCGGCGGCGCGCGGCGAAGTCGCGTTGGGTTTGGGTGTCATGGCGCTGGTCGTCATGCTCATCCTGCCCATGCCCAGCTGGTTGTTGGATTTAATGCTGGCCGTTTCGATCACAGCCTCGGTCTTGGTGTTGATGACGGCCCTGCTCATCAAAAAGCCGCTGGAATTCTCCGCCTTCCCGACGGTCTTGCTGATGACCACACTGCTAAGGCTGGCGCTAAACATTTCATCGACACGCTTAATCCTATCGGAGGGTGCCAACGGTCCCGACGCCGCCGGCGACATCATCCAAGCCTTTGGCGGCTTTGTGATGCAGGGCAATTACGTCATCGGCACGATCATCTTCATCATCCTGGTGATCGTGAATTTCGTCGTCATCACAAAGGGCTCAGGCCGGATCGCAGAAGTCGCCGCCCGCTTCACCCTGGACGCGATGCCAGGCAAGCAAATGGCGATCGATGCGGATTTATCCGCCGGCATCATCACCGAGGACGAAGCCCGCAGCCGTCGGAAAGAGCTGGAAGGCGAAAGCAATTTCTTCGGGGCTATGGACGGCGCGTCGAAATTCGTACGCGGCGACGCCATGGCCGGCATTTTGATCACCGTGATCAATTTGATCGGCGGCATGGTGATCGGCGTCGCCCAAGAAGGCCTAGATTTCGGTCAGGCCGCCCAAGCCTACACGAATTTGACCATAGGCGACGGTTTGGTCAGCCAAATCCCCGCCCTGATCATTTCCATCGCGGCGGGCATGTTGGTCTCCAAAGCCGGCGTCGACGGCGCAGCCAACCAGGCGCTTGCGACGCAACTCGCGTCTAACCCGCAAGGCCTATCTATGGTATCGGGTCTGGCGCTGTTTACCGGACTGCTGCCAGGCATGCCGCTTATCCCATTCGCGCTCTTGGCCGGCGGTGCGGGGTACGCCGCGTGGCGCGCCGCCACCCAACCAGCGCGCGAAGAAGCCCGCGAGCTTGAAACATCGATTGAAAGCGCCGATCCGATGGAGCCGGCGCCGGAAGCGCCGATTTCTGACAGCCTGGCCGTAGACGAGCTTAAAATTGAGCTCGGCTTCGCCCTGCTCTCCTTCATCAATGAAACCGAAGGCCGCAAGCTCACCGACCAAATCAAAGCCGTGCGCCGGCAAATCGCCGCAGAATTTGGCTTCGTCACCCCGCAAGTACGCATTGTCGACAATCTGGAGCTGGGGTCGGAAGACTACCGAATTCTGGTGAAAGAAGTGGAAGCCGGCAAAGGCCGTCTCAAACCCAATCATCATCTCGCCATGGACGCCTCTGGAACCGCCGCGCATGTCGCAGGAGAACGCATCAACGAGCCGGTCTTCAATCTGCCGGCGGTTTGGGTCGACCAATCGATGAAGGAAGAAGCGTCGATGCGCGGCTACACAGTTGTCGACGCCGCCACCGTGCTCACTACGCATTTCACCGAATTGGTGAAGGACAATATGGCGGAGCTTCTAACTTTCGCCGCCACACGCGCGCTTACTGACGACTTGCCTAAGGCGCAACAAGCCCTGCTGGACGATATCACGCCCTCACAAATCACCTTCTCCGGCGTGCAACGCGTGTTGCAGAATTTGTTGCGCGAGCGCGTCTCGATCCGCGATCTGTCGACCATTTTAGAAGCGATTGCTGAAAGCTCGGCCGCGTCGTCGGATCTTTTACAAATCACCGAACACGTTCGCGCGCGTTTGGGCCGCCAATTGTGCAACGCCAATTTGGCGGGCGATGGCCAACTCGCCGTTATCACCCTGACGCCGACTTGGGAGCAAGCTTTCGCCGAAGCGCTAATCGGCGATGGCGGCGAACGTCAATTGACCTTGGAACCGTCGAAGCTGCACGCCTTCGTCGCCGATATGCGCACGGCGTTTGAAAACGCCGCCCAAACCGGCGATGCGCCGGTCCTGCTGACCTCCGCGCCAATCCGCCCTTATGTCCGCTCCCTGGTGGAGCGTTTCCGCCCGCAGACCGTCGTCATGTCTCAGAATGAGGTTCACCCCAAAGCGCGGCTTCGGGCCGCCGGGAGCGTCTAACCCATGCCACTCAAGCTTTGCCCCCCCTCCGCCCTCAGGAGATGTACGTCATGAGAATGAAACTTTTCTCCGCCTCCACAATGGACGAGGCTATGGCGCTGATGCGCGCGGAAATGGGGGCCGACGCCGTTATCCTGTCGACGCGCGACGAAGATGGCCGGGCCGAGGTTCGCGCCGCTGTCGAACGCTCCTTCGCCCCGCGTCTCGCATCATCGCGACCGATAGGCGGCGGCGTCTCGGACTTCGACCAAGGCGGCGCACGCGAGCGGCTGATCGAGGTGCTCGCGTGGCATGGCGCGCCACGCGGATTTGTCGACGTGGTTGCAAACACCGGAGTCAGACTTGCCGGATCCGCCAGCGATGCGCAGCACGCCCTGTCAGCCGGCTTAGAAGGCGTGTTGCATTTCGCCCCGGTTCAGACACAGCTTGAAAAATCGTTGCTCATTGTCGGACCGCCGGGCGGCGGCAAGACGTCCGTGGTCGCCAAGCTGACGTCGCGGGCGATGCATGACGAGATCGATTTGGAGCCGATCGCCGCCGATTTCGATCATAGCGGCGATGCAGCGCGGCTCGCCGCCTTCACAAAAAGAGCGGATCTTCGCCGAACCAGAACACCGAAAGATCTAACCACCCTGCTCGACGCGTGTGATCGGCTGGAGAAACGCATTGTTGTGGACGGGCCCGGATTTAACCCCGTCGATCCGGAAGATATGGATCGCTTAAAGGACCTTGTCATGATGTTGAATGTGGAGCCGGTCCTGGCTTTGTCAGCAGAAGGGCACCCCGAAGACCTGCAGGATACTGCGCGCGCCTTTGCAAATATTGGCGTCAAACGGGCGATAATTACCAAATTAGATGCGATAAGACGTCGCGGAGGGGTAATTTCTGCACTTTCTTCTGCGCGGTTAAGCTTAGCGCAACTAGGTATGACGCCTTTTATAGGTGGAGGATTAGTGCCGGCTTCGCCGGTTAGATTGGCGCGCCTCCTTTTGGAGACCGCGCCCGAAAGTGTGACAGGGGCAGCCCCCCTTAAAGGAGCCGCGTAGATGTCGTTTGCTCTTAGAAAATCCGAACCCCGCGCCGCGCAACCGCGGGTCGCGCCCGCTCAAGTTCTCGCCGTCGCATCCGGCAAGGGCGGCGTCGGCAAAACGTGGTTGTCCACGACGCTCTCAACCTGCTTCGCCAAAGCCGGCAAGCGGACGCTTCTCGTCGACGGCGATTTGGGGCTCGCCAATGTCGACGTGCAACTCGGCATCGCGCCGGAAACCGATTTGGCCGCGGTTATGTCCGGCTGGGTCGAACTTGAGGACGCCGTCACACCCGTTTATGGCGGCGCCGGCGCCGATGGCGGATTTGACGTTCTTCCCGGACGGTCAGGATCCGGCGCTATGGCCGAGCTGCCCACGGAAGACGCATCACGCTTGGCGGCGGGCCTTACGGCGCTCGCACTGCAATACGACATGGTCCTTGTGGATCTAGCGGCCGGCATTGACGGCAATGTCATGCGCCTGGCGCGCTCCGCCGACCGCGCGTTGATCGTGGCGAATGACGAGCCAACCTCCATGACCGACGCCTACGCCTTCATCAAAGTGCTGCGCGGTTATGCGCCGAACGTCTCGCCGTGGATCGCCGTCAACATGGCCGACACACGCGTCGCGGGCCGTCGCACCTATGAAGCGTTGGCGCGGGCTAGTCAGACCTTCTTAGGGTTCCGGCCGCCGCTTGCAGGCATCATTCTGCGCGACGCCAAAGTGCGCGAAGCGATCCGCAACCAAAAGACGCTGCCGCACCTCAACCCGCAATCGCAGGCGGCGATCGACGCCGGTCAGATCGCGGAAGCCGTCCTGCGCGGCGGACTGGACGCGGCCGCGGAGGGCTAGGGCGCTGCGTTCAACCCGTTCATGTCCCACAGCCGGGCTCATTCCGGTGGGTTTACAACCCAGTTGAACAAGCGGATGTCCACCGAAGCAAACAAACCCGCCTTGTGATAAGGGTCGTGCGTAGCCAGTTCGTGAGCCGCTTCCAGATCGGCGACGTCCATCACCACGAGCGAGCCGGCGATGGTTTCGCCGTCTTCGCAAAAGAGTGGCCCCGCCAGCTTAATCTCATCGCCGAGAGATTTGAGCCATTCTAAATGCGCCGGCCGATTTGCAGCGCGTATCGCCACACCTTCAGGCCGATGATCCAATCCATAAAGCGCGTAAAGGGGCATGGCTCAAAACTCCGATTTAAACGGCCGGTTTAATAGGCCAGAAATGGCGTCGGACAAACTCGCCTCGCCCGACAAAATCTTTGCAATCGCCTCGCATATCGGCATGTCGACCCCGTGACGCGACGCCAATTCCGCCATGGCGGGCGCGGTTGCAACGCCTTCAGTGACTGCGGCGCGCTCTGCAAGGATATCTCGCGCTTCGCGTCCTAGGCCAAGCTCTCGGCCAAAACTCATATTTCGAGATTGCGGCGAAGAACAGGTCAGTACGAGATCCCCCAAGCCGCATAAACCCGCTAAAGTCTCCGCGCGACCGCCCAGAGCAACGCCCAATCGTGTCATCTCGGCGAATCCCCGCGCGATCAAAGCCGCATGCGCCGATTTGCCCAGCCCCATGCCGTCGACCACGCCGCACGCAATCGCCAACACGTTTTTGACGGCGCCGCCGGTCTCTGCGCCGACAAGATCGTCAGACAAATAGGGTCGAAACGCCGGTCGCCCGATCGCCGCCACCCACGCCTCGGCGATCGCCGCATCCTCACAGGCCAGCGTCACTGCGGTTGGAAGATCATTCGCAACGTCAATCGCAAAGGACGGTCCAGACAGCACAGCCGGCGACGCCTGTGGAAGCGTTTCCGCCAAAACATCCGTCATCAATTTCAAGCTGCTTTGCTCAACGCCCTTTGAACAAAGCGCAATCGGCAAACCGTCCACAGCGTGCGGTGCGAGGCGAGACAGCGCATCGCGCATGAATTGGGCGGGGGACACCGCCAAGATCGCGTCGCAATCCGCCATCTGCACCATGTCCGTTACCGCATCCATTGCAGGGATATCGACGTTGGACAGGTAAAGCGGGTTTCCGGCGCCGGCGTTCAGCGACGCGGCCACCTCGGGCTCACGCACCCAGATGCGGACTTTGCGGCCGGCGCGATGCGCCGCCAAGGCGAGCGCGGTGCCCCAAGCGCCGCCGCCAATGACGCCTATCGTTTCAAACGGCATAAACGCCTCGCCTGCGGTCGACTGACGTTTTCATTGAATATTCAGCGCCCTGGGTTAAACTGTCAGACATGGATGAAAAACTAGAAACACGAGATTGCATTCTCAAAGCGGCGATGGACCGGATCCTACATTATGGATACGCGAAAACCACCATGTCCGAGATTGCGCGCGATTGCGACATGTCCGCCGGCAATATCTATCGCTTCTTCTCGTCAAAGCTAGATATCGCCGAGGCGATGGCGCGTAAATACGCGACAGAAGTCTTCCAAAATTACGCCGCCATTGCACGCGATCAAGAGAAATCGGCGACGACGCGCATTCAAGACATTATCGCCGCTGGAATGGAACGCACATATGAAGTGCTCAACAAGGACGACAAACTTCTAGAACTCGCCGAGGTCTTGTCGAAAGAACGCCCCGACTTTGCGAATGAAGAATTGGCGCAAGAACGCGTTCACTTGGTTAAAGTTCTAGAAGACGGCATGGCGACTGGTGAGTTTCGGCATCTGGATGACCCTGATTTTACTGCAGAAATAATGCAATCCGCGACCATGAAATTCCGTTATCCGCAATTATGGTCGCATTTGAGCATAGAACAGCTTCGCCGCGAGCTGTCGGGGGTCCTCAACTTGATCGAGCACTCGCTTAAAGCGCCGCTCACGGCGCCCGAGACGACTATCACTGAATAAAATGATCATTATTCATTGATCACCACAAGCCCAGACCTATATTAGTGCTAGGCGGCGCAGAGACGTCGCTTAAACGCCAATCGACATAAGTCTGGAGCAGACAAATGCAAAACCTCCCCGGCACCTCCCCCGAAAAGTCGACCGATCTTGGGCGCGCTTTGATCGGCGCCGTTGCGGCCCTCCCCATCGCCGCAGCCGCCATGGCCGCCTGCGTTGTCGCGCTTGAATACGCCACACGCGGTTCATTGCTCTAGGCGGAATTTCGCCTGATGACACGGGTCTGATACACTGGATCGACGCAAGATCGATCAAACAACATCAAGCGCTGGTCGGA
>JBCCMB010000032.1:0-23451 GCA_039026555.1 Pseudomonadota bacterium
CGCAAGGACAGTTACGACCGGAAACCAAAACCGGGCATGCTGATCCAAGCGATGACGGATTTTCCGGTCGACAAAACGCGATCTTTTATGATTGGCGACAAGCAAAAAGACGTCGACGCCGCCAAAGCCGCCGGCGTCGCCGGCTTTCTGTTTCGCGGCGGCGATCTGTCGACATTCGCCGAATGGGCCCTCGCCGATATGGAGGGCGGCCGCTAGGCCCCGCTTAGCCTACGATTTCGTCCAACGCGAAAAAGAATGCGATTTCACGTTCGGCGCTTGTTTCGCTGTCGGACCCATGGACGGAGTTTTCACCGATTGAGGCCGCGTAAAGCTTGCGCACAGTGCCTTCGGCCGCTTCCGCCGGGTTGGTTGCGCCCATCACGTCGCGATGATGCAGAACGGCGTTTTCACCCTCTAAAACTTGCAGAACGACAGGGCCGGACGTCATGAAATCCACCAATTCGCCGTAGAAGGGGCGCTCTTTATGCTCTGCATAGAACCCTTCGGCTTGTGCCTTTGTCAGCCTTGCACGCTTTTGGGCCACGATCCGAAGGCCTGCGTCTTCAAACACGGCGTTGATTTTACCGGTCAAATTACGCGCGGTCGCATCGGGCTTGATGATAGAAAGGGTACGCTGAACGGCCATTTGATGTCGCCTTTTTTGGAAAATCTAATGCTGTTTTTGTGGGAAACAGGTGAGGTTTGACGCCCCTATAGCCGGGCGTGAGGCGTGCTACAACCGCCTGTCTGACGCGATTGGGCGGATTATGTCTTCTCGACCCAGCCTCCGCGATCGCCTTGCTGGAAGTATCGGACGGGGGCGCCCGCATCCTTCGCCGCTTTAAACTGGCCTCTCGCCTTGCTGCGAACGTCTGTGTCTGCGCCGTCAAACATCACCATACAGCGCTCAAATGCCCCGGCGTCAGCGTCCGCGCCGTCGAGCAACACGACCGCCCGAGCGCCGTTCTTGGGGTCAGCCGCAGACGATAAGAGGATGGGCTGGCGTGACGCGTCCGGCCCGTCAACGCCGTGCGGGGTGAAACTATCGTCCCGCCACGTCCACAACGCCGCATCAAGGTCCTTCAACCGGTCGGGGGCGGCGACGACCAACACACGCCACCCTTTTTCGAGGCATTTTTCGAGCAAGGGGCCGAGCGCGACTTCAAGCGCGCCGCGCTCTAAATGGTAAAACCACCATTCTGTTTGGGCGCCGCCCGCCACACCTAATCCTCGTAATTGTCCTTGATCCATCGATCCAGGAGGCGCGGTCCATAGCCGCTGGCCCATGTCGGCTCCAACGCGCCGGCGTCGCCGGGACGCCAGGCCGTACCTGCGATGTCCAAATGCGCCCATGGCGTGTCATTTTCGATGAAACGCTGGAGAAATTGCGCGGCTGTGATCGAGCCGCCCGCGCGGCCGCCGACGTTTTTCATATCGGCGACGGGGGAATCAATCAGCTTGTCGTACGCCCCGCCCAGCGGCATGCGCCAAACCGGCTCGCCTTCCGCGTCGCCTGCAGCCGACAACTGGCCCGCGAGATCATCATTGTTGCTGAACAGACCCGCATATTCATGGCCCAGCGAAATGACGATCGCGCCGGTTAGAGTCGCCAGATCAACGATAGCGCGCGGCTTATAATTTTCCTGCGCGTACCAAAGCACATCCGCCAGGACCAAACGGCCTTCAGCATCCGTATTATGGATCTCAATGGTCTGACCGGACGCCGAGGTCAAAATGTCGCCCGGGCGGATCGCGTTGCCGTCCGGCATATTCTCCACCAAGCCCACCAAGCCGACCACGTTGGCCTTCGCCTTGCGCTTCGCGAGCGCGACCATCGCCCCGACGACTGCGGCCGACCCGCCCATATCGCCCTTCATGTCTTCCATGCCGGCGCCCGGCTTCAAGGAGATACCGCCCGTATCGAAGGTGACGCCTTTGCCGACCAATGCTACGGGCGCTGTGTCTTTGTCGCCGGCGCCCATCCAAGATATCACGCACAAGCGCGAGCCGCGAATGCTGCCCTGGCCGACGCCCAGCAAAGACCCCATGCCTAGTTCCGCCATCGCCGGCTCGTCGAGCACTTTGATCTCTAGACCAAGGTCTGAGAGCGCCTCAATACGCTCAGCATAGCTTTCGGGATGCAGTACATTGGGCGGTTCGGTGACCAAATCGCGCGCGACCGCGGTTCCATCCGCAGCCGCCTTCAGCGGTGCGAACTCTGTTTCAGCCGCTTCGACATCGTCGATGACGACGCCCAGCGTCGTAAGAGTTGGTTTTTTGTCGTCTTTCAATTTGGTGCGGTAGCCGTCAAATCGGTACGCCGCTAATTGAGCGCCGAGACCTAAGCGCGCGCACGCCTCGGTCGACGGCGCGCCAACGATATCCAGGCTTTCAACGCCGGTCGTCAAAAGGCGCTTCACGAGGCCTGCGGCGGCCTTTTCAAAATCTCGAACGCTCGGCCCTGGACCGACGCCAACCGCCAGCAAACGCTTTGCGTTGACGCCCTGCGGCCCCATAGCCTCGACGATTTGGCCCGGCTTTCCGGCGAAGCGAGGCGCCGCCTCAACTGCACGCCTTAGCGCCTCTGAAGCTGCGTCGTCGCCAATCGTCGACAAATCTGCATCGTGGACCAAAAAAGCGACGGCTTGCGCGTCAAACTGCGGTTTAAAATCTATCTGCATGGAGGCGTCCTTTGGAGGCGTCTGTATATGAGCGACAGATAGGCGTCGACGGACGCCGTTCAAATCGGTAGCACTGGTAGCGGCGAAGCTCGGTTTTGAAAACCGCCGTCCGCCTATGAGCAGTTAAGACATCGAACCGCCCGAGGCTTCATGACTAGTTTTCAGCGCTATCTTTTCGAGACCGTGCTGCGAACGCTTGTTTCGATTGTCGGCGGTTTGGCGCTGATCGCCCTGCTTACACAAGGGCTTTCGCAGATCGATCTGATCGTTGAGAATCAGCAATCGGCCCTGACCTATCTTTGGGTATCCGTCTTGGCGGCGCCGCAAATCATTTCTTTGATGCTGCCGATCGCCCTGTTCGTGGCCACCACCTCGGCGCTCAACCGTGCGCATCGCGACAGCGAGATCGTGGTCGCTCAAGCGTCGGGCATGTCCAATTGGGGTGTGGCCTCACCGGTCTTGAGGCTCGCCATGCTCGCCACGCTTTTGCACCTGGTGATCAATCTTTGGGTGCAGCCGACAGCCTATCGCGAAATGCGCGAGACCGTCGTTAACGCGCGCTCGGACCTCGCGGCGAGCTTGATCCGGGAAGGCGCATTCACCACCCCGGCCGACGGATTGACCGTCTATGTCCGCCAAACGCTTGGCGGCGGTCGGTTGCGAGATCTGCTGATCAGCGATTCGCGGGACCCCGACGCGCCCGGCACCTATATCGCGCAAACCGGCGTGCTTACGGAAGTTGAAGGCGCGCCCGCAATCGTCATGCGCAATGGTCATTTCCAGCAGCTCAGCGAAACAGGCAGCCTCTCGAACCTCGATTTCGACCAATACGTTTTCGATCTCAGCGAGTTTGCAGCTGAAGAAGAAGGGGTGCTGCTAAAAGCTTCGGACCGATATCTGCCGGAATTATTTTATCCGGACGCGACGAACTATTACGCCGCGATCAACCTTCAGGGGCTTTGGGCGGAAGGTCATGCGCGAATATCTGCGCCGCTGCTCAACATCGCCATGGCGATGCTGGCGATCTATGCGGTCATTGGAGGCGATTTCAGCCGACGGGGCTATCAAGCTAGGATCGGTCTCGCTGCGGCGGCGGCCATCGGCATTCGGCTCGCCGCTCTTGGCGCGACATCCGCCGCGGAGGACAATCCAGATCTGAACGTTTTACAATATCTCACGCCGATCATTGCGGCGATGATTATCGGCATATTGTTTTTCGGACGTCCTTTGGCGACGCGGGCGCGTTTGCGCGCCTCCTCGCTTCCGGCGGGTGCGGCGGCGGCCTGATGGTCATCGCGGGACGCATACAACGCTATGTTTTTGTGGCCATGTTGAACGGCTTGGCCGTTACGCTAGGCGTCATCTTATTAGCGATCCTGCTGGTCGACGTTGTTGAACAGATGCGAACGATTGGCGGGCGCACGGAAATAGGGCTCGAGACCGCGTTTCAGCTAACACTGTTAAAGACGCCCCTCCTCATTCAAGAAACCCTGCCCTTCGCAATGCTAGTCGGCGCGATCCTCGCTTTTTCCAAGCTTAGCCGCACAAGCGAGCTCCCCGCGATCCGGGCGGCGGGGGTATCCGCATGGCGCTTTCTCGGGCCGGCCATGCTGGTTGCATTTTTGGTGGGCGTTGTCGCAGTCACAATTGTTGATCCCCTTGCGACGCGCGCCAACGCGCAATTTGAAAATATGCGGTCTGAACTGCTGAGTCGCCGCACAAACGCCGGAATCGCCGATCGGAACGGCGTCTGGCTGCGGCAGGGCGACGAAAATGGGCAATCCGTTATTCACGCCGAATCGACGACTGACCGCGCCGACGCGTTATTGAATGTTGAGATCTTTGTTTTTGACCGCACCGCAAGCGGTCCCGGCGGCGATATTTTTGAGTTCAGTCGACGTATCGACGCGGAGCGCGCAGAACTCAGGCCTGGTTTTTGGCAATTGGAACGCGTGATCGAGAATACGCCGGGCGGCGAGCCGGTGCGCCAGGAATATTTGGCGCTCCCAACCACCTTAGAGCCTGAGACATTGCTGAACCGGTTCGCCTCCGCGAAGTCGATCGCGTTTTGGGACCTTCCCAAGTTTATATCGGACACGCGCCGGGCGGGATTGGACGACAACCAATATGTGCTGAAGTATCACACGCTGCTCGCGACGCCATTCCTACTTACCGCAATGGCGATGATCGGCGCCGTCGTGTGTTTGCGCTTGGCGCGTTCAGGCGGCGTATCGCAATTGATTGGCGCGGGAGCGGGCGCGGGGTTTTTGCTGTTTTTCGTCGCTCAGGTCTCTAGCGGGCTAGCCGCCTCAGGCGCGGCCCCTCCGCAAGCCGCCGCATGGTGCCCGCCGCTCTTCGCGCTTTTTGCGGTGATGACAATTGTCGCTTTTGTAGAGGACGGCTAGAGCCGGCGCGCCGCCTTCATCCTAGACGGCGGCGACGCGTTCGCTTATCGGTGGAGCGTTCGCGCAAAGTTTGTGCGGACGCGGGGTTTAGCGTTTCCAGAGGGGTCGCTCACGTGTCGCGTACCACAGGTCTTGCAGCCGCCATGGCGGTGGCTGTCGTCACCGCCGCAACCGCCCAGGCTCAAGATGCGCCATCAAATGACGTTACAACCGATTCAGGCGTCTATCTCAGCGCGCAAACGCTGACGGACGATCAAGAAGCTCGCCAGCTCGTTGCGGAAGGAAATGTGGAAGCGCGTTACCAAGGGCGCATTCTGCGCGCCGACCGCTTAATCTACGACCTAGAAAACGAACGCATCCGCGCTCAGGGAAATGTCCAAATCATAGATAGCGACGGATCAATTCGCTATGCCGATGAAATTGAGGTTGACGAAAATCTAGACGACGGTTTTGCAACCCGTTTTTATACGCGCTTACCGAATGACGCGATCGCGACAGCATCCTCTGCGGTGCGTCAAAACGGTTCGCTCAACGCGCTGGAGCAAGCGTCCTATACGGCCTGCCCAGTCTGCGAAGAGAGCGAGGAGCGGCCAACTTGGGCGCTACGCGCGCGCCGCGCCGTGCAAGATCAAGAAAAGCAGATGATCGCCTACCAAGACGCGGTTTTGGAAATTAAAGGCGTACCGGTTTTCTACATACCCTATATGTCGCACCCTGATCCCTCTTCGGATCGAAGGTCGGGCCTCTTGCCACCAGACATTGGCGTATCTTCGAAATTGGGCGTCTTTTACGAGCAGCCCTATTACTGGGCTATGTCGCCGTCGCAAGATCTAACCATTTCGCCGCTGCTCACGACGAAGGTGAACCCCGTTCTTGGCGTAGATTATCGCAAGCGTTTCTACTCGGGCATTATTAATCTGGAAGGCAGCTTTACCCACGAGCAAGATTTTGACAGCGACGGCGATAAGTTTGGCGACGATACTTGGCGCAGTCACATATACGGTTCGGGAATTTTCCAAATAAACACTATGTGGAGATGGGGCTTCGGCGTCGAGCGCCAATCGGACGACCTCTATGATCGTCGCTACGACATTGACGGCGCAAATGAGGCGCGCGGTCCCTTTGTCAGCCAACCGCGTCAATTGCTGTCCCAACTTTACGCCATAGGTCAAAATAGAGATTTTTATTTTGAGGGCGGCCTTCTTAGTTTTCAGGGTCTACGTGAGGAGGACGATCCAGGCGAGATCCCCTTAGTAACGCCCACCCTTTACAGTGAGAAAATTCTCGATTTTGGGGATTTCGGAAGTTTATCGATAGCTGGATCATCCGCCGTTTTCACACGCGACACGGGCAATGACAGCGGCCGCGTCACCGGTGATGTAAACTGGCGGGCGCGATCTATCGTCGGCCCCGGCCTCGTCGTAGAACCCTTCGCCCAGGCGCGGCTCGATTATTACCTCTTAGACACTGTGGCCAACGGCGAAGAAAATGAAACGCGCAGTCTTGGCCTCGTCGGCGCTGAAGTAAGCTGGCCGTTTATTCGACCTGGAAAAAACGTCGACCTAACGATCGAGCCTATCGTAATGGCGGCGACGGGCACCTCCGGCGCAAACGATGACGGCATTCCAAACGAAGATTCCTTGTTGTTTGAATCGGATGATTCCACACTCTTTCGCGCCAACGGCATTGGCGGATATGATGTATGGGAAGGCGGTTCACGCATCTCCGCAGGCGTACAGGCGTCTGCGCGATGGCGTAACGGATTTGAGGTCAACGGACTTGTCGGACGTCGTTGGCGGGAAGAAAGCGACGACGCCTTCAATCTTGCGAGCAATTTGTCCGGTACGACATCTGATTATGTTGCAAATGTCGGCGTCAGACTAAACAGAACCTTGAATTTGTCGTCTCGGATGCGATTTTCCGAGGGAAATTTGGACCTAAGTCGATTGGATCTGCGCGCCTCGACAGATGTTTGGCGCCTCCGAGCGGCCGCGCGATATTACAAGCTCAATGATCGCGCCACCATCGGCTCGCCTGAAGAAGGCGTGGAGCTGCGCGGGTCGCTGCGCGTGACCGACAATTGGTCGGCAGTCTACTCCCAACAACGCAATATCGAAGAAAACACCAATATTCGGCAAACGGTCGGCGTCGCCTACGAGGATGAGTGCACATATTTCCAAGTGGCGTTTGAACGATCGGAGGCGCTCGACCGCACGCTTGGTCCCTCAGACTCCGTGACGTTCACTTTCGCCTTGAAAACGCTTGGTCAGGTCGGCAGCAGCGACGCGGATTAGACCGGTCGCCCTGGCCGCTCGCCGCCGCTATCAACAAGGAAATCAATCGCGCAAAGTATGATGCGCAGCACAAGCCCTATTTGCGCCGTCTTCTTGGGGCGCTATTCTAACGAAGAATTCACTGCAAGCCCCATGGGTCGAGTAAAGATGAAGCTGAAACATGCAATAACCGTCGCCGCCGCAGCCTTGTGCTTTCAGGCGCAGGCGCAGAATACAGCGCCCGCGACGGACGCCGCCCAACCGCTGGCTCTCGAAGGCGTCGCGGCGGTCGTAAATGATGAAGTGATCTCGTTCACCGACGTCAGAAATCGCGCCCAACTCATTTTGATCAGTTTCGGGGTTGAGGCCTCGCCGGAGGCGATTGCTCAGGCGCAAGCGCGGGCGATCGAATCGCTGATAGAAGAGCGCTTGCAGATGCAGGAAGCTGCAGAATACGAACTGGAAGTGTCGGAAGAAGACGTCACCCGCCAGGTAGCTGGCCTCGCCGCCCGAAACGGCATCGGACCAGATGAATTTTTAAATAATCTCTGGGGCCAAGGCATCAATCCGGCGACCCTGCGCGACCAAGTGAAAGCAGACATTGCATGGCGTCGTCTCGTGGGAGGTCGTTTCGGGCAACGCGTTCGCGTCTCCGATTTGCAAATCGACGACGTGAAAGAGCGTATCTCAACGAATATGGGAAAAGATCAATATCGATTGTCGGAGATCTTTCTGCCCGCCGGCGATCCGGATACAAGAGCGCAAGCTCGCCAAGGCGCGATTGTGCTGCGCGAGCAAATCGAACAAGGAGCGCCTTTTCAACTTGTCGCTCAACAATTCTCGGCATCCTCGACAGCCAGCGCGGGAGGCGAGTTAGGCTGGGTCACCGGCGGCGAAGTCCGAGAAGAGATTGTCGCTGTGATTGAGGACCTGACGCCGCCGGCCATTTCCCCGCCGATTGAAACGCAAGACGGGTTTTATCTAATTGCAGTCATGGACAAGCGCGACCCGGTCGCCGAAGACGAAGGGACGGCGCTCCTACGTCAGCTGATTTCGCGCAGTTCAAACGCGGCCGCGCTTGTGACCGAAGCTGCAGAAGCGGCGTCCGATTGCGACGGCGTCGAAGCTGCGGCTGACGCGGTTGACGGCGTTAGCGCGGTCAATCTCGGGGAAATCGCGCTTTCCGAACTGAACGACACGTTCAAACAAGCCGTTATGGCGACGGAGCCTGGCGCATCAACGGAAGTGCTTGAGTTGCCATCCGGCGCGGCGCAGCTTTATGTCTGCGATAAATCACTCGGCGGCGCAGCCGTGCCGGATCGCGACGCTATTGAAGATCGCATTTATGAACAGCAGCTCGCGATGCTGGCCGATCGTTATTTGAGAGACCTAAAGCGCGAAGCCACGATTATTCGTCGCTAACCAGACGAAGACGCATTTATGACCCAACCGCTCGCCCTAACGCTTGGCGACCCCGCTGGCGTCGGGCCGATCATTGCAACGAGAGCATGGGAACAGCGCGACCAATTACAGCGCCCGTTTTTCCTTGTTGGCGACCTAGACCAAATTCGACGAGCCGGCGGTGATGCGACGGAAATCAAATCTCCGAGTGAGGCTGAGACCGTTTTCGAGCGGTCAATCCCCGTCTTTCACATCCCCTGCTCGCCCACGGATGCTGGGCGTCCGAATCCTCAAACTGCGCCGGCGATTATCTCCTGGATCGAAACCGCAGTCGCGCACGTGAACGCGGGCGAGGCCGCAGCGGTGGTCACCAATCCAATCAACAAAGCGCTGCTCTATGATCAAGGCTTCGATTTTCCGGGACATACGGAGTTTCTGGCGCATCTGCTTCAAGGCGACGCGGCCGCGCCGCAACGTCCCGTCATGATGCTGGTCGGTGGCGGTTTGCGCGTCGCTCTGGCCACCATTCATATGCCGCTCGCGGGCGCAGCTAAGCGCATCTCGCGCGACTTGTTGGTCGAGGTCGGTCAGATCGTTGCGACCGACCTTAGACAGAATTTTGGCGTCGCTGCGCCTCGACTTGCGTTCGCCGGGCTCAACCCGCACGCAGGGGAAGGCGGCGCTTTGGGGCGCGAAGAGATCGAAATCATCAATCCGGCCGCCGAGGCTCTTCGAAGCAACGGCGTAAACATTTCGGACGCCCAACCCGGCGATACGGTTTTTCACCATGCTCGCGAAGGCGCGTTCGATGCGGTGATCGCCATGTATCACGACCAAGGGCTTATCCCTGTCAAAACGTTGGACTTCTGGCGGGGGGTAAATGTCACGCTGGGATTGCCGATCATCCGCACCTCGCCGGACCATGGCACTGGCTATGACGCCGCCGCAAAACGCGATGCGCGGCCCGACAGCCTCATCGCCGCGCTCAACCTCGCCTCAGATATGGCGGAGAGACGCAGTGCGGCATGACGAAAGAAATTGCGGATAGAGCGCTGACAAACGCCCGCGCGAACAAATCGCTCGGCCAGCATTTTTTGTTCGATCCGAACATTTTGGCGCGCGCCGCGGGCGCCGCCGGGCCGGTCGACGGCCGCACGGTGATCGAGGTCGGGCCCGGCCCCGGCGGGCTTACCGCGGCTCTGCTCAAAGCTGGCGCAAAGCGTGTTATCGCCATTGAAGCCGACCCGCGCTTCGCCGAGGCGCTAGCCGATTGGCCGGAGGCTGGCGACCGTTTGCATGTCACGCAGGCGGATGCCCGCAAAACCGACTGGCGCGCTTTGATCAAGGACGCTGGGGGCGACGAGCCTGCGATGATCATCGCTAATTTGCCCTACAATGTCGGCACGCCTTTGCTGGTCGATTGGCTGAAAGCCGGTGACTGGCGCGGTGAGATGGCGTTGATGTTTCAGCTTGAAGTCGCGGAACGCATCTGCGCCGCGCCGGGCGACAAGCATTACGGCCGGCTCGCCGTTCTCGCGCAGGCCGTCACACGCCCGCATATCGCTTTCACCCTGCCGCCGGGCGCGTTTAAGCCGCCGCCCAAAGTGGCGTCCGCCGTCGTGACGCTGCAGCCCCTGTCGCACGCAGAGCGCTATCACGACCTTAGCAAGATCGAACGGGTCGCCGCCGCCGCCTTTGGGCAGCGTCGAAAAATGCTGCGCGCAAGTTTGAAAAGCCTGGTCGCGGGCGGACATATCTCAGCGGAGGCGCTTTTAGAAAGTGTGGGGATTGATCCAACCCGACGTGCGGAAACCCTCAGTCAGGAAGAATTTCGCGCGCTCGCAGATGCTTGGACGGCCAAATCTGCTTAACTAAGCGCCGACCTTAGCGGCGACCGCCTCAGCGTCATCAAGCAATTTATCGACACGCGCGCCTAGGCTGGGCAAACGACGACGCGAGCGTTCGGAGATCAAAATCGCTCGCAGCTCCTCATAGGCTTCATCAATGTCGTCATTGACGATCGCATAATCGTATTCGCCCCATCGGCGGATATCGCGCGCGGCGCCGGCCAAACGCTTTGCGACGCCGATATCGGTCGCGCCCGGTCTGCCTTCGAGACGCGCCTGCAATTCTGGAATTGAGGGCGGCAGCACAAACACGGAGGCCACATCGCCGGGCATGGCCTGCTTCATTGCGCGCGCGCCCTGCCAGTCGACGTCAAACACAACATCAATTCCGGCCCGCAAATGCGCTTCAACCTGCCCGCGCGGCGTGCCGTAATAATGCTCGTGCACTAGAGCCCATTCGAGAAATTCGTCGCCGGCGATCATCGATTGGAAACCGGCCTTGTCTTTAAAGTGGTAGTGAACGCCGTCCGCTTCATCGGGGCGGATGTCGCGCGTGGTGGCGGAGATGGACAAGACCGCATCGTCCATCTCTTCCAAGATACGCCGGCACAAAGTGGTCTTTCCGGCGCCAGACGGGCTGGACACCACCAGCATAACGCCCCGGCGTTCATGGCTATTCGACATTTTGAACCTGCTCCCGGAATTGATCGACCGCCGCTTTCAGCGCCAAGCCCGCCTGGGTCAGCTCTAAGCTTGCGGACTTCGAGCACAAAGTGTTGGCCTCCCGGTTAAGCTCTTGTGAGAGAAAGTCCAGCTTTCGCCCCATCGGGCCCTCGCCCGCCAGAATGGCCCGGCCGCTGGCAATATGAGCCGCCAAACGATCGAGCTCTTCGCGAACATCCGCCTTGGCGGCGAACACCGCCGCTTCTTGTGCGATTCGATCTTCGGTAAGCCCTACATCATCGCCGGATAAGTCCTGGATACGCTGTACAAAGCGATCCCGCACCAATTGAGGCTGCGTCCCGGCGGCTTCGGCAGCTGTTTTGGCGCTTGTCTCCATGTCGTCCAGCGCGCGATTGAGGACGACCACGATAGCGGCGCCTTCATCGGCGCGGGCGGAGTTCAGCGCCTCCAGAGCCTCTTGCAGGCCCTTTAGAAGCGCCTCTGCTTCCTTATCGCTTAACCGGAGCTGCATGCGTCCTTGAGACCGCATGACGCCGCGCAGCGACAGCAAACCGTCCATCTGCGGCGGCGCGACACCGGCCGAACGCCAATTTCGGCCCGTTCGCGCAAGCTTCGCTAAGCTGCGCGTGTCGATCTGAACGCTTGCGTCGTCCGATTGCGTCTCGATCTGAAGCTGGACTTGAAAATTGCCGCGCTTGAAGCGGGATTTCACCAGTTTGCGCGCTTCAAAATCGATCGCATCAAAGCCGGAGGGCGAGGTTAGGCGCACATCCAACCCCTTACCGTTGACGCTGCGCGCTTCCCAAACCCAATCGCCCCAGGGCGCCGAACCTTCGGCTCGGCCAAACCCCGTCATACCCATCGCCGTCATACGGCCTCCCAGCCTTAAGGCCCCAGCACTATTGCCGCCGCGCCGCTTCGATTTTTCGCCAATTGGCGACATTTCGGCGGTGTTCTGCATACGTCGTCGCAAACGCGTGCCCGCCGGTGCCGTCCGCCACGAAAAAGAGGTCATTGGTCTGTGGCGGATCGAGCACCGCAGCGATTGCGTCGCGTCCGGGATTACAAATCGGCGTCGGCGGCAGCCCATCGATTTGATACGTGTTGTAAGGCGTTTTCCGATCAATCTCGCTGCGACGAAGACCTCGTCCGAGAGGCTCGCCTTGGGAAATGCCGTATATGATCGTCGGATCGCTCTCCAGCCGCATTGGACGGCGTAGGCGATTGACGAAGACCGCAGCCACGCGTGGGCGCTCTTCGGCCATGCCCGTTTCCTTTTCCACGATAGAGGCGAGGATGACCGCATCTTCCGGCGTATCAATCGGCAGGCCAGGTTGGCGCGACGCCCACAATTCCTCCACCACTTCCTGCTTGGCGCGGATCATCCGGGACACCATGGCCTCACGCGTCTCGCCGCGCGGCACCAAATAGGTGTCGGGTAAGAGGACGCCCTCAGCCGGCGTCACCTCGGGCAAATCGCCGGTGAGAACTTCAGAAGCCTCCAGCCGGCGCATAATCATGGCGCTGGTCAGGCCTTCAGGGATGGTGATGGGATAGAGAACCGCTTTGCCTTCGCGCAGGATCTCTAAAATCTCTTTCAGGCTAGCGCCGGACGGGACCGCATATTCCCCAGCCTTGAGATCTGTCTCAACGTCCAACACGCGCGCGGCGAGGCGAAACCTAAAGGGGTCTTCAATGGCGCCGGCCTCTGCCAACGTATCCGCCATGCGACGCACACTCGCGCCCGCAGGCACAACCACATTCCGTGCTTCGCCGTCTGCTGTGGATGGACCCGCCGCCATATATTGCTGCTGAGCGTAGTAAGCGCCGCCAAGCGCGGCTGCGCCCACGAGAAACGCGGCGATGATGAACAAACGCAAAAACATACCGAACACACCGATGCGAGCACGCCCCGGCGCAGGATCGCCAGCATCGCTCATCGGGTCAATCGACCTGTTGCAAAACCAAAGCTGCGTTGGTGCCGCCAAAGCCGAAGGAATTGGACATGGCAGCCCGAACTTCGCGCTTCACCGCCGTGTGCGGCGTGAGGTCGATCGGGCTGTCGAAGGACGGATTGTCCAAATTCAAGGTCGGCGGCACGATATCGTCGCGGATCGATAAGGCGCAGAACGCCGCCTCTACTGCGCCGGCGGCGCCGAGCAGATGCCCGATGGCGGATTTCGTCGACGACAAATTGGCCGACGCGGAGGCGTTACCCAACACGCGCGCCACTGCGCGCACCTCGGTCTCGTCGCCCGCAGGCGTGGAGGTGCCGTGTGCATTGACGTAATCAATATCCGACGGCTGTAACCCAGAACGATCTAGCGCCATGCGCATCGCGCGTTCGCCGCCATTTCCGCTCTCGTCCGGAGACGTGATGTGGAAAGCGTCGCCAGAGAGGCCATAGCCCATAACTTCGGCGTAAATCTTCGCGCCGCGCGCTTTAGCATGCTCGTATTCTTCCAGCACCAATACGCCTGCGCCTTCGCCCATTACAAAGCCGTCGCGATCCGTATCATAGGGACGCGAGCCTTTGGTCGGCGCATCATTGAAGCTGGTGGACATCGCACGACACGCGATGAAACCTGCAATACCGATCCGACAAATCGCCGCTTCCGCGCCTCCGGCGACCATAACGTCCGCGTCTCCAAACTGAATGAGACGCGCGCTATCGCCGATGGCGTGTGCGCCTGTGGCGCATGCTGTTACGACAGAATGATTAGGGCCCTTAAGGCCGTATTTGATGGAAACTTGCCCGGACACCAGATTAATCAGCGCGCTGGGAATGAAAAAGGGGCTGATCTTTCTCGGGCCCTTTTCGTGCAGCGTAATCGCGGTATCCGCGATGGTGGACAAACCGCCAATCCCGGACCCGATCAGCACGCCCGAACGGTATTTTTGTTCATCGGTTTCGGGAATCCACCCAGAATCCGCCATCGCCTCGTCGGCGGCGGCGATGCCGTAAAGGATGAACTCGTCGATGCGTCTCCGCTCTTTGGCGGACACGATGCTGTCCGGATCAAAAGCGGCCGGATCATCCTCCGAACCGCCGCCGCGTCCATCTGCGTTCCACGGCACCTGGCAAGCGATCTGGCAAGACAGATCATCCGCATCGAACAGATCGATTTTTCCCGCGCCGGACCGGCCTTCGATCAAACGCTCCCAACTTGCCTCTCGCCCGTGAGCAAGAGGCGTTGTGAGGCCAATACCGGTGATAACGACGCGGCGCATGGGCGCAAGCGGCCGTTAGACGCGTTCGTTGATGAATTTCACGGCGTCGCCGACCGTACCGATCTGCTCTTGGACATCGTCGGGAATTTCGATGCCGAACTCTTCTTCGAACGCCATAACCAATTCAACCAGATCCAAGGAATCCGCGCCGAGATCGTCGATGAAGCTAGCGTTCTCCGCCACCTTGTCAGCGTCCACCTCCAGGCGCTCGACCACGATTTTCTTCACGCGTTCGATAACGTCGGACATGCTTAACCCTCTCAATTGTCTTTGGCTTTACGGTATTGGTCCGAAAGCCCTCGTTGCGGCGCGGTAACACACCAGGTTTTTTTTGGCCATAGCCAGGACCGCCTTTGCAAGCGGCGAACCCCGTCCAAGCCGGCTTAAATCATCGCCATTCCGCCATTTATGTGAAGCGTTTGACCCGTCACATAAGCAGCTTCGTCGGACGCCAGATAGGCGACGGCGGCGGCGATGTCAGCCCCCTGCCCCAAACGACCCGCAGGGATTGCGCCTAACAACGCCTCTTTTTGCGCATCCGGCAGATCATTCGTCATTGGGGATTCGATGAAGCCCGGCGCCACGCAATTGACGGTGATGTTCCGGCTGGCGACTTCCTGAGCTAAGGATTTTGTGAACCCGATCATTCCCGCCTTAGACGCCGCATAATTCGTTTGGCCAGGATTACCAGTGACGCCGACGACGGATGTGATCCCAACAATGCGCCCGCTGCGACGTTTCATCATGCCCCGCATCGCTGCTTTCGCCAGCCGGAAGTAAGCGCCGAGATTGACGGCGAGCACCGTGTCCCAATCTTCTTCTTTCATTCGCATCAGCAGACCGTCGCGCGTGAGGCCCGCGTTAGATACGAGAATGTCTAAACCGCCGCCTAGCGCCTCTTCCGCTACGCCGATTAAGCCGGATGTTTCTTCCGAATCCGAAAGGTTGCACGGCGTCACCACAGCGTTGGCGCCGATTTCGGAGGCGACGGCCTCAAGCGCCTCTCTGCGGGTGCCCGACAAAGCGACTTTGGCGCCGCGATTAGCCAGCGCCTTGGCGATCGGACCGCCAATCCCCCCCGATGCGCCGGTCACAAGAGCTGTTTTTCCTGCTAAATCAAACATGTCGTTCGCTCCCTAAGCGTCGTCTTCGAGGCGTTTTGCGAACGCTTCCAAATCTTCCGGCGTGTTCAATGTCACGCCCTCGACCTCTTTCGCGGTGCGACGGTTCATCACCGTCAGCACCTTGCCCGCGCCGGCCTCAGCGAACAGGGTCACGCCGCCCGCCGGCGACGCCATCCATTCAACGCTTTCGCGCCAACGCACGCGGCCGGTCACCTGCTCAACCAATTGATCGCGGATCTCGGTCGGATCGGATGTGGGCGCCGCTGTAACATTCGCGACGATCGGCGCGGCCGGCGCGTTGATCACTGTATCGGCGAGCGCTTCGGCCATGCGATCCTGAGCAGGCTTCATCAGCGCGCAGTGGAAGGGCGCGGAAACCGCCAACAACACCGCCTTTTTGGCGCCGGCGGCCTTCGCCGCTTCAGCCGCCGCCTCAACGGCCGCTTTTGCGCCCGACAGCACGATTTGCCCAGGCGCATTATCGTTCGCCAGATCGCACGGACCGTGCACGCGACCCGCTTCCGCGGCCGCTTCAGCCGTCGCGACATCCGCGCCCAACAACGCCGCCATCGCACCCTCGCCCGGCGCGACAGCGTCCTGCATCGCTTCGCCTCGCAATCGCAGGAGACGCGCCGCATCCGACAAACCAATCGCTCCGGCGGACGCCAACGCCGAGTATTCGCCCAGAGAATGTCCCGCCAAGAATTTCGCACGGTCGGGCGCCAAGCCAAACTCCGTCTCCAGCGCGCGCATAGCGGCGACCGAGACCGCCATTAAGGCCGGCTGGGTGTTCGCGGTCAGCGTTAGAGCGTCCTCAGGTCCATTCCAAATGATATCGGAAAAGCGTTCGCCAAGCGCCTCATCCACCTCGTCAAAGACCGCTTTAGAAGCCGGAAATGCGTCCGCGAGCGCCTTGCCCATCCCCACGCTTTGAGCCCCTTGGCCCGGAAAAATGAAGGCGAAAGCGCCCATTCGCGGTCTCCTCTCCCAATCGGCGTGTTGTTCTCTTATGGGTGCTATTGGTTAGAGCCGGACCCGAGCGGACGCAAGGCGCTGTGTAAATCAACGTGAAAACACGCATGATCGCTTGCAATGGCGGGCGTTTGGCGGTAATTGCGCGCTTCGCCAAAGCGGCGGTCCCAAGATCCATAGTGGATGCGAGGGATCCGACGCGGCCCGGCCGCCCTTCGACCGGACTGCGCCGTCGCTTGCTAGAAGGGACAAAATCTATGGCGTTTTACGAGCACGTGATCGTGTCTCGGCCAGACATCTCACCCCAACAGGTGGATGCGTTGGTTGAAGAGATCACCACGATCATCACAGAGAATGAAGGCGCGGTCGGCAAGACCGAATATTGGGGCCTTCGCAATCTCTCCTACCCCATCAAAAAATCCCGCAAGGGCCATTACTCGCTTTTGAACATCGACGCCCCCGCTGGCGCGATACATGAGCTTGAGCGTCGCCTGCGCATTAATGAAGACGTTCTTCGCTACCTCACCATCCGCGTTGAAGAATTGTCGGACGAACCTTCTCCCATCCTGTCGCGTAAAGACCGGGATCGGGGCGATCGCGGAGATCGGGGCGATAGAGATCGCGGCGAACGTCGTCCGCGTCGGGATCGGGAGGATTAAGACATGGCCCAAAAAGGCATCAACATCTCCAACATTCCGTCCCGACGGCCGTTCAGCCGTCGTCGGAAAGTCTGCCCGTTCTCCGGTGAGAAAGCTCCGGCGATCGATTATAAAGATGTGAAGCTCCTGCAGCGTTACATCTCGGAAAAAGGCAAGATCGTGCCAGCCCGCATCACGGCGGTCTCGCACAAGAAACAGCGTCGCCTTGCGCAAGCCATCAAGCGCGCGCGGCACCTGTCTCTTCTGCCTTACGCTGTGAAGTAGGAGACGATCATGGAAGTCATCCTACTCGAGCGCGTCGAAAAGCTCGGCGCCATCGGCGACGTCGTCGGCGTCAAGAACGGCTATGCGCGCAATTTCCTGATCCCGCAGGGCAAGGCGCTGCTGGCGACGGAGCGCAATAAAAGGCGTTTTGAAGCCGAGCGCGAGCAGATCGAAGCGCGCAATGCGGAAGCCCGTACGGCGGCCAAATCGGAAGGCGAGCAGGTTGATGGATCAACCTACGTCCTGATCCGTCAATCCGGCGACACCGGGCAATTGTACGGTTCGGTGTCCGCCCGCGATATCTGCGAAGCGGCGCAAGCTGCCGGACACGCTTTGCAAAAGAGCCAGATCCAACTCAATCAGCCGATTAAAACAATTGGCGTGCATGAGGTGTCGGTTCGTTTGCACGCGGAAGTCTCCGTGACGGTCACGATCAATGTGGCGCGCTCGGAAGATGAAGCCGAGCGTCAAGCGGCGGGCGAAAACGTTATTGAAGCGGCCTTCGCCGCAGATCGCGCAGAAGCCGATGAAGCCGCTGCGGAAATTGCGGAAGCGGCGGCCGAAGCCGCTGCGGAACGTGGACCGGCCGAAGAATAATCGACCCGAAATTCAATCGATTCCAAAGGGAGCCGTTTTTTGACGGCTCCCTTTTTTATCAGGCTTGTTATCCCCAACCGCACGCATTTTTGTGGACGACTGCAAGTTAGGCGCGAATCGCCGGAAGATCCGGGTTAGGACATAGTCATGGCAAACGAACCCGCACTTCAGCTCGTCAAAACCGACGCGTCCGACACGCCGCACAACCTCCCCGCCGAAATGGCGGTGTTGGGGGCCGTCCTCTTCGACAACAACGCGTATCAGCGCATTGGCGACATCCTTCGCGCCACAGATTTTTACGCGCCGGCGAACGGCGCGATCTATGAAGTTGCGCAGCAGCTCATCCTCAATGGACGCGTCGCGGACGGCGTCACCCTCCGCGAGCATTTCGATCGGGATGGCGAACTCGCCGAAATCGGCGGCGCGCAATACCTGACCGATCTGCTGGACAGCGCCGCCTTCGGCCCGGAGGTTACCGATTACGCCAATCTGATCCGCGACCTGGCCGTTCGGCGCGAATTGATAGATATCGGCTCGGAAGTCGTTCAGACCGCCTCACGAGGCGACCAAGCCAGCGACGGCGCGGCGCAAATTGAGGCGGCGGAGCGGCGTTTGTTCGATTTGGCGGAGCGCGGGACCTCGTCCGGCGGGTTTGAGAACTTCGGATCAGCGTTGGCGACATCGATCGAGATGGCGACGGCGGCATACAAGCGCGACGGCAAAATCGCGGGAATTTCGACTGGGCTGGAAAAGCTCGACGACAAATTGGGCGGCTTGCACCCGTCGGATCTGATCATCCTCGCCGGGCGCCCCTCAATGGGAAAATCGGGACTGGCGACAAACATCGCCGTCAACATCGCCATGAAATGCCAACGTGAAGTCCAACCCGATGGGTCGAAGAAGACTATGGACGGCGGCGTGGTCGGCTTCTTCTCTCTCGAGATGTCGTCCGAACAGCTTGCGACGCGGATCTTGGCGGATGTCGCGTCTATCTCGTCCCACCTCATCCGACAGGGAGATCTCGAACCGCGCGATTATGAAAAACTGCGCGAGGCGGCGGCGCAGATCGAGAATTTACCTCTGCATATCGACGATACGGGCGGCATTTCGATTTCCCAACTCGCCGCGCGAGCGCGGCGGCTTCAGCGTAGCCATGGGCTGGACGTGCTGATCGTCGACTATCTGCAGCTCGTGACCGCCACCACCGGATCGCGGTCCGACGGGCGCGTGCAAGAAGTCTCGATGATTACGCAAAACCTGAAGGCGCTTGCAAAAGAGCTGAACATTCCGGTGATCGCGCTTGCTCAGCTCTCCCGTCAGGTGGAGCTGCGCGACGATAAGCGACCACAACTCTCAGACCTGCGCGAATCCGGCTCGATCGAGCAAGATGCGGACGCCGTGCTTTTCGTTTACCGCGAGAGCTATTATCTCGAACGCCAGGAACCGGATGAAGGCGATGAAGGGCACGCGGAGTGGAAAGAACGTTTCAACGCCAAGCGAAACATGGCCGAAGTGATTGTCGGCAAGCAGCGCCACGGTCCTATCGGCAAGGTGGAGCTGTCCTACGAGCCCAATTTCGTGCGCTTCGGCAATCTGGAGCACCGCTACGAGGAGCGCCACTAGACGCGCTTATGCGCCGCGCGTGACCAGCCCGCAAATCTACCCTGAAATCCAAATCGATTTGGATGCGATCGTCGCAAATTGGCGACGCTTGGAAGCGCTGTCCGGAGCGAGGGCGACGCCTGTCGTGAAGGCCGACGGTTATGGATTGGGCGCGGATAGAATCGTTAAAGCGCTTCAGAACGCCGGCGCGGACATCTTCTACGTCGCGTATGCTTTTGAGGGCGAAGCGCTACGCATATCGCTCGGCGCAGGACCGGAAATTCGCGTTTTTCACGGCGTCTCGCCTGCCGAGATCGACGTTTTCAGGGCGCATGATCTAACGCCCGTCCTCAATTCGCTCGACCAAATCCAAGCTTGGGCCGCGATCTCTGACGGACGCAAACCCGTGCTGCATATCGACACCGGGATGAACCGATTAGGCCTCGCCAAATCCGATACCGCATCGATAGCGGAACGGATCGAACCCATCGCGATTATGAGCCACTTGGCGTGCGCGGATGACGCCTCAAATCCTATGAACGCCCGCCAGCTGAGTGAGTTTCTCAACGTCGCGCAGGCGTTCCCCGGCGTTCCGCGCAGCTTGTCCGCCTCAGCCGGGGCGCTGCTTGGCCGCGAATACGGGCTCGACGAAATACGCCCCGGCATTGGCCTTCACGGCGGCGGCCCCCGCCCGGCCTCCGGCCCCGATCTGACGCAGGCGGCGACATTGACCGCGCCCATCCTTCAAATCCGAGCGATTAGTCCAGATGAAACAAGCGGTTACGGCGCCACTTTTTCGCCCGAAGCGCCCGCCATGCTCGCCTGCGCGTCAATCGGCTACGCCGATGGATTGTTGCGTACTGGCTCAAACAAGGGCTATGCGATGGTGCAAGGCCAGAGGCGGCCGATCGTGGGGCGTATTTCCATGGATCTGACAATGATCGATATTACCGGGCTTGATACAAAAATCGGCGAGCCCGTTGTTTTCTTTGGACCCGATTTGCCTATCCGCGAACAGGCGGACGCATTCGGGACGATTGATTATGAATTGCTGACCTCGCTGGGCGGGCGTGTGAAGCGCACCTATACTGGAGGCGCCGCCGGATGAGCGGATCAGCGATCAACCAAATAGCCTCTCCGTTTGCATCCATTGGGCGAGCGACCCTCAGCGGCTTCCGAGAAATCGGAAGCGTAGCGCTATTCGCGGCGAAAGTTCTGTTCGCGTGCGTGACGCCGCCGATTTATCTGCGGGAAACTTGGCGCCAATGCGGGATGATCGGCTTTTACTCGCTCCCGGTGGTCGGCCTGACAGCCGTCTTTATCGGGGCGGCGCTAGCGCTGAACATTTATGTCGGCGGATCGCGCTTCAACGCCGAGCAATTGGTGCCGACCATCGTGGTTTTGGGCATTACGCGGGAACTTGGGCCTGTTCTGGCCGGCCTCATGCTCGCAGGACGCGTCAGCGCCGGCATAGCAGCGGAAATCGGGGCCATGCGCGTGACCGAGCAAATCGACGCGCTGCATACGCTCTCGGCCAACCCGACGCGCTTTTTGTTCGCCCCTCGGGTGATCGCCGCGACTTTGACACTGCCCATCCTCGTGCTGATCGCCGACATTATCGGCGTGATGGGCGGCTATCTCGTCAGCGTCGGCGCGTTGGGTTTCAACGGAACGATCTATCTGCGCAACACGATCGATTTCCTAACGCCGGACGACGTGATCACAGGCCTTATCAAAGCCGGCGTGTTTGGAACCATCATCGCGCTTATGGGGTGTTATCAAGGCGACCGCTCCGGCGGCGGCGCCGGCGGCGTGGGACGTGCGGCGACATTGGCGGTGGTCGGCGCCGCGGTGCTGATCCTCGCCTCCAACTACCTCCTCACCGCAGCCTTTACGGAGGGCGGATAAATGACCCAGCCGCTCTTAGAGATGTGCGATCTTTACAAATCCTTCGGTCCGAAACACGTGCTGAGAGGGTTCGATTTGAGCGTGGCGCCCGGCCAATCTGTTGTCATTATCGGCGGATCAGGAACCGGCAAATCCGTGTCGCTGAAATGTGCGCTTGGGTTGATCCAGGCCGACAAGGGCGACATTCGACTGGACGGCAAAGTTCTTAAAAAATCCAGCGAGCGCGAAGAAATGCGCCGCCGAACGGGCATGCTTTTCCAGGGCGGCGCTTTGTTTGACAGCCTCACCGTCTGGGAAAACGTCGCTTTCTTATTGCTCTATCGCGACGGCCTCGATCGCAAAACAGCCAAGGATCGCGCGATCGAAACGCTCGCCAAGGTCCGATTGGGAGCATCGGTGGCGGATCAGCGCCCGGCGGAATTGTCTGGCGGCATGCAAAAACGCGTCGGCCTCGCGCGCGCCATTATCGCATCGCCGGACATTATCTTTTTCGATGAGCCCACCACCGGTCTCGACCCGATTACCGCGGACGCCGTAAATGATCTCATCGTCGAGCATGTGAAGGCCCTCGGCGCCGCCGCCGTGACTATCACCCACGACATGGCCAGCGTCCGAAAAATAGCGGACGACATCGCCCTTCTCTATGAAGGCCGCATCCTCTGGCGTGGACCCGTCAGCCAGATGGACAATTCCGGCAATGAGCATGTCGACCAATTCGTCCACGGCCGCGCCGACGGCCCCATCCAGCCGGCGATTTAGGCTTGCCTAAAACCGCGACCGCTTATGTTTGCCAGTCCTGCGGGGCCGTTCATGGCAAGTGGAGCGGCAAATGCGATGCGTGCGGAGCTTGGAACACGTTGGTGGAGGAAGCCGTCGGCGAACCGGGCGGGCTGTCCGCGCCCAAGGCCGGGAGTAAGAAAGCCAGCGGCACGCTCGACTTCGTTGACCTGGGCGCGGACGAACCGCCGCCCGCGCGGCTGATCACTGGCCTTGAAGAGCTGGACCGCGTCTTCGGCGGCGGGCCGGCGCAATCCTCCGCCGTGCTCATTGGCGGCGATCCCGGCATTGGCAAATCCACTCTTCTCCTTCAAACAGCCGCCGCCTTAGCCAAACAGGGCGCAAACGCCGTCTACGTCTCTGGAGAAGAAGCTACCGCTCAGATCCAAGATCGCGCCCAGCGGCTTGGCGTGGCGGACTCGCCCGTGAAACTCGCCTCAGAAACCAATCTGCGCACCATCTTGAAAGGGCTAAAAACGTCCAAACCGGACATCGTCATTGTCGACTCGGTTCAGACCCTCTGGTCAGACGGATTAGACGCGGCGCCCGGATCCGTCGCGCAAGTTCGCGCCTGCGCCCAGGAACTGACGCGCTTCGCCAAGCGATCTGATTGCGTGATGGTGCTGGTCGGCCACGTCACCAAGGACGGGCAGATCGCCGGTCCGCGCGTGATGGAGCACATGGTCGACGCCGTCTTTTATTTCGAAGGCGAGCGCGGCCATCATTTCCGCATTCTACGCTCGGTGAAAAACCGCTTCGGTCCGACAGATGAAATCGGCGTGTTTGAGATGACGGAGACAGGCCTGCACGGCGCTCATGACCCTTCGGCTCTTTTCCTTGGCGGCGCGGAGGACGACGTCGCCGGACGGGCGGTGTTCGCGGCCATGGAAGGCTCTCGCCCGGTGCTCACCGAAGTGCAAGGCCTCGCCGGACCCGCTGCTTTGGGCTCGCCCCGACGATCGGTGGTGGGATGGGACAATTCCCGCCTCGCCATGTTGCTCGCCGTGTTTGAAACCCGTTGCGGTC
>JBCCMB010000033.1:0-22998 GCA_039026555.1 Pseudomonadota bacterium
CAAATTTTTTGAAATAAATCGACAAGCCGCGCGCTTTTGCCCCATCGACGACGGCCGATGAGACTTTGCTCGTTGATCCATAATGCAGCGCGCCGGCCGCGGGCGTGAACACGACATCGCCGCCCCAAGCTTCTCTTGCACGTCGACACACATCAATATCTTCAACGTGAAGGAAATAGGCTTCATCGAAGCCGCGTAAACGTTCAAACCCACGCCGCGACATATACATCATCGCGCCGGACACCGCCGGCATGGAGACGGGTCCGTCCGGAAGAGGATCGTTCTCACGATGCACGTCCCGGAAACTTGAATGAAAACGCTCCAGACGGGACAAGCCGAAATATGACACAAAGGCCGACCACAAAGTCAGCGTCGCGCGACGCCCGCCGCGCTGTTCTCGACCGTCTTCAAAATATATGCGGCCGCCGACAATCCAGGGCTCCGACAACCCGACAGACGCAGCCTCAAGCGCGGCGACAGACCCTGGTCGCAGCAAGGCGTCGGGGTTGATAAACAAAAAGCGGTCGCCTCGGGCGCGCTGCGCCCCCAAATTACACCCCGCCGCAAAGCCCAAATTACGATTCGGCGTCACGAGAGACGCATCGGCGGTTCTGGCGCAAAAGCTCTCCAGCCATTGTGTGTCTTCTGCGGGGTTCCCGTTATTGACGACGATGATTTCATCAATGTCGTTATCGGCGCGCAGAACATGTAAGCAATCGCGTAAACGCGGGCCGGTAAAATAGCTGACGACAATCGCCGAAACGGTTCGCGCGCCGCCGATCGAACGATTGATGCGCCGCCAATAATCGTGGGCCTCGCCGGCCTCCCGCCCCGGGAACACAAAGCCGCCATCGTCTGCAGGACTCATGCTTCAAACTCGTCCTTGCGCATCGCGATCAACACCAAACAACATACAATAACAGCGACGAACGCCCACCAACCCGCATTCCATAGACCAAAAGACACGCCGCAGGCCACCGCGCAAGCGCCCCAAACACCTGCCGCCGCCTGCGCGGCGGGCATGCCAATGCTTCTGGGCTCAGGCAAACGACCGCCCAGCGCAATCAATGCAGCCGATAACAGCGCCGCGCCGACAGCTCCAAGCTCCAGCCACACTTGCAAAGGCATATTGTGTGGATGACCTCCGACGATCAGCTCTCCTTTAAACGCACCTGCGGTGTAAACCACATCAACCGTGCGCGAGGCGTCCGCCCCCCATCCAAAGACAGGTTTTTCCGCGATCAGCCCAACTGTTAGGCGCCATGCATCCATCCGCCACATCATGGACGCCGTCTCGGTTGAGTTCGCGTCCGCCGCTCCACCGGCGTCGCTCAAGAATAGCAATACTAGGACGGGGGCCGAAAATACGAGCGCCGCGCTGCACCAGCCCAGAATACGGAAACCGTGCGCGGGCCAGATCCGCACCACGCCCGCACCAGCGAACGCCGCAAAAATCGCAAGTGCGGCCGCGTAAAATCCCAAGTAAACGGCGCTCGCCGCGACGACCGCCGCCACGACATATGCGCCGAGCGGTCCGACACGCTCCGCCGACGCAAGATGAGACGCCAATATGGGCGCCGCGGCGGCTGTCATCATCGCATTGCGCCCGATATTCTGAACAAGCTCCCCCGGGCTCGAACTCAAAGGCGAAAAAAGATCGAGCAGAAACGCCTCAAACAATGCGGTGATCGTCAGCAAGCCCACCATGGCGGCGACCGCCCAAGGGGCGTAGCGCGACAAACGGCGCGCCGACGCGATGTCGCTCGCCCTCGCCATCGCAAAAACGACCGCGCCGGCCGCCGCCACCAAAAACAGCCGAATGACCGATGATTTGACCGCATATTTGCCATCCGACGGGTTGAACTCGAGCAATCGGCCCTCCCAGGGCGACCATGCGTAAGACACTGCGGCGAAAGCAAAAGCTGCTGCAAGCAAGACGCTGTAGATACGCCATTCCATAGCGGGCTTGTCGCTAAAGGCGGCCAGCGCGACGAGAAATATTAGCGGGGCAAACCCTAGTCCGCCCGCGAAGGCTACGGGGGGCGTCAAGACAAGCGCGGCTATCCAAGCCTTAGAAAACACTCTTTGTTTCCCCTTAACGCGGTCCCAACTGCGAGACACACGTCTTTAGGGCGCGCTCCGCATCATCGCTTAAGCGCACCAAACGGTAAGGCCGTGACTGATTTGGCATGCGGCCGTCAAGGCGACGGCCGCATTAAATGGATTTTAGAATCAAGCGGCCTTCGCGTTGAGCACGCGCTTAGCGCTTCAAATCAGGCGGCGTCGCTTCATGGGTTAAACCTGAGAGCGCATCCTCAAGTGAAACGATCTCCTGCTTGGCGCCCTGCCCAAACCGGCGGAGCGCCAAAGATCGGTCTTCTGCCTCTTTGCGGCCGACGACGGCGATCACATGAATTTTCTGCACGGAATGCTCGCGAACTTTGTAGTTGATCTTCTCATTGCGAAGATCGAGCTCCGCCCGCAGCCCTGCAGATTTCAGCGCCTCGACCACTTCCAGCGCATAAGAATCGGCATCCGACGTGATCGTCGCCACCACGATTTGAACGGGTGCAAGCCAGAGCGGAAACGCGCCGGCGTAATGCTCGATCAAAATGCCCGTGAAGCGCTCCAACGACCCAAACAAGGCCCGGTGCAACATCACCGGCCGGTGTTTGTCGCCATCCTCGCCGATATAGGCGGCGTCGAAACGCTCAGGCAAATTGAAGTCCACCTGCAACGTGCCGCACTGCCAATCACGTCCGATCGCGTCGCGCAGCACAAATTCCAGCTTTGGTCCATAAAACGCGCCTTCGCCCGGATTGACGCTATAGGGAAGCCCCGCAGCCTTCAAAGCGTGCATCAAAGCCGCTTCAGATTTGTCCCAAACGGCGTCGTCGCCAATGCGCGCCTCGGGTCGGTCGGAAAATTTGATGCGGACGTCGTCGAAGCCAAAATCCTGATAAATATCAAGAATGAGATCGACGATATCGAGGCATTCCTGCTGCAATTGCTCCGGCGTACAAAACACATGGGCGTCGTCTTGGGTAAAGTGACGCACCCGCATCATGCCGTGCAGCGCGCCGGACGGTTCATAGCGGTGCACTTTGCCGAACTCCGCCATGCGCAAAGGCAGCTCGCGATAAGAGCGCTGGCCATGATTGTAGACCTGTACGCCGCCCGGACAATTCATGGGTTTCAGCGCATATTTGCGCTCGTCCGGCATCACCGTGGAATACATGTTCTCGCCGAATTTCTCGGCGTGTCCGGACGTTTCCCACAAAGAGTAATCTAAGAGGTCAGGCGTATTGATCTCGACATAGCCGGCGCCGTCTTGGCGGCGACGCATATAGCCGATCAGCGTTTGGAACAGCGTCCAGCCCTTTGGATGCCAGAAGATGGAGCCAGGCCCCTCTTCCTGCATATGGAATAAATCCATCACATTTGCGAGCTTGCGATGGTCTCGCTTTTCGGCTTCCTCCAAGCGCGTGAGATGCGCGTCGAGGTCTTTTTCATTGACCCACGCCGTGCCGTAAATGCGTTGCAGCATTTCATTGTTGGAATCGCCGCGCCAATAGGCGCCCGCCAACTTCATCAACTTAAACGCTTTCGGCAGCTTGCCCGTGGAGGGAAGATGCGGCCCGCGGCACAGATCATACCAATCGCCCTGGCGGTAAACCGTGATCGGTTCGCCGGCCGGCAAATCGGCGATAATCTCCGCCTTATAGGCCTCGCCAATCTCTTTGAAATGCACGATCGCCTCGTCGCGATCCCACACTTCACGTTCGATCGGATAATCGGCGTCTACGATTTTCGCCATCTCCGCTTCGATCTGCTCAAAATCATCCGTTGAGAAGGCCTCGTCCCGGGCGAAATCGTAGAAAAAGCCGTCATCAATGACGGGGCCGATCGTCACCTGGGTATCGGGAAACAGCTTTTGCACCGCCTGGGCGAGCACGTGGGCCGCGTCATGGCGGATCAGATCCAAGCCTTCAGGATCGTCCTTGGACAGCAAGGCCAGTTCAGAATCGCCTTCCAGCGGGCGCTGCATATCCCATAGCTCGTCATTCACGCGCGCCACCAGCGAGCGTTTTGCAAGCGATTTGGAGATGCCGCCGGCGATATCCATCGGGCTGACGCCGTCTTCATACTCGCGCTTGGAGCCGTCGGGGAAAGAAATCGTAATCATGGTTTCGGGTATCCGAGATGTCGCGCGGAGCCTTAGAGCAATTCCGTCGGCGGTGGAAGTTCCGCCGTGGCGGAAGACCCGCGCACGCGCACAAAGCCGGCCGGCGCGCTCTAAGTCTCTACGTGTGTTTTAGAAGAAGGTTCAGGCGTTTCCGGACGCGCGCCCAACACCGCCTTGGCCGACCATTCGCCGTATCGCCAAGGCAGCAAGGGATGCGCGCCCTTGCCAGTTCGTGTGGTGTCCAAGCATGTCGGAACAGGATCCCAGCCATGGCTGCCGCCTGGGCGGCACCGACAAACCCGCGCCAAACCCATCCAAGCGCCCGCCCATACGCCATGCCGGCTTGCGGCTTCCGCCGCATACTCCGAGCACGTGGGCGCATGCCGACAGTGCACGCCAACGGCCTGAAACGCCGGCGACAACGTCGCCTTATACGCTTTCAAAAGGCCGCCCATAATAGGCCGATAAGGGTTGGCGGGCGTCGTCACGACAGGCTCTTCACAATTAGCGTGCGGGCAAGGGGCCGCACTTACGTTCATACATCTCTATATAGTGCGGCATAACTTTTTCGAAATCCGCCGCACGCGCTTCCGGGTCTGGGTGGGTGGACAACATCTCAGGTTGACGCTGTCCGCCGCCCAATTGCGCCATCCGACGCCAAAGCTCCGGCGCTTCGCGCGGGTCGTAACACGCCCGGGTTAATAATTCCAAGCCGATCATATCCGCTTCGCTTTCATGGCTGCGCGAAAACGGCAAAAGCACGCCCACCTGCGCGCCCATGCCGAACGCGCCCATCACCATGCGTTGCGTGCCGGCGTCCGAGCCGCTCATCGACGCGCCGACCGCCACCTGGCCTAGCTGCATGACTTTTTGCTGGCTCATCCGCTCCGCGCCGTGTCGCGCCAAAGCGTGGCCGACTTCATGCCCCATAATCACCGCGATGCCGTTGCGGTTCTGCGCCGTCGGCAAGATGCCGGTGTAAAACGCGACCTTCCCGCCCGGCAGACAGAATGCGTTCGGCGTATCGGATTGGATGACCTTAAATTCCCAATCGAATTTGTCCGCCAGCGTGCCCCATGACGGAATGCGCCCTTCCGCCACCAGATCCTGCTCCCAATCCACCGCCGCGTCGGCGATATCTTCCCCGATCAGCTCGATCACATTCACGATCTCGCCCGCGTCCGCCGGGCAGGATGTTGCGCCCCGATCGCACAACACGTTTTCCGACCTCAAAATCTGCGCATAGGATTGATCGCCGAGCCGCACTTCGTCCTCGACGGACATGGTGATCATCTGATTGCGGCCCGTGATTCCCGTTTTTTGGTTGGAGAACCAGTAAAAGGCCAGGCCTAAAATCACCAATCCGATGATCGGCAAGCGGCCGCCTAGCCCGCCGCGCGACCGAGACCGGCCCCGATATCCATAGGATGGAATGCGCATGCCGCCCTCTCTTACGTCTCGGCCAAGCGCAGTTTAGCCGAGGCTCAAAAGCCGATGAAAGCGTTTTTGTAAGAATGGACGGATGCCTACTCCGCCGCCGATAAGGCCGGCGCGCCGTCCGCCTCGTTCTCGGCTTCCGGCCCGCGGAATTCCATCACCTCATCTTCCAGGCCGCCGAACCGCAGATTCATCATGTCAACAGCGTAGTCCTGGTGCAGTCGCCAAGGCTTTTCCACGCCCTGTTTCGGCATTTTGTGCTCGGCGCGTTTGAAATAACCAGAGGAGAAATCCGCAAAGGGTTTGCGTTCGATATTCGGATCGGTCAGACGCGGCGTCGCCTGAACTGCGCCGGTTCGATCCATATGCTTCAACATGCGGCACAGATATTCCGACACCAGATCAGCTTTCAGCGTCCACGAGGCGTTCGTATAGCCGAAGGTGAAGATCATGTTGGGCACGTTCGAATACATCATGCCTTTGTAAATGGTGATGTCGCGCGGCTCGACCTTCCGGCCGTCCACGGTTAGTTCCGCACCGCCCAGGGTTTGCAGATCCAGGCCCGTCGCCGTCACGACAATGTCAGCGGCTAAAGTGCGGCCCGATTTCAACTTTAAGCCTTCCGGCGAAAAACGCTCGATATGATCGGTCGCCACGGACGCCTTTCCACTGGAAATCGCGTGGAACATGTCATTATCCGGCACGAGGCACAGCCGCTCTTCCCAGGGATTATAGCGCGGCGTGAAATGCGTTTCGACGTCATAGCCTTCCGGCAATTTCGCGCGCACAGCTTTAAGCAGCTTTTCTTTGACTTTGACCGGCTTGTTGCGCGCCATTTTGAAGAAGAATTGCTGCAGGACCACATTGCGCCAACGGACAATGCCGTAAGCAAGTTTCGCCGGCAGGAATTTGCGGAGCGTCAGCGCAAACTTATCTTTGACCGAGCGCGAGATCATATAGGTCGGCGATCTTTGTAACATAGTGACATGCCCCGCCGTCTCCGCCATCACTGGAACGATCGTCACCGCCGTCGCGCCGGAGCCGATCACCACCACGCGCTTGCCGGCGTAATCCAAATCTTCCGGCCATTGTTGCGGATGGATCAGCTGGCCTTCAAAACTGTCGACACCCTCAAACTCCGGCGTGTAGCCCGCATCGTAATTATAATAGCCGGCGCACATGGCGATGAAACGCGCCGTCGTCTGCTCCGTCTCGCCCGTCGCCCCGTTCACGGCTTCCACCGTCCATAGAGCGTGCTGCGACGACCAGCGCGCGTCGATCACTTTGCGGCCGAAGCGGATATTCTTGCGGATGTCCTCCTCGTCGACAGTTTCTTCGACGTATTTCTTGATTGAATGTCCATCCGCGATCGCTTTTTGCTTTTCCCACGGCTTAAAGCGGAAGCCGAGCGTATACATGTCGCTGTCGGAGCGAATGCCCGGATAGCGGAATAAATCCCATGTGCCGCCGACCGCGTCGCGCCGCTCCAGGATTGCGTAGGACTTGTCCGGACACCGCTTTTGCAGATGGTAGGCCGCGCTTACGCCGGATATGCCGGCTCCCACGATCAACACGTCTAGATCCGGTTTTGCGGCGCTATGGTGGGCCATGAAGGGGATCCTCCGCGCGATATCGACATGTTTTGTCGCTATCAGTGCCGATAATATGTGCGAATGCGGTCGACGCGGCCACAACTCCCGCAGGGGCAACGGGTCGCGCTTGCGCTAAGGTGAGCCCGACGCCATTGTCCGCATGAGTGAAAATGTCGAGGTTTGAATGTCTGAAGACGCCCCCCATGCGGCGCCCGAGCCGGCGATCCAGATCCGCATCATCCCGGTAACGCCCCTGCAGCAGAATTGCTCGCTCATCTGGGAGACGGCGACGAAGAAAGCCGCCTTCATCGATCCAGGCGGCGACATCGACCAATTGATGGGCGCGATTGATCATTTTGGCCTGACGCTCGAGAAAATCTGGCTGACGCACGGCCATTTGGATCACGCCGGCGCCGCCGCCTTGGTGAAGGAACGCACCGGGGCGCCCATTGAAGGTCCGCATGTAGACGATCAATGGCTGCTCGACGATATCGAAGCGCAAGGTGCGCGCTACGGCATCAAGGACGGCAAGAATTGCGTGCCGGACCGGTATCTGACAGACGGCGACACGCTGCAATTGGGCGAATTCACCTTCGGCGTCGTCCATTGCCCAGGGCACACGCCGGGCCATGTGGTGATCTACCATCAGGAAGGGCGATTGGCCTTTGTCGGCGACGTTTTGTTCAAAGGATCGATCGGGCGTACCGATTTTCCGCGCGGCGATCATCAACAGCTGATCTCATCCATCACCAGCAAGCTTTGGCCGTTGGGGCCAGATATGCAGTTTGTACCGGGTCACGGACCGACCTCAACCTTCGGCGCCGAGCGACGCAGCAATCCCTACGTCGCCGACCAGGTGCTGGCGAACTAAAGCGCTGTTCAGTTATTCGCCGGTCTGCACCACGTCAGGCGGCAAAGAGATCTGCGATTGGCTGACCGTCGCGGACGGGCTTGAACGCGGCGTGGGCCCAGGATCAGGCTCCGGCTCGGGCGGCGTGATCGGCGCAGGCTCGATCTCCACTTGTTGCGGCAAAGGCGGAGCTTCTTGCGGCGCACACGCCGCAACCGATGAAACGAAGGTCAGCGCGAATGTGAAGCGCCCGAAATACGACTGATCTATCATTGGCCGCTCCTGATAATTCCTTGACGCAAACTGACCTTTAGCACTGCACGCGTGACGCCAAAACCTATTGCAACATGAGTCTTTGGCAATACGACGGGATGGTCGCGGAATGCGCTTGCCCAAGGCGGCGGGCGTCGTTAAACCCTCCGACAATTTGCCCAGCTGCGAGTCGCCCCGGCGCCCCTGACACAAGGAAGTCCCGCACCATGCCCAAACGCACCGACATTCAGTCGATTTTGGTCATCGGAGCCGGTCCCATTGTCATCGGACAAGCATGCGAGTTCGACTATTCGGGCGTCCAAGCCGTCAAGGCGCTGAAAGACGAGGGCTATCGCGTCATTCTCGTGAACTCCAACCCGGCCACGATCATGACGGATCCGGAATTGGCGGACGCGACCTATATCGAGCCGATCACGCCGGATTTCGTCGAGAAGATTATCGACATTGAAAAACCGGACGCGATATTGCCCACCATGGGCGGACAAACCGCGCTCAATTGCGCGTTGGCGCTTGATAAATCAGGCGTTTTGGAACGCACCGGCGTGGAATTGATCGGCGCCAAAGCGGACGCAATCAACAAAGCTGAAGACCGCGACCTCTTTCGCCAAGCCATGGAGAAAATCGGGCTTGAAAACCCGCGCGCGCTCATCGTCAGCTCCCCCGAGATCAAGAACGACGCCGGCGAGGCGACCGGCTTTGATCATTTCGAAGGCCAAAAACGCGCGCTTGAGGCGCTGGACGAAATCGGCCTGCCCGCCATCATCCGGCCTGCATTTACGCTTGGCGGCACGGGCGGCGGCATCGCCTATAACCGCGAAGAGTTTGTCGAGATCGCCAAGAACGGCTTGGCGGCTTCCCCGACGGCGCAAATCCTGATCGACGAAAGCCTGCTCGGCTGGAAAGAATACGAGATGGAAGTGGTCCGCGACAAAGCGGACAACGCTATCATCATTTGCTCTATCGAAAACATCGACCCGATGGGCGTACATACGGGCGATTCCATTACAGTCGCGCCAGCGCTCACGCTCACCGACCGCGAATTCCAAGTCATGCGGAACGCCTCTTTGGCGGTTTTGCGCGAGATCGGCATCGAAACCGGCGGGTCTAACGTTCAATTTGCGGTCAATCCGAAGAATGGCCGGCTGGTCGTGATCGAGATGAATCCACGCGTCAGCCGGTCGTCTGCGCTCGCGTCCAAAGCGACCGGATTTCCAATCGCGAAAGTCGCCGCGAAACTCGCCGTCGGCTACACGCTGGACGAATTGGACAATGACATTACCGGCGTCACGCCTGCGAGCTTCGAACCCACAATCGACTATGTGGTCACGAAAATCCCGCGTTTCGCCTTCGAGAAGTACAAAGGCGCCGATAGCGGGCTGACCACCTCGATGAAATCCGTCGGCGAAGCGATGGCGATCGGACGGACTTTCCAAGAAAGCTTCCAAAAAGCGCTGCGCTCCCTCGAAACCGGATTAGACGGCCTCAACGAGATCGAAATTCCCAATCTCGGCCAGGGCGATGATCGCAATGTGCTACGGGCCGCCGTCGCCGATCCGCGCGCCGACCGGCTCATCGTCATCGCCGAAGCCATCCGCAATGGCTTGAGCGTCGAAGACATCTACGCCGCCTCTGGCGTGGATCTATGGTTCCTGCGCCAGATTGCGGAATTGATCGAAACGGAAGCCGACATCAAGCGCGACGGTCTGCCGGACACTCCGGCGGCCTTCAACACGCTGAAAAGCATGGGCTTTTCCGACGCGCGGCTGGGCCAACTCACGGGTCAGAGCCAAGCCGAGGTGCGCGCCAAGCGCCACGCGCTGAACGTCCGTCCCGTCTACAAGCGTATCGACACCTGCGCGGCGGAGTTCGCGGCGAAAACGCCCTATCTCTACTCGACCTATGAAACCGGCTTTATGAACGCCGACGGGTCGCTTGCGCCCGCCGAGTGCGAGGCGGCGCCGTCTGACGCGCGCAAAGCCATGATCTTGGGCGGCGGCCCAAACCGCATCGGGCAAGGCATTGAGTTTGACTATTGCTGCTGCCACGCCGCCTTCGCCATGGCGGATCTCGGCGTGGAAAGCGTCATGGTCAATTGCAATCCGGAAACGGTCTCAACCGATTACGACACGTCCGACCGACTTTATTTTGAGCCGCTGACCTTAGAAGACGTGCTGGAGATCGCCCATGTCGAGCAATCCTCCGGAGAGTTTATGGGCGTCATCGTGCAGTTTGGCGGGCAAACCCCTCTAAAGCTGGCGCCGGGCTTAGGCGCCGCCGATGTGCCGATCCTGGGCACGTCGGCGGATTCTTTGGACCTTGCGGAAGATCGGGAGCGTTTCTCGGCTCTCATCGACAAAATCGGCTTGAAACAGGCGCCTTCCGCAATTGCACGCACGGAAGACGACGCGATCGCTGCGGCCGAAGCGGTCGGCTATCCCGTCATGCTCCGCCCGTCCAACGTATTAGGCGGACGCGCCATGGAGATCGCCCACAACGCCAAAGATCTCACCGCCTACGCCCGCGAAGCCGTACGCGTGTCCGAAGGCGGCGCGCTGTTGATCGACCGATATCTCAGCGACGCCATCGAAGTCGACGTTGACGCGATTAGCGACGGGACGAATGTGCATGTCGCCGGCGTGATGGAGCATATCGAAGAAGCCGGCGTGCATTCAGGCGATTCAGCTTGCGCCATTCCGCCCTATACGCTGTCCGACGAAATCGTCGCCGAATTGTCCCGACAGGCGCGTGAACTGGCGCGGGCGCTCAATGTCAAAGGCCTCATGAACGTCCAATTCGCCGTCAAAGGCGAGGACATTTACGTACTTGAAGCCAATCCGCGCGCGTCGCGGACCGTGCCCTTCGTAGCGAAAGCGGTTGGCAAACCTTTCGCCTCCGTCGCCGCAAAAGTTATGGCCGGCGAATCATTAGCCGGTTTCAAGCTCGGCGAAGGCCCAATCAGCCCCCCACGCATGGCTGTAAAAGAGGCCGTCTTCCCGTTCGCACGCTTTATCGGCGTCGACCCGGTCCTAGGCCCGGAAATGCGCTCCACTGGCGAGGTGATGGGCCTGGATGAAAGCTTCGGCGCGGCGTTCTTAAAGAGCCAGATCGCCGGCGGCACGATGCTGCCGGAAAAAGGCGTGTGCTTCATATCGGTCAAAGACGCGGACAAGCCCGGCGCCGTCAACGCCGCGAAAGACCTGACAGATATGGGATTTTCCCTCATCGCCACGGCCGGTACGGCGGCGTATTTAGATGAGCACGGCATCAAGGTTGAACGCGTCAACAAAGTGCTCGAAGGGCGTCCTCATATCGTGGACAAGCTGGCAAATGGCGACGTGCATTTGGTGATTAACACCACGCAGGGTGCGCAATCGCTTGCGGATTCTTCGTCCATCCGACGCACCGCCTTGATGCGCAAAGTCCCCTATTATACGACAATATCGGGCGGACGAGCTGCGGCGAAAGCTGTACGTGCGCTGAAGGAAAGGCCGCTGGAAGCAGCCTCCCTCCAGTCCTACTCTTGACGTCGCGCGGCGTTCACCCCACGTTTTCCGACTATCTTAAATGGTATCTCGAATTATGCAGCGCATTCCTATGACGGCTGAAGGGTTCCAAGCCCTTGAAGCTGAACTGAAAATTTTGAAAGTTGAAGAACGTCCCGCGGTCATTCAGGCGATTGCGGAAGCGCGTGAGCACGGCGATTTATCTGAAAACGCCGAGTACCACGCCGCGAAAGAACGTCAGAGCTTTATCGAAGGCCGCGTCGCAGAGCTTGAGGACAAGCTCGCCCGCGCCGACGTGATCGACACGACCAAACTGTCGGGCGAAACTGTAAAGTTCGGCGCGACCGTCAAAGTCGTCGACGAGGATACAGAAGAAGAAGGCGTCTACAAAATTGTCGGCGACGATGAAGCGGATGTGGCGTCGGGAAAGATTTCGATCTCCTCGCCGATCGCCCGCGCTTTGATCGGCAAGGAAGAAGGCGATGTTGCTGAGGTGTCCGCCCCAGGCGGCGCCAAATCCTTCGAGATTATGTCCGTCGAGTGGGTTTGAAATGATGATGGGCGCGCCTGTAGGGCCGTCCATCTGGGTCGTATCCGACGGGCGCGCCGGCATTGAGCGCCAGGCTGTCGCAATCGCGCGCGCATTGGGCGATCTCGATCGCTGGCCTAAAATTGCGCATATCCGCTCGGACGCGCATCGCGCCGAGCCGATCCGAATTGATCCGCAACCGCCGCAAGTCATGCTGCCGCCGGATATGTGGCCGGCTCCGCTCGCCGCTCTCCCAACCGCTCAGCGCGCGCAATTCAAAGCGCCCTGGCCGGATGTTTGGATCGGCTCGGGTCGGCGCGCCGTCCCTTATTCCATGCGCGTACGGAATTGGTCGGACGGCAAAACGCTCGTCGTCCAAACGCAAGACCCGCGCGTCTCGCTTGATACTTTTGATCTCGTTGTGCCGCCCGAACATGACGAGGTGAGCGGCCCCAACGTGTTATCGACCCGGGGCGCGCCGGCCTTCTTCCCCGCCGACGAGATTGAAGAGGCGCTTCTGCAATTCGGCGCTCTGGCCGACGAGCCCGGCCGAAAAGTCGCCGTTATCCTGGGCGGAACGTCCAAAACGCACGCCATGCCGGAAAAACGCGCCGCAGAGATCGAGGCGGTGCTGCGCAAACTCGCGGGCGCCGGCGATCGTTTGTGGATCACGGTGTCGCGCCGAACGCCCGAGCACGCCCGCATCCGGTTCCGGTCTATGGCGGATCAGGTCGGCGCGCGATATTGGGAATCTGAAGCCGTCGACGGTCCTAACCCCTATTTGGCCTATCTCGCTATGGCGGACGTCGCGCTGGTCACCGAAGACAGCGCCAACATGCTCTCGGAAATCGCATTTTTCGGAACGCCGGCCTATCTCATCAATCTTCCCGGCCAGTCGGACAAGTTTGATCGCCTGCATGAAAGCTTCATTGATTGCGGCGCCGCGCGTTGGTTTGAGGGCCGCGTCGAGACCTGGGAGTATGAGCGAATCCGCGAGGTTGATCGGGTCGCCGACAAGATTGTCGACCTGCTTTTAGAACGCCACCCGCAGCCCGATTTCGTAGATGCCCCAGAGTTAAGCTGAGCTTATCCTGCTTGTAAGGCGTTCGCCCCCTTTTGAAACACGCCATGCGCCCCTATAACTACGCCCGAAACAACGTGATTCACGCGTCTCGCATTTTGTGCAAAGAGCGCCCCGACTAAAACGATAGGAGCCCGCAATGAGCGAGCGTCATTCCGAACTGATTATTCTCGGCTCCGGCCCCGCCGGCTACACCGCCGCCATCTACGCCGCGCGCGCCATGCGCAAACCGTTGATGATCGCCGGCATGCAGCCGGGCGGCCAGCTGACGATTACGACGGATGTTGAAAACTATCCCGGTTTCGCAGACGTCATCCAAGGTCCATGGCTGATGGAGCAAATGCGCGGACAAGCCGAGCACGTCGGCACGGAGATCGTCGAGGACCACATCAAATCCGCAGATCTCTCCAAACGCCCTTATCGCTTGGAAGGCGAAAGCGGCGACATCTATACCTGCGACGCTTTGATCATCTCCACGGGCGCGCAAGCCAAATGGCTCGGCTTGACGACGGAAGAAAAATTCAAAGGCTTTGGCGTGTCGGCCTGCGCTACCTGCGACGGATTCTTCTATCGCGAAAAGGAAGTGATCGTGATTGGCGGCGGCAACACAGCCGTCGAAGAAGCGCTCTACCTCACCAATTTCGCCTCCAAAGTCACATTGGTGCATCGCCGCGACAGCTTGCGCGCCGAAAAAATCTTGCAGGATCGCCTCCTGAAACATCCCAAAGTGGAAATGGTTTGGGACACGCAGCTGGAAGAAGTTGTCGGCGACGAAAACCCGCTCGGCGTCACGGGCGTCAAACTGCGCAACGTCAAAACGAACGAAATCACCCAGCGCAATGTCCATGGCGTGTTCGTCGCCATTGGCCACAAGCCGGCGACGGAGCTGTTTGACGGCCAATTGGACATGAAATCCGGCGGCTACATTATAACGCAGCCAGATTCGACGGCGACCAATCTACCCGGAGTTTACGCCGCCGGCGACGTCACCGACGATATCTATCGCCAGGCCGTAACCGCCGCGGGCATGGGCTGTATGGCGGCTCTGGAAGTCGACAAATACCTCGCTGAAACCGCCGCCGAGGCTGTTGTCGCCGCTGAATAGCCGTCCAACTCATAGCAGACATGCCCAAACAAGTGTTGCGCCGGAGCCGTACAACTCCTAGGTCTGCAAGAATGCATGGGAACAGGCGGAAGGCGCCATGGATTGGGATAAGCTAAAATCGTTTCACGCAGCGGCGGAGACAGGCAGCCTAACGGCGGCCGGCGAACGATTGAAAATTTCGCAATCGGCGGTGTCGCGTCAAATCGCGGCGCTGGAAGATCAGATTAAATCGCCCCTGTTTCAGCGCCATGCGCGCGGCTTGATTCTGACCGAAGCGGGCCGCGTGCTGCACCGCGCAACAGCGGAAATGGCCTCCTCCGTGCGCCATGTAGAATCCGCGCTCAACGATACCGGCGAAACGCCGCACGGCGAGTTTCACGCCACCGCCCCGCTGGCTTTCGGCTCAGCTTGGCTGGTGCCGCGGCTCCACCATTTCACGGAAGCCTATCCGCGCATCAATCTTCGCTTGTCTTTGAATGATCGCGAATACGATCTTCTGACCCTGGAGGCCGAATGCGCCATCCGCCTGCGCGCTGCGACGAACGCCGACCTCATTCAACGCAAATTGATGAAAGTACATACAGGCCTTTACGCGTCACCGGAATATCTAAAGACGCACCGCGCGCCGGAACGTCCCGAGGATCTCGATCGCCACTCTATCATCGCATACGGCGATGAGCAGGAGCATATGAAGGGCGTCAATTGGGCTCAACGCGCGGGCCGGGACGATCGCCCGGAGCGCGAACCGATTCTGACCCTCAACAATGTGCCCGCCATGGTGATCGCGGCCCGCGCCGGCGTCGGCGTGGCTGCGGTTCCAGAATACATGGTCGAGCCGAACAGCGGTCTTGTGCGCCTGCTCCCGAACGAAGTCGGTCCGCATTTCGACATCTACTTCATCTATCCTAGCGATCTGCGGCGCTCGAAACGGATCGCCGCCTTCCGAGATTTTCTGACGGCGCAGTTGAAGGTGTACAATAAGGCGGCCTAGGGCGTTCGATGCGCAGAGATGCGACGCCCTGTGACACCCGCATGCGATAATGCATAGAACCTATCTGTCAAAAAGGGTTTGATTGTGCGCCGCAGCATACTACATTGTTCTTGTGCAACATGCCTCGCTGCACACCGAATTGTTGAGCGAAAGCTCCAATTTTCGGCATTTCCTCCCCCGAGGCATACCTTTTTAAGGCCGCGCGGTTTGCGCGGCCTTTTCTTTTTTTGAATTTAGCTGAATGTCCAGCGCGGCGCATCTTCCCAATTGGGCGGGGACGCAGCAGCTAGCGGCGTCGATTCCAGCTAAAGTTCCAAGATTAAAGAGCCAATTATTGGGCGTTCCGCCATGAATTCAGGCAAGTAACCCACTTCTTGACCCGGAGACCTCAAAGCCGACGTCATTCAATTGTCACGGTCGGAATTTGGCATAACGTGAAGCTCGAACCGGATAGATCACAAAGAAAGATCGGGGTTTGAGGATGGTGCGAAGGATGTCTCTTAATAGTGGTCCATCGCTTTACAACGATGGAGACAGCGTTTCGGGGACGCGCTGTAACTTAGACTTTGACAAATTGTATCGGGATTATTGCAGCGAGCTGTGTTCGCGGTTGCGGCGTAGCTTTGGCACGGGTCCGCCCGACCCCGAAGACGCCGCACAGGCCGCCTTTGCAAAATTCGCCGCGCTAGTAGATCGCGACAGAATTCGAAATCCGCGCGCTTTTCTCTTAACGACCGCGCGCAACATAATCCTCGACCACAAGCGCTCCGAAGGGCGTCATTTTAACTACGCACAATCGGTTTTGGCCGAGCATACCAGTTTTAAATTGGATGAATTAACGCCCGAACGCGTCGTAATAGAGAAGGAGAGATTTGATATTGTTCGCAGGGCGATCGACACTTTGCCGCACAAACAACAAGTGGTGCTCGGCCTAAGCCGTCGGCGCGGCTACACCTATATGCAGATTGTTGAAGAAACGGGCTGGTCTTACGGCGACGTCTATCGGCATATGAATATGGCGCTTGCGACCCTCGCGGATGCTTTAAAACGCGGCTAATACAGGCTAAACGCATTAGCCGACGCGCGAAAAGATGGGATGGGATCGTTTTGAGTGGCATTGAAGAGACAGCTCGGAATTGGGCGGTTTATCTACATTCGGACGCTGTCGATCCTGAGCGTTTGGAAGCCTTTGAAGCGTGGATCGCCGAAGATGCGGCCCACGCGAAGGCCTATCGCGAGTACGCCCAATTGATGGGTGATTTGTCGCTCATGCCTGAATTGGACGACGTATCCTCGCAAAAAGATGTATTCCTGAAAAAAACGGCTGCAAGCGCTTGGATTTCTTGGCCGGTGCGCGAACTCGCCGCTGCGGCGGCGGTGATGATCGCTTTCGTATCCATTATCGGACTGCAAAGCGTTGTCGAGACCCAGCCAGACGCGGTTTCCGTCCCGATGACCACTCAGATCGCGGAAATCCGAGACGAGACCTTGGCTGACGGCAGCGTTGTGACGCTTGGCGCGCGTTCGCGGATTGACGCGCTGTTCAGCGAGACGGCGCGCCAGGTGACCTTGCTGGAAGGCGAAGCTTTTTTTGATGTCGTGTCAGACCCCGATCGTCCATTCTATGTCGCGGCGGGCGACCGGATGATACGGGTCGTTGGAACGAAATTCGCGGTGCGCCATGGCACGGAAACGCTTAAAGTCTCTGTGGCCGAAGGTGTGGTTGAAGTGCTGAGGGCCGAAACGCCTGCTCAGGCCGAAAAAATCGATACGCAGAACAAAGAAATTCTCCGCGCGGGAGATCAAATCCTTGTTGCGGTTGCAGACGATATTGAGATCCGCTCCAATCTCGAACCCAACGAAGCCGGCTCTTGGCGTCGCGGATGGCTGAAATATGAGAACGCCTCGCTCGAAGAGGTCGTGGCTGACGTCAATCGGTATGACGAGCGCCGATTGGTGTTCGCGTCGGCGGACCTAAAAGGCATTCGCGTCACGGCGGCCTTCGGCGTCGACACAATCGACCAGTTCATCGCCGGCCTGACCGCCTCGCATCCAATCGATGCGGATATCTCTGACTCGAATGAGATTATTCTCAGTCGAAGGAACTGATCGTCGAGATTTGCGACGCCCCCGCGGCGATTGCAGAAAAGCACATTCGAACAACACGCTGGTTCGAGTTTTTTCGTCCGAACGCGTCTTTTTTTTGGATAATTTGCGTAGGGCCGCCGTCAGACTCTTACGGACACAGGCGCACGGACGCGTCTTAACCGAACATCGCTCCGGGGCGAGTCTCAAAGCGGGGATTAAAATGACCAAAACCAAACTCGGTTCTTTCACCAAAACGGCCTTAGCGTCGGCGGCTTCGATCTTAGCGCTGCAAATAGGCGCGGCCCATGCAGAAAGTCCGTCCACGGCCAGTTTCGATATTGAGACGCAGCCATTATCGAAAGCGCTTGTGCGGTATTCGGAACAATCGCGGCAAGTCGTTGTCGCCCCTGCGGACCTTGTCGAAGGTAAAACCGCAAGCGCGGTTGGCGGCGAGATGTCGCCGAGCGAAGCGTTAGATGTTTTGTTGGACGGCACGGGTCTTAAGCCGTCTAAAGATGCGAGCGGCGCCGTCACCCTCACCATCGCACAAGCGGAGGCTGCGCAACGCCCCGCGCCTTTTCAACTCGCGCAGGCGACGACTGACGTCCCTGCGGAGCCGACGCCCGTCGCAGACTCGGAAGACGATTTGCGATCTATGGACGCCGTATTCGTGACCGGCGTTCGTGGTCAGCCGCGGTCTGTCTTAGACAGCCCCATCCCTATTGATGTGTTCTCTCAGGAAGATTTGGAGCGTCAGACCCAAACAGGTTTGTTTGAGACGCTGCGTTTTCTGGTTCCCGCCTTGAACCTGCCGCAGCGCGCCGGCGGCGGCACCGCCACATTTATCGCCTCCGCAGGCCTTCGCGGATTGAACCCCGACCAGACGCTCATTTTGGTCAATGGCAAACGGCGACACAAAACAGCGCTGATCAACACCAGCACCGGCCTGTTCAGCGGCTCCGCCGGCGTCGATCTCAACATGATTCCCAATTCGGCGATCTCCCGCATCGAAGTGTTGCGCGACGGCGCTGCGGCCCAGTACGGCTCAGACGCCATCGCGGGCGTCATCAACATCATCTTGAAAGACGAAGACGAAGGCGGCCGATTTACCGGCAATTACGGGAAGAATTTCGACCGCGGCGACGGCGAATTCCGCGACTTCGCCATCAATCAGGGCTTGTCGCTGGGCGAAAACGGATTCGCTAATATCTCCTTCGAATTCCGCGACAAGGAGTTTTCCAACCGGGCCCGCGCAGTTCCCCTGCCCGATCCGGACAATCCAGCCGGCCTGAACTTGTTCGCGCTCCAACCTGACGGGAGCCTGGACCCGCGCGAATTCACGATCGATCGCTTGGTCACGACCAATTTCGGTAATTTCCCGCAGACGACATATTCAGCGGCGATCAACGCCGAGTATGATTTTGGCGGTGTTGAAGGCTATGCCTTTGCGACTTATGCGGATCGGGATTCCATCCTGGACTTCACATTCCGCCGACCTCGGGATCCTCGAAACATCCCCGAAATCTACCCCGAAGGTTATCGACCCAAAGAGCTCATCAGCGAAATCGATTATGAAGTGGTCGCTGGTCTAAGAGGCGAGCAATTCGGCTTTGATTGGGATTTGTCGGCCAGCTACGGCACCGATGAATCTGAATGGCGAAACCCTGTCGGTCTTAACGCCAGCCTGGGCGTCGACAGCCCGACATCCTTCTTCCTCGGCGAGATCAATGCGGATGAGTGGATTGTGCAATTCGACGCCACACGCGCCTACGACATTGCGATGGGCGATCTGCAAGTCTCCTTCGGCGTTCAATATCGCGAGGAGGGCTTTGAAATCGTCCGCGGCGAACCGTTGAGCTACGCGGACGGCAATAATGGTCGCGCGCCAAGCGCTCAAGGCTTCCCCGGCTTCTCACCCGAAGCGGAGAACAGTCTTTCACGCGACAATGTGAATGGTTATTTCGAGCTCGGCTGGGACGTCAACGAGAAGCTCTTCCTCGGCGGCGCCGTGCGGCATGAGAGCTTCAGCGACAGCGCCGGCGACGAAACGGTCGGCAAAATCAATGCGCGCTATGAATTCAATGACATGTTCGCGCTTAGAGCCTCGGCGAATACCGGTTTTAGAGCGCCCAGCGTTCAGCAATTGGGCTTCAAGGGCAGCCGAGGACAATTCGTCGATCTTGATGATGACGGCATCGCTGAAACCATCGTGCTGCGCCAGACATTGCCGTCGACGGACCCCGCAGCACAGGCGTTGGGCGCTGAACCTCTGACACCCGAAAAATCCGAAAACTTCAGCGTCGGCTTCACCCTGACGCCAGGATACGGGTTCACGCTGACCGTCGACGCCTATGAGATTAAAGTCGACGACCGCATCGCGCTGTCGACCCAATTCAATCGCGGGGACGGGCGCGCGTCGGCCTCAGGCGGCACGATCGGCGAGGAAATCTCCGCGTTGTTAGACGCGGCGGGCTTCGATGCGTCCTTGGGCGGCGTCAACTACTTCACGAATGCGATCGACACCAAAAGCTCTGGCGTTGACGTCGTCGCCACTTGGGAAGATCAGTTTGACTTCGGCCTTCTCGCGCTCAGCGCAGCTTACAACTACAATGACGACAGCGTTGAAAGCGTGGATCCGAACCCGGAAGAGCTCTCCGGCCTCATTCTCGCCGACGGCACGGCCATCCAGCAATTCGACCGGGTGCGCCTGGGCACCTATACGGTTGCGATCCCAGAATCGAAGCTCAGCTTGAACGCAAACCTCGAACGCGGCCAAGCTTCGTTCAATATCCGCGGCACGCGCTTTGACGAGTTCATTGCTGTGGCGAGTTCGGAGGCGAACGATCGTATCAATGACGCCGAATGGATCTTCGACGTTGAGACGGGATACAAGTTTGAGAATGGGTTGGAGTTGTACGCCGGCGCCAACAACATCTTCAACACCTATCCTGAAGAGACCCGGCAGGCGAACAGCCTCGGCACCAATTTCTATGACACGATCTCGCCCTACGGGTTTACCGGCGGCAATTGGTATGTCCGTGCGGCTTTCAACTGGTAGAGACAAAAGACGTAAAAGCTAAAAATGGGGGCGTTGCGCCCCCAAAACTGGAGGACCGCTAAGTGGCGCGCGATAGAAGAATTTGGGGGGCGTTTGCCGGCGTCATAACAGCTTTTGGCTTAGCCGCCTGCACCACCGCCGAAACGCCGGCGACAAGTCCGCCGGCGGCGGTTGTGGAGGACGCCGCATCCGTAGAAATTTTATGGGACACTTATGGCGTCCCGCACGTCTACGGAGACGACGCGCCGTCCACTTTCTACGGCTATGGCTGGGCGCAAACACATAGCCATGGCGATTTGCTCCTAAGGCTCTATGGCGAAGCGCGTGGAAAAGGCGCCGAGTATTGGGGCGCCCAATACGAGAATACGGCGACCTGGCTGATCGCCAATTCCGTACCCGAGCGCGCCCAGCTTTGGTACGACCAGCAAGATCCAGAGTTTCGCGCAAATCTCGATGCGTTTGCGGAGGGCGTAAACGCCTATGTCGCCGCAAATCCGGATGCCATCGACGACGAGGTTGAAATCGTTCTTCCGATCACGGGCGTCGACGTGGTCGCGCATGCGCATCGGTTGATGAATTTCGTCTATGTGGCCTCGCCCGCCCGCACGATTGGCCCCGCCGCGCCGCCCGCTCCCGCCGGATCCAACGCCTGGGCGATCGCGCCGCAAAAAACCGAAAGCGGGAACACGCTCCTGCTGGCGAACCCGCATTTGCCATGGGCCAGCGGTTTCTTCACCTATTATGAAGCCCATATCATTGGGCCGGACTTTGAAATGTACGGCGCGACGCAGGTGGGCCTGCCAGTCATTCGATTTGCGTTCAATCAACAGATGGGGATCGCGAACACGGTCAATCGCACGCTTGGCGCAACGTCTTATCATCTAAAGCTCGACGGTGACGGCTATGTTTTCGACGGCGAAACTCTGCCGTTCGAAACGACCGAGACGAGCTACAAAGTCCTGCAGGAGGATGGGTCGCTTCTCGAAAAACCCATGACCTTAAGATCGAGCGTTCATGGGCCCGTGTTTAAGCGCGCAGATGGAGAAACCATCGCCCTTCGCGTCGCCGGCCTCGATCGACCCGGCATGCTGCAGCAGTATTTCGACATGCTGCGCGCGGAGAGCCATGAAGAATTCCAAGAGGTTATGGCGCGTCTGCAAGTGCCGACCTTCAATATCGTCTATGCGGATAAGGACGGTCACATCCAATACACGCACAATGGTATTCTGCCGAAGCGCGACAGCGGTGATCTAGATTTCTGGCAAGGCCTCGTACCCGGCGACACATCTGAATACGTCTGGGATGAAATCCACCCCTTATCCGACCTGCCCATCGTCGCCGATCCAGAGAGCGGGTTCGTGCAAAACGCCAATGATCCGCCGTGGGTCGCCACCTATCCGCCAACTTACGCGCCGGAGGACTTCCCGCCCTATGTCGCGGTCTCAGGTCCAATGAGCCTTCGCGCGCAGAATTCCGTCGCCATGCTCGTGGAGGAAGACAAGGTTAGTTTGGACGAAATGGTCGAGTTAAAGCTGTCCGCCTATGCGACCGCTGCGGACCGTATCTTACCGGATTTGATTGCGGCGGCCGCCGATGACCCCGATACCGAACTCCAGGAAGCCTTGGCGCTTCTTGAAGGCTGGGATCGCGAGTTCGACGCCGACGCGGAAGCCGCGCTTTTGTTCGAAGAGTTCATGGCGCCTTTTGCGTCCAAACCCTTCGCCTTCCCCTTCTCCGAGCAAGACAAGTATGAAACGCCGTGGTCGCTCGACGCGCCGCTCACCACGCCGGTCGGCATTAAGGACAAGCCCGCCGCCGTGGAGATGCTTAGAGGCGCGATCGTACGTACAAAGGAAAAATATGGTGCGATTGACCGGCCCTATGGTGAGGTGTCCCGCTTTATCATCGGCGATAAAGACCTTCCAGGATTGGGCAGCTTCGGAAATCTCGGCGCGTTCAACGTCGTCACGTGGGCGGATCGCGACGGCGATGGCATACGCACGCCGCAACATGGCGAGACCTGGATCTCGATGGTTGAGTTTTCCGAGCCCGTCAAAGCCCTGGGGCTGATGACCTATGGCAATTCCCGCCAGCCGGGAACGCCGCACTATAACGACCAACTTCAAATGCTGGCCGATGGCGAATTCCGGACGCTGTGGCTAACGCGCGAAGAAGTTGAAGCGAACACGCTGACCCGCGAGGAATTGATGCGATGACGACAAAACGGTCCCAAACCGCCCCACTCTCCTCCAAGCTTATCGGGGCCGCTTCGGCGCTTGTTCTAGCTGCTTGCGCAACCGGCGCC
>JBCCMB010000034.1:0-22985 GCA_039026555.1 Pseudomonadota bacterium
CCCTGAAGCTGATACACATATTGATAGGCGGCCATTGCGGACCCTTTTGTATAGGCGCGTCTGGTCAGTGCGCGGTGATGAGCTCGATTATCTGCGCCGTTAATGCCGCGCAGCGCCTCAGGGATCAAGCGGTTCTAGCGGTGACGCGCGTACGATCTAGGGTGTCGCCAAGTTGAACCAGAATTCACGCTGTTCGAGCGCATTTGCGGCGTACGCCGCCAAAATCATCACGGGAGCCGCCAAAATCGCGTGTCTCAAAGCGTGTCTTCCTCGGGCTTGTTCGCATATCTCAACCTTCCTCGCGCGAAACGACAAAGCGGCATGCGTTTGCCCCTAAGGCAACACTTGTGGCAGCCTGAGTGACAAGACATCCTCAACTTAAACTCTCCACAAGTTTGCTATGATCTGCGCTTGAAAGGCTTGTCGATGGATCTCTCCTACAGCGCTGAAGCCGACGACTTTCGCAATACAGTCCGACGCTTTTTCGACACCGAGTTTCCGCGAGACATCATTGACAAGAATGCGCGCGGCGCATCGCTCACCACGGCCGAAATCAAACGCTCCGAACAAGCCTTGGCGGCGAAAGGTTGGCTGGTCCCCGCTTGGCCGACGGAGTATGGCGGCCCCGGCTGGAGCCTGGAGCAGCAATACATTTTCGACGAAGAGCTGGAGCGCGCGGGCGTGCCGACGGTGACGCCGATGGGCGTCATCTATGTGGGTCCCGTGATCTACACATTCGGCACCGAGGCCCAGAAAGAACGCTGGCTACCCGGCATTAGGTCAGGAAAGACCAGTTGGGCGCAGGGCTATTCAGAGCCGGAAGCAGGATCGGATCTGGCGTCGCTACAATTCAGCGCGGTTCGCGAGGGCGAAGAATACGTGCTCAACGGCACCAAAATCTGGACCAGCGCGGCGCAGCATGCCGATTGGATTTTCTGCCTCGTGCGCACGGACAATTCCGGCAAAAAACAAGAGGGCGTCACGTTCATCTGCGTGGATATGAAAACGCCGGGCGTTGTGGTGCATCCCATCATCACCATTGACGGCAAACATGTGCTCAATCGCGTAGAATTCACCGACGTGCGCGCGCCGGTGGACAACCGGATCGGCGAAGAAGGCAAGGGTTGGGGGTATTCGCAGTATCTGCTCGGACACGAACGCACCTCTTACGCCCGCATTGGCGGCAAACGCGCCCAACTGCGGAAGCTCCGCGAAATCGCGTCCGCCACATCGACCGGCGGCAATACCAGCTTGATTGATGATGACGCCTTCGCCGCGAAACTCTCCGCCGCTACGCTGAGCGTCGACCGATTGGAGATGACGGTTCTACGCGTGCTGTCGTCTGTTGGAGACGGCGGGGCGCCGGGGAATGAAGCCTCCATCCTCAAAATCATGGCGACGACGACGGCGCAGGAAATCACCACATTGTTTATGGAAGCCGCCGCCGCCAATGGTCAGCGCTGGTTCGACGACGCGGTGACGCCGGATTGGGCGTTGGAGGCCGGATTGCCCGACTTCGCCGCGCCGGGTGTGTCCTATTATTTCGGAGCACGCGCCCAATCCATCTATGGCGGCACGAACGAGATCCAAAAGAACATCATCGCCAAGCGCGTGCTTGGGCTATAGCTGGAACGCCCAGATGTCCCATTTCATAATACATGGCGCTGTTGCTTCGCCCTATTCCGTCAAGGTTCGCGCGGCGCTGCGCTACCTCCGCTTGCCCTATGTCTGGAACACCAACGGCGACGCACTGACGAAGGCGCTAAATCAAGTCAAAGTACCTGTAATCCCCGTGATCCAACGACCGGACGGCAGCTGGACAAATGATTCTACCCCCTTCCTGCAGGAGCTCGACGCCGCCAATCCAGCGCGCGCGCTGCTGCCTCAGCGACCAGATCTTAGAATGGCGGCATTGCTCATTGAGGACATGGCGGACGAAATCCTGACCAAGCCCATGTTCAACGAACGCTGGATCAGACCCGCAGACGCCGAAGTGGCGTCCAGATGGCTCGCATTCGACCGCTCGCCAGGACTGGGGCGAGATGCGCTGGAGACGAATGCAGGCATGATCAAGACGCGCCAAATCGGCCGTATGCCGATCGTCGGCTGCACGCCGGAGAACCAGGCCGCAATCAACTATTTTCGCGACGACATGTACGCTCTGCTCAATGAACTCGCCCTTGAGGGACCATTTCTCTTTGGATCACGCCCATCCGTCGCAGAGTTTGCAATTTATGGGCAGATGTCGCAGCTCGCGGCAGATCCCACCTCGGGCGAAGTCTTAAGCCGCAATTACCCCTACGCCTATCGCTGGATCGGCTACATCGACGATGCTGGCGGCGTTGAGGGCGATTGGGCGGATGACGCGCTAGACATAGACGTCACAAGGCGCTTTTTGGAACTGGTGGGCGAGATTCACTTGCCCTTCCTTACTGACAACGCCGCTGCAGTGGACGCCGGAGATGAGGAAATGTCTACCACGCTCTATGGCGAGCCATATCGTGGCGCCGCGTTCAAATATCAGGCGAAATGCCTCCATGTGCTCAAACACGCTTGGGCGGGGCTTGGCGATGCGGATAAAACGCGGCTCGCCGATGCGATCGGAAAAAACGCAGCCCTGCTCGACTAAATCCGACGCGCCTCGTTGTCGTCGCCGAGGCGATCGACCAATTCCGCGACAAATCGGATGTGGGCGCGCAAACGATAAAGATCGTCTGTATAGGACGCCGGCACTTCCACATGGCCGGTCTCCGCCTGCAGCTTCGCCAATTCGGCGCTTACCTTGTCGCGTTCGCCGTCGGTCGTCGCCACCCGTCCGCGCGCTTCAAGCTCTCGCAGGTCATTGTACCAAACATAAATTTTGCGGCGGATGCGCCAACGATAAAGCGGCGGCGCCGCCCGGAAGATCGGGATGGCGAGCGTCGCTAGCGGGATGAGCAACACCCAGGCGCGTTCTAAGAAATTCGCCACTGAATAGGGAAACAAGCGCCGCAGAAAGGACGGACCGCGTTCGTAATACCGGCGGGCTTCCGAGGATAAGGGGATATCCGCCAAGGTTGCGGTTGGGAACGTTTTCGGCGGCGCAAGTAAGGACCCGCCGCGATGCGCCTCAAACGCACTTTCGATCAGCAAGGATTGAACCGCAGGATGCAAATCCTTCCGGGTCACTAATTGCGCGGCTGGCGCAATGAGTTGGACGTCTGACGCGGGAATGTTCTCCTCAAAATCCAAAACGCCCTCGAACAGCGTGACCGGCGCCAAATAAGGGTAACGCCGCGAATAGGCATGGGCGCGCGGAATAGAAAGTAAAGAGATCTCCGGATCATGGACGAGTTCCGCAATCCAATCAGCCGAGGCGCCGACAACTAGCATCGCCACATCCACCTCGCCGGACTTTAAAGCCGCGGCGGCGTCGCGACCGCCGAGCGGCGAGACGATCATTTCGCTCATCTCAACGCCGTTTTCGGGCAGCAACAATCTCGCCAATGCTTCGGCGCCCGACCCGCGATCGCCCATGGCGACTGACAATCCCTCGAGCCCGCGCAAATCCTGCAACTCGATCTCAGCGCGATGAAACACCCAAAGCGGTTCGAAATAGATCGCGCCGAGCGAGACGACTTCCTCGCTGTCCGCCGGCGCGACAACGCCGGTTTGCACGATCGCGATGTCAGCCTCGCCAGATTTGAGACGCTCTAGATTGTCCAATGAGCCGGTGGTCTCCAGCACTTCGCCTTTGACCTTCTTGACGCCCAGCGCATCAGAAATCCGAAGCGCCTCCGCCGCATAACCGCCGCCCGGCGCGCCGCCCGCGATTGAAACGGATTTGGGCGGCGCCGGCGCCATTACTCCAAGCGCCAAAATGCAGGCGATAAAGAGAGTTGCGGGCAGCCACCAATAGGCCCTCAAGAATTCGCGCATCCGATCTCGCCTCGCTCAACCGCCAATTTCAAACGCCTCCTGACTGTGAAGCAAAAGCTCAGCTTTGACGCGACCGCAAGTCCATAAGCGAGGAGAATAAACCCTATTCAGGCGTTTCATTGGCGCCGACAAGGCCGCGCGCCCATTTCCGTTACAGACAAAAAGAAAAGTGATCGCCGACACGCTGGCGACGAAGGACAGGACCGATGACCAACGCCCCGATTTTAAGCCGTGTTTTTGCGCTTAGCTTTATGGCGGTGGTCGTGATCGGAACAGCCGTTCTCGCCTTCGGCGAAGCCCCCTCGCTTTATCTTTAAGGACTTCCTCGGCGGCCGACGCTTCTCCCCCCGAATGGCCGCCGTCTACCAGAACGCCCGCGCCCTCCTCCCCCCGAGCGCGGGCGTTTTTTTTGGTCAAGACGGGTTTAGCTCGCCGTCAGCCCGTCAATCGTGCTGACCACCACGCCGCTTGGCGGACGCGTGCGGTAATCATCTTCATAGAGCTTCGCTTCCACAACGCCTTCGGCGCCCAAGATCACGATGATCGGGTGGGGAATGCCGTAAACGCGTGAACCGGGCTCCATGTCTTCGTTCAACACGCCGAACGCGCGGATCACTTCGGACCCTGGATCGGACAAAAGCGTATAATCGATCGAGGATTTATCCGCAAAAGCGGCGAGTTTTTCCGGTGTGTCATAGCTAAGCGCCGCAAGCCCGTAGCCACGGTCCTCAAGATCCGCTTGGACGCTGCTCAAATCCGCCAATTGTTTTTTGCAGAAAGGGCACCAATCGGCGGAGCGGACAAACACGAGCACCAAACCGTTTTCGCCTTTAAGGTCGGCGAAGTCGCGCGCGGTGCCGGTCGCGTCCGTCGCGGCGACAGCAGGCGCCGTCGATCCGATGGCGGGGCCCAGCTCGGCGGTTTCCGCTTCAGCGGCGGTTTCATGGTGACCGGCGACCGCGGGCCCGCCCATGGCGAACGCGGCGATGGCGGCGATTGCGTATTTCATAGATTTCTCCCTTTGGGGATGCAGCAATCTAAGTTCGATACGCGGTTCATCGCGCACGCAAAAGGCCCGCAAGCGCTCGCTCACGGGCCTTTGATCGAAGTTGAAGCCAGAGGCGCTCTAGGCGAGCGACGGCTCAAGATTTTTACAAGCTTCAACCAAACCTTTCACTGCGTCGACGGAATGGTCGAACATGGCTTGTTCTTCTGCGTTGAGATTGATCTCGACGACTTTTTCGACGCCGCCTTCGCCGATGATCACCGGCACGCCGACATACATGTCGCTAACCCCAAATTCGCCAGACAGATAGGCCGCGCAAGGCAGAAGGCGCTTTTTGTCCTTTAGATAAGACACCGCCATATCGATCGCGCTTTCAGCCGGTGCGTAATAGGCTGAGCCATTGCCCAATAGCGCGACAATCTCACCGCCGCCTTTGCGCGTCCGATCCACAATCGCGTCCATGCTTTCCTGGGTCGACCACCCCATCTCAATGAGATCCGGCACCGGAATGCCCGCCGCCGTAGAGTAACGCAGAAGCGGCACCATCGTGTCGCCATGACCGCCCATCACAAACGCGGTGACGTCTTCGGCGGAGACTTCAAATTCTTCGGCGAGGAAATGACGGAAACGCGCCGAATCCAAAACGCCGGCCATGCCGACGACTTTGTTGGCGGGAAGACCAGAGAATTTCTGCAGCGCCCACACCATGGCGTCCAAAGGGTTGGTGATGCAGATCACGAACGCGTTCGGCGCATAGGTTTTAATGCCTTCGCCGACTTGCTTCATGACTTCCAGATTTTTGCCAATCAAATCATCGCGGCTCATGCCTGGCTTACGCGGGAAGCCGGCGGTCACGATGCATACGTCGGCCCCTGCGATATCCGCATAGCTGTCCGTGCCGGCGAGCGAGCTGTCCTTGCCGAACACAGGGGTCGCTTCGGCGATATCGAGCGCCTTGCCTTTGGCGACGCCGCCGAAAATATCAAACAACACCGCGTCGCCTAATTCTTCGCGGGCGCAGACATGAGCGAGCGTACCGCCGATCATGCCGGCGCCGATGAGGGCGATTTTTTTACGAGCCATTGGGGAGGTCTCCATCAAGGGGGCGAACGCCGCATTGCGGCCCGCTTTTGCGAGCTTGTCTTGCGCGCCGCCAAAGAGTTTTCCGAACATCAACGCCTTACGCGCGAAAGCTATGGCGGGACACCTAGCCGATGGTCGACCCCCACGCAATGCACATGGCTAAAACTCAAAAAATTCCCCAAGCCTAAGACGCGGATTTAGCCGCCTCGCGCATCGCGTCCGCCTGCTCGACGGTGACGCCCAGCGCGTCGAATAGGGGATTGGGTAGATCCTGCCGCCAGGCGTGCGGCGGTCCGACTGTAAGGCCGCCATCCACCACAATATGTGTCCCATTGACGAACTCGCCGGCGTCAGACGCCAGGAACACCACCGCATTGGCGATATCAGCGCCCTGACCTGACCGTCCGGCCGGCTGTGCGCCGCCGGCGCCCTGCGATAACATCTCGGCCATCTGAGCGGCTTGAGCCCGCGGGACGCCAAGCGATGCGCCAATCATAGACGTGGCGATAATGACGGGACAGACCGCATTAACGCGGATCTTATCCGCCGCCAATTCCGCCGCCGCCATGCGTGAAAAATGCAAAACCGCCGCTTTCGCCGTGGAGTATGTCGCCGGACCATATCCCGCCTGCATCCCGGCGACCGAGGACGTGTTCACAATGACGCCGCCGCCGCGTTCGCGCATCAAAGGAACAGCGTGTTTTACGCCCATAAACGGCGCTTTGACCAACAAATCCATGTTCGCTGACCACGCCGCCATGTCCAATACTTCGATCGGCTCGCTCGGACCGCCAATGCCGGCGTTGTTGAACAAAACGTCCAAGCCGCCAAATTCGGTTTTAGCAGCGTGTAGAAGCGCTTTGAGCTGGTCTTCATCCGTCACATCGCAATGGCGATACGCGACTGTATCGGCGCCAAGCCGCGTGACCAGCGCCTCGCCCGCCTCGTTTTGAAGATCGCCGACGACGACGCGCGCGCCCTCTTCTACAAAGGCTTCGACCGTTGCGAGTCCAATTCCGCTCGCACCGCCCGTTATCACCGCGATTTTACCGTCCAGCTTGCCAGCCATTATGCGCTCCCTCATCTATATTTTGCCGATATAAAGCCGGCTAGATAAAGGAGCGCAACCGAGAAACCCTAAGCTCTTAGGACTCTCGATACGGCTTTTTTCTCTGCATCGTTCAAGCCGGAAACAATGCTCTCAACATCGTTCGCAGGCATTTTGAACGCGCGCGCCACATCATCATAGGACAAAGGCTCGCCAAAAGGCGTATCCAAAACGAAGTCGACAATGTCCGGCGTGTAGTCTGAAAAATCGCTCTTAGACATGACCGCCTCCTACTTAGGATTGCAGAAATAATAGAATTGAGTCGCCGCTTCGTTAAAGCCGCTCAAAGACGCGACCTTCAAAGCCGGCTCTTCCGGCGCGACATCTTCAGTGGTCAGCGCTAGCACCGTCTCTCCCGTATCGGACACAAAGGCGGCGCGCTGCGACGCGCCAACGCCGTTGAGGTCGAGCCAGTCAATTGGAAAGTCGAACTCGGCGTTGACGCCGTCGCTTTCAAACACGCCGGCCAAGTCCGATGACGCCATTGTATCGCCCAATAAATCGACGGCCGCCGCAACTTCAGATTTACGTGTCAGCTTGAGAGAAAACACCGCCGCTTCGCCCGCGCGCGCTACGTCTTGCCCCTGCAAGGCGCCTGAGATCGCGCCTGTATCCGAGTTGCACGAGAAAGACAGCGCATAGGCGTCGGTCTGCGACACGGCGGGATTGATCATGACCAGGAGCGGCTGTTCCGGCCAAGGCTTTTCAATAGCAGTCCAATAGGTCCCGCTTGTCGCGTCCTCCCCTTGATAAACGGCAGGCGTTTCCGGCGGCGACGGATCCGGCGCGCCGACAATGACGGGCTCTGGGGTTTGCGTCGCGCAGGCCGCGAGCGCTGCGGCGGCGGTGACGGCGGCGATGTGTTTCATGCGTGTCTGTTCCCGGCTTATGAAATCTACCAGACACGGACTTGCCCGCAGCTTGTGGCCGAATTGGGCCAGTTTCGCGGTATTTCGTCTTAAAAAAATGTCATGACTTTCAACGCATGAGCGAAGCCTACCGTAATTGGCGAACTGTGCTTAATACGCCGACGCACAGCTTAGTCGATGTTGATCACGACCTTCCCGGTCGCGCGGCGTTCGATTAATTCGGTGATCGCGTCAGGCGCTTTGTCCAAGGAATAACTATTCGAAACGTGCGGACGGATTTTCCCATCAATGTAAAACTGAAAAAGCTCGCGAACATTCTCTTCGTTTTCCTTCGGGAATTGCGCCACAAACGCGCCCCAGAACACGCCGACAATCTGACAGGATTTGAGCAAGGTGAGATTGAGCGGGATTTTGGGAATGCCCGCCGGAAATCCAATCACCAAAAAGCGGCCTTCCCAGTTTAAGGCGCGCAAAGCCGGCTCGGCGTAATCGCCGCCGACACCGTCATAAATGACGTCCACGCCGCCGCCGCCGGCTTTTTTGATCTGGTCGGAGAATTCTTTTTGAGCGTCGCGATCCAACTCGCCGCTTCGATACACAAGACCGGTATCCGCGCCCTTCGAGATCGCGAGATCCACCTTATCCTGGGTCGAGGCGGCCGCAATCACTTTTGCGCCCATCGCCTTGCCCAACTCCACCGCCGCCAAGCCGACGCCCCCGGCAGCGCCCAGGACCAGCAAGCTTTCGCCTGGCTTGATGTAAGCGCGATTTTTCAGCGCGTATTGCGACGTGCCATAGGTCAAGATGAAGGCCGCAGCCTCATCAAACGGCATGACATCTGGGATCGGGATGCATCGATTGGCGTCGACCGCCAATTGTTCGACCATGCCGCCCCAGCCGACCGAACCGATCACCCGATCGCCTGGCTTTAAGCGCGTCACGCCTTCGCCCACGGATTTCACGACGCCGGATACCTCAGCGCCCGGCGCAAACGGGCGCTGAGGCTTAAACTGATACATGTCTTTGATGATCAGGCTGTCGGGAAAATTGACGCCGACGGATTTGACGTCCAGCACCACTTCGCCTGCGCCGGCGACCGGCTCGGGGATATCCTCAATCACCAAGCTTTCCGGTCCGCCCGGGACTTTCGACAAAACGGCTTTCATACCCATCTTCCTTCACAATCATCTTCAGGGGTGTGTCCTTAACACACTTGTCAGCGTGCATGTCGAAACGCTAGCTGAGGGGGGACGGGGTGTGAAGCTGGGGAGTTAAGCGCGCGTGGGAAAGTCCGCTAAATCCGCAACGTCAAGCGTGTGGGCGATCGCCCTCCATGGCGGCGCGGATGCGTCGAGGAAACGCGATTATGCGGAGGCGGAAGCGCATATGGCCGCTCTGTTGAAACGCGGCGCCAAAATGCTGAAGGCGGGAGACGCGGCCATCGACGTGGTGGAAGCGATGGTGCGCGAATTGGAAGATTGCGGCCACCATATCGCGGGACGCGGCTCCTCCCCCAATTCGGTCGGCGGCTATGAGTTAGACGCCGCAATCATGGATGGCGAAACGCGCAAAGCCGGCGCGGTCGCTGCGCTAGAAGGCTTCAAGCATCCCATTTCAGCCGCCCGCGCCGTGATGGAGCAAACACCGCATGTGATGTTGGCGGGCGCGGGTGCGGCGGCCTTTGCAAGCGACGCGGGCTTTAAGCGCATCAAAGATCCCGAGGAGTATTATCGCCCAGCAGAAATTCGACGCGGGTCAACCAAAAAGGCGGCGCACGGCACGGTCGGCGCGGTCGTGTTGGACGCCGAGGGCGGGCTGGCGGCGGGCACGTCGACAGGCGGCGTGCGGAACAAACAATTCGGCCGCGTGGGCGATACGCCGCAAATCGGCGCCGGCACATGGGCGGATGAACGCGTGGCTGTCTCCTGCACGGGATTGGGCGAGTATTTCATGCGTACAGGCGCAGCAGGCGACGTCTCCGCCCGCATCCGCTATGCGCGGGAGAGCTTGGCGCAAGCTGCGAAGAGCGCCATCGACGATGTCGGTTTCATGGGCGGAGAAGGCGGCCTTATCGCGGTTGATCGTTTGGGCCGCATCGCACTGCCGTTCAACACGGACGGGATGAAGCGCGGCTGGGCGAACGCCAATGGCGAGTTTGAAGTCCGCACTTTCTAGACGCCCGCGAACACGCTAATCGATCCAGATGAGAGGCTATTTCGGCATAGGCGTGGAGGGGATCTCCAAACCCATGAATCTCGGTGCGTTGATGCGCACGGGACACGCGTTCGGCGCGAGCTTCATTTTTTCCGTCAACGCCGACGCTAAGATCCGCGACATTTACAATTCAGACACGTCAAAATCGGTGGAGCACGTCCCCTATCATCAATGGGACGCCGTAGACGATATGGCGTTACCGAAAGGCTGCCAATTGGTCGGCGTGGAACTAACGGACGATGCTGTGGAGTTGCCGGCTTTCCGTCATCCGCCGGCCGCCGCCTACGTGTTGGGGCGAGAAAAAGGGGATTTGACGCGGGAGATGTTGGAACGATGCAGCCATGTGGTGAAAATTCCCACCAAATTCTGCATCAACGTCTCCCTCGCTGGCGCGCTCGTCATGTATGACCGCGTCATTTCGATGGGCGGATATGCGCCGCGTCCGATTATGCCGGGCGGCCCCAGAGAGCCAGCACGACGCGGCCGCGGCTGAGCACCGCGCCTTAGCCGCTTATCTTTTGGATGACATTGTCGGCGTTCTGATCCCGAACGGTCGCGTTTCCACCTTCGCCAGGCGAAGCGTCCGCCGGCGCCTCCAGTTTTTCCACTTCAGGAATCTCGGACGCCACCTCTTTCAGTCCCAATTCCTCTAGGGTGAATTGGTTGATCGTCCCGCTCGCCGCGAGCATTTCCACGACATTTTGCCGGGTTTGAAGCTCCATCATCCGCATCAGCGCCTTCGCCGCCATCGGATCACGGTCTTTGAACACGTCGGCGATGCGGTCCAATTGCGTGTCGGACATCCACATCACGCCGGTGGGAGCTCCCGTTGCAGATCGACCGGCCTCGCTCTCAGAAACAGCGTCCGCTTCTTCGTAAGAAAAGCTAGCCTCATAGACGATGATACCTAGGGGAATGCCTGCCGCAGCGCTCGCAGAGCCCGCCTCGATCGCTTGCATGGCGGAGGTGACGGCGGTTTCGATCTCTTCTTGCCGCGCGCGAAGCTCCTCGTCCTTGTATTTGCCGATTTCATTGTCGAACAAATTCTCAAGGCGGCTGGACAGGGCCATCCCGAAATTCTGCAGCTGACACGGCGTTTGGATCCGATCAACATCCAATTGGAAGGTGATGTGGGAGAAAATGCGATAGCGGTGCCGATCATTGGTCATCGCCACGAAGGGACGCGGCGAGCCGGTTTGTATGCGCAATGAGATTTCGCCCGTTCGCTTGGTCACCAGGGAGCGCTCGTAATACTCGTCCTTCTCCGGCGATTGCACCGTAAAGGCGATGTCGGGCGCATCTTTCTCGCGAAGCACTTTGATTTTGGGATCCCAAATCGTAATCGGCGACGTGATCGCACCGTGAAAATCGGCGCCTTTTTTGGCGACCATAGCGTGCTCGGACGCCGGATCGAAGGTGCGCGCGGCCCTATAGATCAAAAAGACCAATAGAAGCAGGACAATCACAACGCCCGCCACCGCCAATATATTCGCAAGCATAGGAAGTCTCCCCGCTCGTCCCACGCGTTAATGACCCGTTAAGCTATAACTTCCGGGCGCTCAGGCCTCAATTAAAATTCGGACATCATTTGGAGAACGCGGCGCGCATGACTTCCAGCGGCGTCTTGTAGAGACGCGCCATGCGCTCCTGGTCGAAATTTCTGAGGCGCAAACGAAAACCGCCGCCCCGTTGCGAGGGCGGCGGCTTGAACCATTAAATTACAAAGAGACGCTATGCGCCCTTCTTCGCCCGACGTTCGATGCCGCGGCCCGTCGTCCGCTCGGAGATACGTGCAGCTTTACCGGTGCGCCCGCGCAGATAATACAGCTTGGCGCGGCGTACCTTGCCTTTGCGTTTCACCTCAATGCTTTCCAACATGGGCGACACCACGGGGAACACGCGTTCTACGCCTTCGCCGAACGACAGTTTGCGAACCGTGAAGCTTTCATTCAGCCCACCGCCAGACCGCGCGATACATACGCCCTCAAAGGCCTGCACACGCTCACGCTCGCCCTCTTTAATCTTCACATTGACGCGAAGCGTGTCGCCTGGAGAGAATTCAGGAATGGTTTTGCCGCCGACAACGCGGGCGACTTCCTCAGCTTCGAGCGTCTCGATAATGTTGGCCATTGATTTGGCGCCTATTCTTCACGCGAGCGTATCGCGGATTTTGTTTGGGGAGCGCGGTATAAATCCGGTCTTCGCGCCCGTGTCAACGCCTCAGCTTCAGCTGCACGCCATTCCTCGACTTTTTTATGGTCTCCGGAGAGCAAAACGTTAGGAATCTCCCGGCCTTCCCAGATCCGCGGGCGGGTATAGTGAGGGTGTTCCAGCAAGCCAGTTTCAAAGCTTTCATGCTCTAAGGAGGATTGATTGCCCGCAACGCCGGGCAGCAAGCGTATGCAGGCCTCGATCATCGCTTGCGCGGCCGCTTCCCCGCCGGCAAGGACAAAATCGCCGATCGACACTTCTTCTAAGCCGCGCGCGTCGATCACACGCTGATCCAGCCCCTCAAACCGTCCCGCCAGCATCACCAATCCGGGTCCGGCGGCCCATTCTCGGGCGCGCGCCTGGTTAAACGGCGCTCCGCGCGGCGACAGATAGATGCGCGGTCGATCGTCCGCCGCAATGCTGTCCAAAGCCTCCGCGGCGATATCCGCTCGCAACACCATGCCCGCCCCGCCTCCGGCCGGCGTGTCGTCAACTTGCTTGTGTCGCCCTTCGCCGAATGCGCGCAGATCGAGGGTTTCTAACCGCCAAAGACCTTCGGCGCGGGCCCGGCCGATGATCGACGCGTCTAGAACCCCCGGGAACACGTCGGGAAAAAGCGTAATGATGGAAACGTTGAAGCTCATGCGGCGCATCTAACAACGCCGCGCCGGCAGTGCAAAACCGCACCGCAGCACGTTGAGTCCAAAACTTGAGCGCCGATTGCTCAGCAATGCCGTGAGATTGGGCAAGGCGCCCTTTGCTGCACCGCGGTACGCCGCTCCGTATTGATATTGAGCGCTCGAAGCAACTTAGTAGCGCTGTGCTGCGAGGTCGCAGCGCCAAATTTTGACGTCCGATGAAGGGCGACCACCACGCACCGCCGCGCCTATCCGCGGGCTTCTTTTTGGAAGCTCATTACGGATCGACGCGGCTTTTTTTGTGTCTGCTGCGCCTTTTTGAAGCGCAGCACATCGGGATCTAGGCGGTCGCCTAGGCTTGGAGAGAGCGAATGACTGAGACTTTCATGGACAACCAACCGATAGGTTTGGAAACATGGGGACGCCGCACGCTTGCGAATGCAAAGCTGATCTGCGCATCCACCGCCGCACTTGTATTGGCCGCTTGTGGAAATGGCGGCGGCGAATCGGCCGCGCCTGCACCGGCGGCGTCGGAGCCAGCTGAGCCAGCCGCCGCGGCCGCCGCGCCGGCGCTAACGCTTGAAAAAACGGATCTGAAATTCGGCTTCATCAAGCTGACGGACATGGCGCCGCTCGCGATCGCCTATGAAAAGGGCTATTTCGAAGATGAAGGCCTGTTCGTCACTCTGGAGCCGCAAGCGAACTGGAAAGTTCTGCTCGACCGCGTGATCGACGGCGAATTGGACGGCGCGCATATGCTGGCGGGTCAACCCTTGGCCGCCACGATCGGCTTCGGCACCGAAGCGCACGTGGTCACGCCTTTCTCCATGGATTTGAACGGCAACGGCATCACCGTCTCCAATGAAGTCTGGGAGTTGATGAAGCCCGGCATTCCAAAAATGGATGACGGACGTCCGGTGCACCCGATCGGTGCGGAATATCTGAAGCCGGTGGTCGATCAGTTCAAAGAAGAGGGCAAGCCCTTCAATATGGGCATGGTCTTCCCGGTCTCCACGCACAATTACGAGCTGCGCTATTGGTTGGCGGCCGGCGGCATCCATCCCGGTTACTACTCGCCGGACGACGTTTCCGGTCAGATCGGCGCCGACGCGTTTCTATCCGTGACGCCTCCGCCGCAAATGCCGGCGACATTGGAAGCAGGCACGATCTACGGCTATTGCGTGGGCGAGCCGTGGAACCAGCAAGCTGTGTTCAAAGGCATCGGCGTGCCGGTAATCACCGATTACGAGATCTGGAAAGACAATCCGGAAAAAGTCTTCGGCATCAGCAAGGAATTCGCGGACGCCAATCCAAACACCACTTTGGCGTTGACCAAAGCTCTGATCAGGGCCGGCCAGTGGCTGGATGCAGACGACAACGCCAATCGTCCAGAAGCCGTCGAGATCCTCGCACGCTCCGAATATGTCGGCGCGGATTATGAAGTGATCGCGAACTCGATGACGGGGACGTTCGAATACGAAAAAGGCGATAAGCGTGAGATTCCCGACTTCAACGTCTTCTTCCGCTACAACGCGACCTATCCCTACTATTCCGACGCTGTTTGGTACCTCTCTCAAATGCGCCGCTGGGGTCAAATCGCCGAGCCGAAAGACGATGCTTGGTATGATGAAGTGGCCAAGAAAGTCTATCGCCCCGACATCTATCTGGAAGCCGCCCGCATGCTGGTGGATGAAGGCAAGGTGAAGGAGGAAGACTTCCCTTGGGAGACAGACGGCTATCGTGAGCCCCAGTCTGAATTCATCGACAATGTCACATTCGATGGACGCAAACCGAACGAGTATCTCACCAATTTCGAGATTGGACTGAAGAACGCGCAGACAGTGCAAGGCTCTGAAGTTGTCAACTAAGCGATCCCCCTCGGACGCCTAGTGGACATAGGCGGGAAGCCGTTCCAGCAGCTTCCCGCCACCCTTGCCGCTAGACTCTAACCAGGAACGGAATTTCTCATGAGCACCGCGCAAGCAGCCGCTTCACCCGCCCCCGTTTCGGGCTCGGGCCCTTCTAAGGCCGCAGATAAAGAAGCCCGTCGCGAAAAGTATTTCTCAGGCGTCAACAAAGCCTCGAAAGTCCTTGACGTTTTAGGACTTTCTTGGGTGACGCCCATTTTGATGATGGCCGGTGGCGACAGCCCGAAGCGCCAGAGTCAAGAATTGTGGAATCGGCTTGGAATTCCCCTCCTTGCCGTTCTCGTTTTCCTTTTCGCATGGGGCCAATTGGCGCCCCAGGTTAAAACGTCGCTCGGCGCCATACCAGGGCCAGCCCAGGTCTGGGAGCAAGCCCAAGTTCTGCACGCGGACCATGTGCAGGAAAAAGCCAAAGCGGACGCTTTTTACGCCCGTCAGGACGAGCGCAACCAAGCTTTGATCGACGCAGGTCGTGGGGCTGAAGTCCGCGAGCGCAATTATACAGGCAAACCGACCTATTATGAGCAGATCTGGACCAGTCTTCAGACCGTGTTCTTCGGCTTCTTTATCGGGGTCGTTCTCGCCGCGCCTTTAGGCATCCTTTGCGGCATGTCTCCAGGCATGAACGCAGCGTTTAACCCCATCATTCAGATCTTTAAGCCTGTGTCTCCTCTCGCCTGGCTTCCAATCGTGACCATGGTCGTATCCGCAACGGTTGCAACGGATTCAGGCATCTCAAAATCCTTCTTGACGTCAGCCATTACGGTGACCTTGTGCTCCTTGTGGCCGACCCTGATCAACACGGCGCTCGGCGTGGCGTCGATCGACAAGGATTTGGTCAATGTCGGCAAGGTTCTAAAACTCGACGCCTGGACCAAAGTCACCAAATTGGTGCTGCCCTCCGCCTTGCCGCTGATTTTCACCGGCATGCGTTTGTCGCTGGGCGTGGGCTGGATGGTTCTCATCGCGGCGGAAATGCTTGCGCAGAACCCAGGCCTTGGAAAGTTCGTTTGGGACGAATTCCAAAACGGGTCGTCTCAATCGCTCGCTAAGATCATGGTCGCAGTTCTCACCATCGGCGTAATCGGCTTCGCCTTGGATCGGGTGATGTTGGCGCTCCAGACCATGTTCACTCACACGGCGCAGCGCTAGGAGGCGGCAATGGCGATCCTAGAGCTCAAAAACGTCTCCAAAGCTTTCGGCGAAGGCGTGGACCGCGCTGAGATCCTCAGCGATATCGATCTTTCGGTAGAGGATGGCGAGTTTGTCGCCATCCTCGGCTTCTCAGGCTCCGGCAAGACGACGCTTATCAATCTGATCGCGGGTTTGGAAACGGCGGATTCCGGCGAAGTTCTTTGCCGAGGCGAAGCGGTTACCGGCCCGGCCCCGGATCGCGGTCTTGTGTTCCAAAGCTATTCATTGATGCCTTGGATGACCGTAAAGGAAAATGTGCAGCTGGCCGTAGATTCGGTGTTCAAGTCAGAGTCTAAGGCCGACCGCGCCGCGCGCACCATGCGCTATGTCGAAATGGTCGGGCTAGATCACGCGCTTGATCGTCGTCCCGCCGAATTGTCCGGCGGCATGCGCCAGCGCGTGTCTGTGGCGCGCGCTTTGGCGATGAACCCGGAAATCTTATTGTTGGACGAACCCCTATCGGCCTTGGACGCGCTGACGCGCTCCAAGCTGCAGGACGAAATCACCGATATCTGGTCGAACGACAAAAAGACTGTGGTGTTGATCACCAATGACGTCGACGAAGCCATCTTACTGGCCGACCGCATCATTCCGCTCAACCCTGGTCCAAACGCCACCCTGGGTCCCGCGTTTAAGGTCGATATCGAGCGTCCGCGCGAACGCACGAAAATAAACGCGTCAGACACGTTCAAAACGCTGCGCCGCGATGTCACCGACTATTTAATGAAGGTGGGCATTGAAGCGAAAATCGACAGCCAAGAGCTGACGCTGCCAAACGTAGTGCCGATCACGCAAAAGCCGCCCAAAGCGTATGAGGAGGCGGCGCAAACCTCAGGCCTGGCGGAAGATCGGTATTTGGAGTTCTCGCAAGTCTCCAAAGTCTATCCCACGCCGAAAGGGCCGCTAACTGTTGTGGAAGGCTTCGATACGCGGGTTCAAAAGGGCGAATTCATTTCTATTATCGGCCATTCTGGGTGCGGGAAATCAACCGTGCTGACGATGGCCGCCGGATTGAACGACGTCTCTAAAGGGGGCATTATTCTCGACCGGAAGGAAGTCACCAGCGCCGGTCCCGACCGCGCGGTCGTTTTCCAATCCCCCTCCCTCTTCCCCTGGCTCACCGCGAAGCAGAATGTCGCGATCGGCGTCGATAAGGTCTATCCGGACGCCAGCCGTGCGGAACGTCAGCAGGTCGTCGAGTATTACCTGCATCGTGTGGGCCTTGGCGACGCGATGGATAAGCTTGCGTCTGATTTGTCCAATGGCATGAAGCAGCGCGTCGGTATCGCGCGCGCCTTCTCGCTCAGCCCAAAATTGCTGCTTTTAGACGAACCCTTCGGCATGCTCGACAGTTTGACCAGGTGGGAGCTGCAGGAAGTCCTCATGGATGTCTGGCAGCGCACGCAGGTCACCGCGATCTGCGTGACGCATGATGTGGACGAGGCGATCCTGCTCGGCGATCGCGTGGTCATGATGACGAATGGTCCCAATGCGCGGATCGGCAAGGATATGCGCGTCAACATCGATCGCCCGCGCACCCGCAAAGCCTTGTTGGAGCATCCCGACTACTACAATTACCGCCAAGAAGTCCTTCAATTCCTGGAGGATTATGAAGGCGGTGCGAACCCCACTCCTCCGGCGGAAGCCGAGCCGATTGAAGAGGAGGAGGCGGCATGAGCAAGCCCAAGCTCGTCGTCATAGGAAACGGGATGGCGGGGGCCCGCGTGCTCGAAGATTTGTTCGAGCTGGCCCCTGACATGTACGACGTCACGATGTTCGGCGCAGAGCCGCGGCCGAACTACAACCGCATCATGCTCTCGCCGGTTCTCGCCGGCGAAAGCACGTTCGACGACATCGTGATCAATGATCTTGATTGGTATCGCGATCACGACGTCGATCTAAAGCTCGGCGTCGCCGTCGACGGAATTGATCGCGACGCAAAAATTGTTCGCGGCGCCGACGGCGAAGAAACGCCTTACGACAAGCTCGTGCTTGCGACGGGTTCCGACCCCTTCATCATCCCCGTCCCGGGACATGATCTGCCTGGCGTGATCACGTTCCGGGATTTAGACGATGTCGATCAAATGCTTACGGCCTGTAAGTCTGGGGGTCGGGCCGTCGTGATCGGGGGCGGCCTCCTCGGTTTGGAGGCCGCCCACGGTCTATCGAAGAACGGCATGGACGTGACCATCATCCATTTGATGGATACGCTGATGGAGCGTCAGCTGGACCAGCCGGCCGGCTACCTGTTGGAAAAAGAACTCTCCAATCGCGGCATGCAGGTGCTGACGAAAGCAAATACAGAAGAAATCTTCGGCGATGACAAAGTCGAGGGCGTGCGCCTCAAAGACGGCCGGGAAATTCCCGCCGAGATCGTCGTGATGGCGGTTGGCATTCGGCCCAATTCCGCGCTCGCCAAAACGGCGGGATTGGATGTGGAGCGCGGCGTTCTCGTCGATGACAGCATGACGACCTCGGACGCCGACATCCTGTCCGTCGGCGAGTGCATCCAGCATCGCGGCGCCTGTTATGGCCTCGTCGCGCCCATCTGGGATATGTGCCGCGCGGCGGCGGGAAAATTGGCCGACGCCGAGGGGCCGATGTTTGAAGGCGCAGAGGTGTCCACCAAGCTTAAAGTCTCTGGCGTGGACGTCTTCTCCGCCGGTGATTTCGCAGATGGCGAGGACCGCGAAGAGATTGTCTTCCGCGACGCGGCGCGCGGCGTCTACAAACGCTTAGTGCTGGAAGACGACAAGCTGATCGGCGCCGTCATGTATGGCGACACCGCCGACGGCGCCTATTTCTTTCAGCGGATCAAAGATGCGGAGCCAGTGGAGCCGGATGAGCGCGAAACGCTTATCTTTGGTCAGAGCTTTGCCGGGGGCGCTCCCGTGGACCCTATGGCGGCCGTTGCAGCCTTGCCGGATGAAGCAGAAATCTGCGGCTGCAACGGCGTTTCCAAAGGTAAAATCGTCACCGCGATTGGCGAAAAAGGCCTGACCGACATCGACGGCGTACGCGCCTGCACTAAGGCGTCGTCATCTTGCGGCACCTGCACCGGTTTGGTCGAACAATTACTGGCGCTGTCGCTGGGCGATGCGTTCGACGCCAACGCGGTCAAAACCATGTGCGGCTGCACCGATCTGGGCCATGACGAAGTTCGCCGGCTCATTTTGGCGAAGGAGCTTAAATCCGTACCTGCCGTTATGCAGGAGCTGAATTGGAAAACGTCTTGCGGCTGCGCCAAATGCCGTCCCGCCCTGAATTATTATCTCCTGGCCAGCTGGCCGGGCGAGTATGTGGACGATGCGCAATCGCGCTTCATCAATGAACGGGCGCACGCCAACATTCAAAAAGACGGCACATTCTCTGTCGTTCCGCGCGCTTGGGGCGGGATGACGACGTCGTCGGAATTGCGCGCCATCGCAGATGTCGTCGACAAGTTTGAAATCCCCACGGTCAAATACACGGGCGGCCAGCGCATCGACATGCTTGGCGTGAAGAAGGAAGATCTACCGGCCGTTTGGGCGGACCTTAACGCCGCCGGCATGGTCTCTGGACACGCCTATGGCAAATCCCTGCGCACGGTGAAGACCTGTGTCGGAACGGATTGGTGCCGCTTTGGCACGCAAGACTCGACAGGTCTTGGAATTAAGCTTGAAAAAATGATGTGGGGCTCATGGACGCCGCATAAGGTGAAGCTTGCGGTCTCTGGCTGTCCGCGAAATTGCGCCGAGGCGACGTGCAAGGATATCGGCGTCGTCTGCGTGGACAGCGGATATGAGATCCATTTTGCGGGCGCAGCCGGCATGCATGTCAAAGCGACCGAGCTATTGTGCAATGTCGCAACCGAAGAAGAAGCCCTGGAATACTGCGCCGCCGTCATGCAACTTTACCGCGAGCAAGGCTGGTATCTTGAACGCATCTATAAATGGGCCGACCGCGTCGGCGTCGACAAGATCCAGGCGCAAATCGTCGAAGACGACAGCAATCGCCTCAAACTGTTTGAGCGTTTCTTGTTCGCGCAACGCTTCGCGCAAGACGATCCCTGGGCCGAGCGCGCCACGGGCGGCGTCGCGGCGCATGAATTCGCACCGCTCGAGCCGGTCGCAGCTGCGGAGTAGACGCGATGGACGGAAACTTCATGAGCGATCAATGGGTTGAAATAGGACGCGCAGACCAAATCCCAACCCGCGGCGCGCGGCTTGTGCGCATCGCCGGCAAGCAGATCGGCGTCTTCAAAACCGCGGGTGGCGAAGTCTTCGCCTTGGACAATCAATGCCCACATAAAAAGGGGCCCCTGACCGAAGGCATTGTGCATGACACAGGCGTTACGTGCCCGCTGCACAATTGGGTGATCGATCTGCAATCGGGTAAAGCGCGCGGCGCCGACGAGGGGTGCGTTCGCACTTATCGGATCGACAATCGCGACGGGCGCTTGTTCTTGAGTTTGGCCGAGTAGCATGGCCTTTGAGGCGCCTCGCAACGCGGAGACGGCGACCACGTGTCCCTATTGCGGCGTTGGATGCGGCGTGCTGGCGGCGCCGTCCAATGACGGGTTATCAGCCGAGGTGCGCGGCGATCCCGAGCATCCGTCAAATTTCGGCAAGCTCTGCTCAAAGGGCGCGGCGCTCGGCGAAACCCTGGATATGGACGAGCGCCTCCTTCATCCAGAGATCGACGGTAGAAAATCAGATTGGGACGAAGCGCTTAATCTCGTCGCGCAGCGGTTTTCGGAGACCATCGCCGCGCACGGCCCGGATAGCGTCGCATTTTATGTCTCCGGCCAATTGCTGACTGAAGACTATTATGTCGCAAACAAGCTGATTAAGGGCTTTATCGGCTCGGCGAACATCGACACCAATTCGCGCCTCTGCATGGCGTCCTCCGTGGTCGGGCATAAGCGCGCTTTTGGGACCGATACGGTACCGGGCTGTTATGAAGATCTCGACGAGGCGGATCTCGTCGTGTTGGTCGGCGCCAATTTCGCTTGGTGCCATCCGGTTTTGCATCAGCGTTTGTTGGCGGCCAAAGCGCGGCGGGGAACGCGGATCGTCGCGATCGACCCGCGCCAAACCGCAACGTCGGCGGCGGCCGATCTGCATTTGCAGATCAAACCCGGCGCGGACGTCGCCTTGTTTAATGCGCTGTTCTCCCATTTGTCCTCGTCCAGCGCGTTCGACAAAGCCTATGTCGAGAGCCACACAACCGGCTTCGACGCCGCTCTCGCTGCAGCAGGGTCCGTCGACATGATGGATGTAGCGGATGCGACAGGTGTCGCCGTTGAAGACTTGCTGACATTTTTTGAGTGGGTACGCGACACGCCGCGCACAATGACGATTTATTCTCAAGGCGTGAACCAATCCACAGCGGGGTCTGACAAGGTCAATGCGATCTTAAACTGCCATTTGGCGACCGGACGGATTGGAACGCCGGGCTGCGGCCCCTTTTCTATCACCGGCCAGCCCAATGCGATGGGCGGCCGCGAAGTCGGCGGTTTGGCCAATCAATTGGCCGCGCATATGGATTTCGCGCCGGAGGATGTCGATCGCGTGGGCCGGTTTTGGACCGCCGAACGCATGGCGTATGCGCCCGGGCTAAAAGCCGTGGACATGTTCAACGCGGTCGCCGAGGGACATGTGAAAGCGATCTGGATTATGGCGACCAATCCCGTCGTCTCCATGCCGGACGCGGACAAGGTTCGCGCGGCGCTTCAGGCCTGCCCATTCGTAGTCGTTTCCGACGTCATCAAAACAGGCGATACGGTTGCGCTCGCGGATGTCCGCTTACCCGCGACCGCTTGGGGTGAAAAATCTGGAACCGTCACCAATTCCGAACGTCGCATCTCTCGCCAACGGTCTTTCCTCAGGCCGCCCGGCGATGCGCGGCATGATTGGGACATCATCTCAGACGTCGCGCGCCGTATGGGTTATCCCGGATTTGAGTACGCCTCCCCTTCGGAGATTTTCCGCGAGCATGCAGCCTTGTCGGACTTCGAAAACACGGGCGCGCGTGATTTTGACATTGGGGCTTACGCCGGCGTCGACGCGGCCGCTTATGATGATTTGCAGCCCTTCCAATGGCCGGCCCCCAAATCAGAGACGCGCGCGGGAGAGACGCAGAACGAACAGCATCGGTTTTTCCAAGACGGCCGTTTCTATACCGCCGACAAGAAGGCGCGCTTCCTAGAGACTGTTCCGCGCGGCCCGGCCAATGCACCGACGGAAAACCATCCCTTCATTCTGAATACCGGGCGTATCCGCGATCATTGGCACACGATGACGCGCACGGCGAAAACACCTCGCCTGTCGCAGCACATCGCCGAACCTTTCTTAGAAATTCATCCGGCTGACGCCGCAGATCTGGGCTTGTCGCCCGCAGCTTTGGCCACAGCGAAAAGCGCTTATGGCGAAGGTCTCTTCCGCGTCCAGATTTCCAGGCGCGTCCGCCAGGGTGAAGTGTTCGCGCCGATGCATTGGACATCCCGCTACGCCGCCGCAGGCCGCATCGACGCCCTCGCGAATCCTGAGACCGACCCAGCATCCGGCCAACCGGAATTAAAACACACGCCCATTTCTCTGTCGGCTTTCTCCGCGAAATGGTTCGGCCTTCTGGCCGTGATCGAAGAGCCCAATCTCAGCAATGCGCCCATCAGCTATTGGGCGAAGGCGCGGATTGAGGGCGGATGGCGCGTAGAACTCGCTGGCGGGCGAGACGACGCCGACATAGAAGAGATCGCCGCGCGGCTGACAGACCTTGAGCCGAACGCCGAGATTTTAGAATATGCCGACACCAAAACGGGCGCACTTCGACGCGCCG
>JBCCMB010000035.1:0-22852 GCA_039026555.1 Pseudomonadota bacterium
AAGGGGCGCTTCATCCTCACCGTGTTCGAAAAACGGGTGAACGCCGCCGACCTCCCCTTCTTCATGGGCATGATGGACCATTTGGCGATGAAAGGGTTTCCGGCCCCTTTGCCGGTTAAAGCGCGCGACGGCGAGGCGCTGCGCACAATTAAATCAAAGCCCGCTGTCATCATCACCTTTTTGAGCGGCATGTCCCCGCGCAAGCCCAGCCCCGCCCAATGCCGGGCCATGGGAGAAGGCTTGGCGCGTTTTCACGCGGCCTTGGCGGATTATCCCGAAACGCGGCCGAATGATCTCTCCTTATCGGCTTGGGCCCCCATGTTCGCCGGGCGCGAAGCGGACGCTGCCGCCCTTGCGCCCGAATTGGACAAGCAGATCTCAGCGGACCTCGATGCGCTGTCAGAGCTCTGGCCGAGCGGTTTGCCCGCCGGCGCGATCCATGCGGATCTGTTCACCGACAACGCCTTCTTCCTGGGCGATGATCTGACCGGCGTTATCGATTTTTACTTCGCCTGCACCGACGCCCTCGCCTACGACCTCGCTGTTTGCCTCAATGATTGGTGTTTTGAAGCGCGCGGCGAGTTTAACGCCACCAAAGGGCGCGCCCTGATCGCCGGTTATCAATCGGTGCGGCCCTTGTCGGGCGCGGAACGCGACGCTCTTCCCATCCTCGCGCGCGGGGCGGCGATGCGTTTTTTCTTGACGCGCTTGATCGATTGGGCGGAAACGCCGGCTGATGCGTTGGTCCGACCCAAAAACCCTTTGGACTACGCTGAACGTCTCGGATTTCACCGCCGCGCCTCGGGCTTCGCCGATTATGGCGGTTGACGCCGGCGCCGAACCCTAAGAGTTGGTCGCGCTATGACGAAAACGATCGAAATCTGGACGGACGGCGCGTGCTCCGGAAATCCCGGACCGGGCGGCTGGGGCGCGCTGCTGAAATGGGGCGACACGGAAAAGGAGCTCTTTGGCGGCGAGGCGGCGACCACCAATAACCGCATGGAATTGATGGCGGCGATCCAAGCGTTGGAGACCGTCAAATCAGGCTCCAACATTATCCTTCATACGGACAGCACCTATGTGAAGGACGGGCTGACCAAATGGATTCATGGCTGGAAACGCAATGGCTGGAAGACGGCGGCGAAGAAACCGGTAAAAAACCAAGATCTATGGATCCGGCTGGACGAAGCCTGCGCCGCCCACGAAGTTGAATGGCGCTGGGTGAAAGGCCATGCCGGTGATGAAGGCAATGAACGCGCAGACGCGCTGGCGCGGCAAGGCGCTAAAGACGCCGCCGGCTGACGCAGACCCAATCTAAACTTGAGCGGTCGCTTTCGGCGCGGTTTGTTTCAGACGCCCACCGACCCGAATGGGTTCAATGCGCGTCGCGAGCCCCGTCTTATCATCGGTTTCGACATAAACGCCGCATAGGGTCGCCGGACCGTCCGCGGGTTCCTTTCGCGGCGTGGGCGATCGCGTCGCCAGCTTTTGCAGGATGATCTCCTTTTTCATCCCAATCACGCTGTCATAATCGCCGCACATGCCTGCATCGGTCTGATAGGCGGTGCCGCCGGGCAGGATTTGAGCGTCTCCTGTCGGAATATGCGTATGCGCACCAACCACCAGCGAGGCGCGGCCGTCGCAAAAATGCCCCATGGCGTGTTTTTCCGACGTCGCCTCGGCGTGGATTTCAACAATAACCGCGTCCGCCACCACACCTAAGGGCGCCGCGTCCAGCGCGCGCAAAACGCCCTGAAACGGATCATCCAACGCATCCATAAACACGCGCCCGTGGATTTGGATGACATAAACGCGCCGGCCGTCGGGCAAGGGGTAGAGCTCGGCGCCCTTCCCCGGAATGTCCAAGCCTTCGGGATAGTTGAACGGCCGCAGCAAGCGCGGCTCGCGCTCGATATAGGTTAGCGCCTCGCGTTGGTCCCAGGAATGATTGCCCAGTGTGATGCAATCCGCGCCCGCGGCGAACATCTCATTCGCGGTCTTTTCGGTAATGCCGAAACCGCCCGCAGCGTTTTCGCCATTCACAACGACGAAATCGAGCCGCAAATCGGCCTTCAAGCCGGGCAGATGTTCCGCTACCACAGCGCGACCCGCCTTGCCGACCACATCTCCGAAAAACGCCAAGCGCATGTTGTGTCCTTAAAGTGCAAGTAGAGCGTGTTAGCCGACCTTGATCGCACTGGGAACGGCCGCCTGTGCTTAGCGCACCTGTTTGATCAAATTGATCTCACGCATCAGCGCTCCGCCGCAAACAATATCAACGCCTGCATAGGACGCGCCGAGAGCTTCGGAGTATCTTGCAAAATCGCCGCGCGACGACGCGTCCGGCGACGGCGTGAGCTCCAGCATCAAGCGCGCCTCGTCGCTCAAATCGGACGGCAGCAATTGCAGCGGCGTGTCCTGCGGGTCGAACTGAACCAAGACATGTGTGGTCAAACCCTCAGCGTTTTTCGTCGCCCAAGCGTTCGCGCGGTTAAACTCACCTGGACAATATTCAGCGCCGCCGCTCGCACCTGGAAACAAACCACAACCACCCAATAGGAGACTCGTCGCAAGCGCCGAAAGACGCGTCACCATGATGTCCGCAAACCCACCCACATGGCGGCCTCGGTATCCGCGTCGGCCACATGATGGGGTTGCGCCACCAAAGCGGCGCTGGTCTCGAAGGTGAGCGTTTCCGACAAACGCGTGCGCCAACGCGCCTCAACGTCCAATTCGCGGCCGCTAGGCGTCAGGCTCGCCGTACGCGTCTCAAATACAAGATCGCCGCCGGCGTTCAATTCCACCGGCGCGTCAAAAGTGAGATCGCCGCCTTCCGCGCGCCGCGGTTGGGCTAAGCTCAAACTGAACACGCCGCCGCCCAGCGGACGCTCCGCAGCGACCGACCAGGCGCTGGTCCATATCCCGCTGGCGTTCAGGCCTTCCAACTCCGCATCGGCGCGCTCCACCATCGCGCGCACGGTCCAATCCGGCGACACATCGACGGCGCCTTCGAGACGCACCGCGTCGGCGCGCATGCCGTCCTGCAATCCAAAGCGCGACTGAACGGCCGCGCCAAGACTTGACGTCTCATCTCGCTCCGACACAAAGGCGGCGCGCACCGTCCAATCATCGCCGCTTTCAATCAACGCCAGTCCGGCCGCATCTCGGCCTTCGCTAGTTTCAGAAAAGGCCTGTGCGCGGACGGGACCAATATCGTGCGCCACCATCGCCCAAGCGTCGGCGCCGCCAAGTTCAGCAGCGTTTGTCGTCGGATCGCTGACAAGCGAGAGTGACGGTCCAATACTTTCGGGCGTAGAGCCGCGCCCCGCCTGAACTTCGCCGCCTGAAAACGCGAAGCGCGTCGTAAAGCTTGTTTCCGGATCGGGCGTGTAGGGGGCTGCGGGATCGAACCTGACCGCCGGCGTGAACCAATCCATCGAGAATCCACCGACCGCCACGCCGCCCCAATCGCCTTCATGGAAGCGCGCGCGCGTATCAAAATCCTGGAAGCGCGCCGCAGACGGCGCTGCGTCGATCTCGCCAAGGCGAAACCCGCGCGCATAGCTGTCTTGAAAAACAAGATCTGAAAACGCGCCGGACGCACGCGCCCAATCGCCAAACGCGCCGCTGGCCGGCGCGGCCAAGGCGCCGACCGGCACGCTCAAGACGGTATCGGCGGTTTGAAAGGACAAGCTGCTGGTCCCTTGCGGCGAAAACGCCGCCTCCAAATTCAAGATGCCGACGCCGGAGACAGCATCCACGCCGACGCCCGCAGGGACGCCTAATACCACGTCATTGTTGGGATCCACATAATCATCCGCCGTCGACAATAAGAGATCCAGCGCGTCTTCCGGGTCGAGATTTGGAAAAGCATCCAACACCAACGCCAACGCGCCGGACACATGCGGCGCGGCGAAGGATGTGCCCGACACGAAATAAAAGTCACCAAGATCGTCCGCGTCATTTATCGGATCGCCTGGAAACGCGATGTCGTCGTCAACTCCTGTCGAGATGACGCCGCGATCGGCCGCGCCATCATTGTCGTCATCGACAAAATCACCGGGCGCCAGAATGTAGAAATTCTGGCTGTCATCGCCGGCGCGGTTCGAAAAATCGGTGATGTTGCGATCCGGATCGATCGCGCCGACCGCAACGACGCGGCCCAAGGCTTGAGCGTCGCCGGCGACATAGGCCGGTTCATCTGGCGTTACATCGCCGTCATTCCCTGCGGATATCACGATCAACACTTCAGCGTTCGCCGCTTCGAAAATCGCGTTCTCCAACAACAGATTGGCATCTCTTCGGCCACCGAGCGACATGTTGATGATCTGCGCGCCGTTCGCGACGGCGTACTCAATCGCTTCGACCAAATCTGGATCGTTGAAAGTGCACGAGTCGTCGCATGATGTCGGATCGTCCGCTCGAATGGATAGGATCTCCGATTCAAACGCGACGCCCAGAACGCCTTGATTGTCCCTTCGCGCGGCGATAACGCCCGATACCAATGTCCCGTGACCTTCGACATCATTGTCCGTGCTCGCGCGTGTCGCTTGGTTGATGTCGATTGAAAGGCTGGAGACTTGGCCGAGCAGATCAGGATGAGCGGCGTCCACGCCGCTATCAATGACCGCCACGCGCACGCCGGCGCCCGTCGCGCCTGCGGCGTAGGCGGATGAGGCGCCGATCGTCGCCAATCCGCCGCTGCGAAAATACTCCGTCGTTTCAAAGGACGATGGCGGCGGAGGTGGTGGAGGTGGCGGAGGTGGAGGCGGTGGAGAGGATGGCGGTGTCGTCGCAGGATTGCCTCCGCCGCTATTGCCGCTGCTCGAACACGCGGCTGCGGTGACGATGAGCGGTGCGATCACCCCTAGTTTCAGGAAGAATTTGCCGTAGCCGCTCGTCCGCATCGCCATGCTCAGCCTCCCGAACTGATCACCAACGCCTGAACGCCCGGATACAGATTTGTACGCACGCGCCATGGTTAACTCGCACCCTTGCGTGCGTCGCTATTGTGGGTCAACCAGCGAAAGGGCGAATGAGACTTATTTAATTTGGGTCTAATTCGGGGCCGCGCGCGCCAAAAACAGCGGCACGGAATTCATTGGCGTTTCGACCCAATCCAGCGGGATATCATGAGGCTCGGAGGGAACCGCGTCGACTTGCTGTTGAGCGTAGGCCAATCCGGTGAAAAACACCCGCCCTTCAGCGCGCAGGGCGGCGATGGTGCGATCATAATGCCCCTTGCCATAACCAAGCCTTACGCCGCGCGCATCGAACGCCAAGAGCGGCGCGAGCACGAGGGTTGGATGAAGCTCCAAACTGTCGGACGCCGGTTGCTGCAAGCCGAAAGGACCATCAACCAGATCCGACGCGGCGACATAGGCGCGAAAACTCATGCTTCCATTCGCCTCCAACCGCGGCAGCGCCAGTTTCGCGCCGGCGGATTTGAGCCGCGCCAAAAGCGGCGCCGGGTCCAGCTCGTCGCCTTTCGCCACATATCCCGCGACGACCGGTCCGAACCGATCAAACAGCTTTTTCGGAAAGCGCTCCGCCAAACGGTCCGCAGCATCAGGGTCGCGCGCCGCCGCCTCGGCGCGGATTTCCTTCATATGGCCGCGCAAAATGTCTTTGTGTGAGGGAGAGGCCATATATGTCCTTGAAGAAAAATGCGGCGAAGATAAAAGCGGCGGCGCCGCCTGCGCCGTGCAGGCCTGTTCATTCCCGTCGACCCAGCAAGCTAGGTGGGCGCCAGGTGATAGGGACCACGATCCCAGTCAGAGCCAGCTCCCTGACGTGAATGTAAGGTCGCCGGAATAAAACTCCTGCTCGAACGCCGCAGCTAACCGCCTCGGCCGAATGTAGGGCCGCCCCACCGCGCGTACAAGCGATGTGTTTGGCTGATCCTGGTGCGAGCGCGCCTACAACGTCACGCGCTGGACCGACATGCCCAATGGCGGCCATTTCGCGGCGATGGAGAAACCTGATGTGTTTGTCGAGGATGTCAGCGCCTGGGGGATGGAAGCGTTTAGTTAACGCCTCGCTGCCAAAACCGTCTTGCGCTTGGCCGCCGCCCGCTTTAGCTGGCCTGTGGCGGGGCGTTCAATCGCATATGACGGATACGACATCACCCATGAGCCAATCTGCCAAACGGGCCGCAAAAGGCCTGCTCCTCATCCCATCCGCTTTTGCTTCCGTCGCCTTGTTCGCGCCTGCGCAAGCGGCGGATTATACCGGCGAGGCGGCCTTCAACGCCGGCTATACAACCGGTAACACCGAAACCACCGATTTGGGCCTCGCCGCCAAATTGCAGCGCGATGGCGGTCGCTGGCGCCAATCGGGCGAATTCACCGCTGATTTCGGCGAGACCGACGGCGAAGAGACCAAAAATCGCCTCTTCGTCTCCGGCCAACTCGACCGCGAGTTTAGCGAGCGCTTATTCGCCTATGGCCGCGCCTCACACGAGATCGACGAGTTTTCGGGCTTTGACAGCCGCTCTTTCTTTGGTCTTGGCGCGGGGTATCAGGCGATCAAAAGGGACGCGACCAGCTGGTCGTTGGAAGGCGGCCCGGGTCTCAAAATCGACGAGATCGAAGAAGAAGTGGTGAATGGCGTCGTCGTGACCCCGGCCGAAACGGAAGAGAGCGTCGCTGTGCGCGCCGCATCCAATTTCAGCCACGCCTTCAATCCGAATGTGACCTTCAGCAATGATACGAGCGCAATCTACGCCGATGTTTCGACCCAAGTCAGCAATACGACGGCGCTCACCTCGAGCCTGTTCGGCAATCTGTCGGCGCGCGTCTCTTTTGATGTTCGCTATGATACGGACCCGCCCGCCGGCACGGAATCAACCGACACGGCGACGCGCGTTTCGTTGGTCTATCCCTTGGGCGGAGGAAACTAAGCCGCCTCGGCTCAGCTTATCGGGCGTAGCGATCGGAAGGTGACGTCGCCGTCGCGGAAAATCTGGATCAAGATCGGGCGGCCGTCATCGGCGGCCGCTTCGGCTTCCGCCAACGCATCTTCCGGCGTCGACACAGCCTGGAAGGAGACTTCCGTCACGACATCGCCAATGCTGAGCTTGCCGACCGCGTCAGAGCCTTTCTCGATGTCATAGACAATGACCCCCTCGATAGACGCGGGAATGCGATAGCGGCGACGGTCTTCCGCCGTCAGCTCGCGCAGTTTGACGCCCAGAACGTTCGTAATCGCCGACAGATCGGGGGCGGCGTCGGCGTCCTCGTCTCCATCCGCGCCATCTTCGTCCAACGCGCCGACAATCAGCGTCAGGGACATCGCGTCGCCCTCGCGTATAATGCGGGTGCGGGCCTCTCCGCCAATCTCGGCGCTGGCGACAATTCGCGACAGATCACGCGTTTCATTCACCTCGCGGCCGTTGAACGCCGTAATCAAGTCGCCGACTTCCAAGCCGCCTTCATCGGCCGGCCCGCCCTGTGTGATATCGGTGACGATCGCGCCCTGCGGACGGCGCAAACCATAAGCTTCCGCCAATTCCTGCGTCACCGCCTGGATGCGAACGCCCAACCACCCTCGACGCACTTCACCGCTGTCGCGCAGTTGACCGATAATTTCGCGCGTCAAATTGGACGGCACTGAAAAGCCGATACCAACAGAGCCGCCGCCGCGTCCCGCAGAATAGATCGCCGTGTTTACGCCGATCACTTCGCCTCTGAGATTGAATAGGGGCCCGCCGGAATTGCCCTGATTGATCGAAGCGTCGGTCTGAATGAAATCATCATAACGGCCTTGATTAATGTCGCGATCACGCGCGGAGATGATGCCGGCCGTCACCGTGCCGCCAAGGCCGAAAGGATTGCCGATCGCCACAACCCAATCGCCAACTTCGGCATTGTCGCTATCGCCCAGCGGCACCGCTTCCAGCTGGTCGTCCGGAGACACTTTCAGAAGCGCAAGATCCGTTTCCGCGTCGCGTCCGACCAATTCGGCCGCCAAAACGCTGCCGTCCGACAAGACGACATCGATTTCGTCCGCATTTTCAATCACGTGATTATTGGTGATCACATATCCCTCAGGATCGATGATGAAGCCCGATCCTAAGGACGCGACGCGGCGCAGACCGTCCTGATCGCGGCCGAAAAATTCGTTGAAGCGCTCCAGCGGCGATCCAGAGGGAAAATTTGGCAAACCATCGCCGGTGGAGACAGTTTGGCGTGTGGAGATATTCACAACCGCCGGCATTAGGCGTTTGGCGAGCGCGGAAAAGCTGGCGGGCGCGTCTCCGGGCGGCGATGCGTCTTCAACGGGCGCGAGCATTTGGGCGGTCGCCGGCGCGATCAGCGATACGCTTGCGACGAGCATTGATATCCCCGCTAAGCAGCTCCGCCACGCTCGCAACACGCCTAATTCCATACTCGCCTCAACTGTCTTCGAGTGAAGATTATAACATCCGACTTAGGCGGATGCGCGGCTAAACTCAACGCTTTGCGCTGCAGATGGGCGAAAGCCCGCCGGCGAACCGACGGGCTTCAACAAATGGATGGATCGGATCTAGCGACCGGGCCGCCCATCCTGGTCTCCGAAATACCGGAAAAACTCCGAATCCGGCGACACGATGATAGGCGTCCCGTTCGAAATCGCCGCTTCATACGCCAGCATGGACCGGTAGAACGAGAAGAACTCCGTATCCAGATTGTAGGCTGACGCGAACACCGCATTACGCTGCGCGTCGCCCTCGCCTCGGATCTTTTGTCCTTCTTCCGTCGCCGTCGCCAAAGTGACCGCAACAGTTCGGTCCGCCTCGGCGCGGATACGCAGGCTCTCTTCTTGGCCTTCCGCTCGGATTTGGGCGGCTTGCTGCTCGCGTTCCGTCCGCATCCGGGCGAACACGCCCTCGGAGTTGTCGCGCGGCAGATCCGCCCGCTTAATTCGAACATCGACGATTTCGATGCCATACTGCGCAGCACCGCGGTTGAGGATGTCGCGAATGGCGTCCATCAAAGCTGCGCGTTGACCGGAGATGATATCCGGCGTGTCGACATTACCCAGCACTTCGCGCAAGGCCGCGCCCATAATGCCGCGCAATTGCGCCCGGCCGCCGGCTTCATTGTTCGCCGACCGGTAGAATTGCAGCGGATCAACGATCTTCCAACGTACGAAGGCGTCGACAATCAAACGCTCCTGATCGGCCGCCGTAATTTCTTGCGGCGGCAAATCAAAGCCGAGATTCTTTTTGTCGAAATAGATCGAATTTTGGATGAAGGGCAGTTTGAAGCGTAATCCGGCTTCATTGTCAGCCGCAATATTCTGACCAAACTCCACCCCGCCTTCGGTCTCTTCGCGGGTTGGCGCGTTAACGACCTCCTGCACCGCGCCGAATTGCAGCAACAGCGCCTGTTGATCAACACGAACGATGTAGAAGGAATTCAGCAGAACAACGAGGGCGAGGGCGAGAATGACGCCCAAGGGAACAAGTATCTTTTGCATTACTGGTTTGCTCCCCGACGAACTTGATCCAAGGGCAGATAAGGCACCGCGCCGGCGTCGCTATCGAGAATGATCTGTTCAGACTTGCCCAAAACGCTTTCCATCGTCTCCAAGAACATACGCTCTCGGGTCACGCGGGGCGCTTTTCTATATTCGTCATAGATCGAACGGAAACGGGCCGCCTCACCATTGGCCTGCGCCACCGTGCTTTCGCGATAGGCTTCCGCCTCCTGGATAATGCGCTGCGCATCGCCTCGCGCGCGCGGCACGACATCGTTCGCGTAGGCCGTCGCCTGGTTGATTGTCGTTTGCTTGTCTTGCGCCGCGTTCACAACGTCGCGGAAAGCTTCCTGGACCGGCTCGGGCGGATCGGAGTTCGCGATGTTGACTTCCGTCACCAAAATGCCGGCGCCATAAGAATCCAAAGTGGTTTGGATGAGTTCCCTGGTCGCCGCCTGCACTTCATCTCGGCCAGTCGTGATGATCGGCTGCAATTCGCCTTTACCGACCACTTCGCGCATGGCGCTTTCCGCAACCGTGCGCAGCGTCGCGGCGGGATCTTTTACATTGAACAGAAATTCCTGCGGCGAGTTCACCTTCCAAAACACCGTATAGTCGATGTCGACAATGTTCTCGTCGCCGGTCAGCATTTGGCTTTCGCTTAGCGAATTGCCGATCTCGACGCGCTGGATCACGTTGACGGGCACGATCTGGTGGCTTTGGATCGGATCCGGAAGACGCACGTGGAAGCCAGGCTGACGGGTGGAGTGGAATTTACCGAATTGCAGCACCACGGCCTGTTCTTGTTCGTTCACCGTGAACACGCCGGTGAGCAGCCACCCGACCAAAGCTGCGACAAATAGAACCGCAAATCCCGCGCCGCCTATTCCGCGCCCGCGGCGACCGCCGGAACCTGAACCGCCGCCGCGCCGTCCGCGCCAGCGTTCCTGCATGCGTTTGAGGCTGTCCTCCAAATCGGGCGATTGACCTCCGCCTCCGCCGCCGCTTGGCCGGCCCCAAGGGCTGTCGCCGTCGCCGCCGCGTCCGCCTGAACCGCCATTCCCTGAGCCTCCCCAGGGTCCGCCGCCGCCTTTTTGGTCGTTCCAGGGCATTTGCGCCCCTCCTTTCGCGTCTCTATGTGTCTCCCGACACTTATCGTCCTCCCTTATGTGCGTGACCTTGGAGACGCTTCAAGCATGACATCGTCGAAATCCGACCTCATAGGCGCCATTCGTGCGGTTTTATCGGGATTAATCGATCCAGATAGTCAAAAACCCCTGGGGAATTCGGGACGTATCGCGGATATTTCGGTGCGCGAAGACGGCCGTGCGACGGTGATTCTGCATACACAAGCTCCGCCGACCGACGCAGATACTGCCCTGCGCGTTCAGGCCGAGGCCGTGGTGGACGCCGTTCCAGGCGTCGCATCCGCACAGATTTTGATGACCGCACACTCTAACGCCCCGATGAACGCGCCGATGAACGCAACGCCGAACGCGCCGGCGCCCCGCGCGGGCGAGCGCCGTCTGCAAAAGGGCGACAATATCGCGGCGCAGGACGCAAAGCCGCCTCAAGGCGCGGCGCAGGCGCGAAGCGGGATCGAGCTGCCCGGCGTCGGCGCCGTGGTGGCGGTGGCGAGCGCTAAGGGCGGCGTTGGCAAATCCACCATCGCGGTCAATCTAGCCGTCGCGTGTGCGCAATTGGGATTAAAAACGGGATTGTTGGACATCGACGTCTATGGTCCCTCCGCACCAACAATGCTGGGCACGCAATCGGTGAAACCCGAAGCGGACGCGTCAAAAAAACTGCGACCCGTGGAGGCGCATGGCCTGAAAACCATGTCGATCGGCTATTTGGCCGATCAAGACGCGCCGATGGTGTGGCGCGGGCCCATCGTTATGTCCGCCATTACGCAAATGCTGTCGGATGTCGCTTGGGCGCCCCTGGACATTTTATTCATCGACACGCCGCCGGGAACGGGCGATGCGCAACTCACCCTGGCGCAGCGGGCGCCGCTATCCGGCGCCATCATTGTATCAACGCCCCAGGAAGTAGCGCTGGCGGACGTTCGCCGCGGCGTCGCCATGTTCCGCAAGACAGCTGTGCCAGTGCTCGGCGTCATCGAAAACATGGCGTATTTCGAAGACCCAGCCAGCGGCGCCCGCACCCATATTTTCGGCGAAGGCGGCGCCCGCCGCACGGCGGAAGCTTTGGAGGCGCCCTTCCTGGGCGAAATTCCGCTGGAGACGGTTTTGCGGGAAGGCGGCGATGTGGGCGCGCCTGCAGCAACCACCCATCCCGGCTGCGCAAAGCTGTTTCAAGCGCTCGCAGAAAAAATCCTCGCGCAACTCGCCGCGCCGCAAGGAAAACCGGCGCCGGAGATCGCGTTTACCTAATTATCCGCCCCAATCCGCGAAACAACGTCTCCAAACTGGCGAATCGCCTTGCAAGCCTGGGCGGGCCGTTTAACGTTTCGTTTACTAGTGGGGTTTGAGAGCCGCCGATCCGACAAGCGCGGCCTTCATGTTCGGAGAGATGGGTGATGACGGGACATTTGCGGGGAGAATTGTGGCCGCAAGACCGCTGGGGGCGCGTACTAAACGCCGGCGTCGACAGCAGCCAACTTTCACAGGCCGCTTGGCTGCTCGGCGAAGAAGCAGCCGACCTCGCCTCGGAACGGTTCGGACAAAAACTCCACAGCGTTTATCTGTCAGGCCCGGCGGCGCGTGGACGCGCCGGCGGCGCAGCGGCGTTCGTGCTCCTAAGACTGGGCGAAACGGGCCTTGCGAGCGGCGCCTGGGCGACTGCGGCGGCGGCCGAGCTGCGTCGACGCCATCCGGATATCGGCCCGACCAGTATTTCCGTGTTCCGCTGGCGCGACGTCTTTTCCACGGACGGCGCGTTTTCACCGGCGCGTTTTCGCTTGGGCGTCAACAGCGTCTGCGTCGCCGGGCGCGATGTCGGTAGGCTCATCGCCCCGCAGCGGCTTGACGACGCCGCGTCGAACCCGGCGATCATTGCATTTCAATCCCGTATGTGGGGCGCGGCGAAGAAAGCCGGCGCAGCCGCGCGCCCTGCGCGCGTACGCGCGGCGGCGATGGACGCCGGACATGCCGTTCTGGCCGCCGGCTTCTCCATGGTGATGTCCGCGGAGCAAGCGTATTCGGAAGACCTAGATCTGCGACGCGATTTCTTCGCCCTCGCCCACCCCGATCACAAGGGCGCAATTCATCAGGCCTACAACATGGCCGTGCGGCCAGTCGACGATCCGCGCGCCGTGCTGACCTTCATTGAGAGCATCTGCAAATGGATGTCGCCAATGATCGATGATTGGCTCAACGCGCATAACCCGCAACGCGCAGAAACGCTGCGGGTCTAAGCGCCGACGCTAAGCGTTGAAGTTGAGCTTAAGGCCCGGCTCCGGCCAGCGCGCCTTTAACAGCTTGCCGGTCCCAGACGCCGTAATCCACGCATCGCGCATATCCTCGCCGCCAAAGCAGATATTGGTCGTCAGAGGATCGCCGGTGGCGTAATGCGTCACCTCCCCGCCAGGGGTAATGCTGGAGACGCCGCCATTCAAAATGGTTGCAACGCAGATATTGCCCGCCGCGGTCACCGCCAGACTGTCGAGATATTGAAGACCGGGCAACGTCGTCACCAATTGCGCCTTTAACCCACCTAAAGGCGTGCGCATCGCCACCTCGCCCGGCGCGAGGATCTCATATTCCCAAAGCCGTCCGGGAACCGTGTCGGCGTAATACAAATACTTTCCATCCGACGACAGGCCGCAGCCATTAGGCGTCACCAAAGAATGCTCGATTTCGACGATCTTTGATCCATCCGGCAGAGCGTAATAGACCGCGCCCGTATCGCGCTTGCGGGGCCAGCTCTTTCCAAGATCGGTAAAGTAGAAGCCTCCATGCGCGTCGAAGACGATGTCGTTGGGACCGCGCAAAGGCCGTCCCTCGCAATTGTCATAGAGCCTGGTCACTTCGCCCGTCGCCAAATCGACGCGTTCGATCCGACCGGTTTCATAATCCGCAGGCGCGTGGCCGGGAATGCACAAGCCCTCGACGTCGTGATACTCGAAGCCGCCATTATTGCAGACATACATCGCGCCGTCGGGACCGATTGCAGCGCCGTTCGGACCGCCGCCCATATCCGCGATGATTTCGGTAGATCCATCGGGCGGGATACGCGTCAGCGTTCCACGACGGATCTCCACGACGATCACCGACCCGTCGGCCATCGCCACGGGGCCTTCCGGGAATTGCAGCCCCTCCGCAACACTCTCAAAATCCACGCCGAACCTCCCAATTCCCTCGTCCTTTGGATCAGCATAGCTGCGACGAAGCGTGCGGCCAGACCTCCCTAGGCGTAAGGGCCTGTTCTAGGCGATGCGCTGCAAGGTTCGCGCGGTGTAAGCGTGGTCATTCTCAGCATCTGCGACGTGACTGATCGTCGTCACTTCTCGCCATCCCGCTTTATCGAAGTCTGGGAAGCGAACATCGCCGCTCGGCGCCGCGTCCACATCGGTTAGATGAAGGATGTCGGCGCGCGGCAGCGCGGCTGCGTAGAGCGCAGCGCCGCCAATGACGCAGGCTTCGCCGACGCCCAAACGCGCCGCGATCGCTAAAGCCGCCGCAAACGCCGTTTCAGGGCTTGGGTAGCAAAACGCACCCTGCGCCGAGATATCTGAATTGCGCGTCACTACGAGATTAGGTCGTCCCGGCAAGGGCCGGCGCGGCAGGCTTTCCCACGTTTTACGCCCCATAATGACCGGTTTGCCCGACGTGATCGCCTTAAAGGTCTGAAGATCCGACTTGAGACGCCAAGGCAAATCGCCGTCGGCGCCGATGACGCCATTGCGCGCGACCGCCGCGATCAGACTGAGTTTTGGCGAGACATCCGCGCTCACGTCACATTCTCTCCGCCTGCAGGGCTCTCCACCTGACGGGCTCTCCGCCTGACGGGCGCGTTGGCGCGCAGCCTCGCTTTTCCGCTCGACCCGATTAAGGTGGCGGAAGACACCAGTGTTTGCAGTCGCGCGCAAGGCGCAATGGCGAGGCGAGCACATTGTAGGCGTGAGGGGCGAGTTCAATATGGACGGATTGATCGCGGCGCTAGCGCCGTCGGACGCAGCGCATTTTCCGTTAGTGCTCGGCGCTTACATCGCCACGTTTGTGATGATCCGCTTATTCGGCGGGCGCGCCTGGTCGTTTGTCTATGTGTTGCTGATCCCATTTGTGAATTGGAGCTTCACCTGGGCGCCGAACTTGGCGGTGCCGGGCTTGGCGGAGGTGTTTTTCAACCCCGTCACGATCGTCACGGGCTTGGTTCTGGTCGTCCGAGATTTCGCGCAGAGGGAGATCGGACATCGCATTTTGGTTGTGATGGCGGTCGCTGTGGCCTGGTCGGCCTATTACGCCGGTCCTGAACTCGCGCTCGCGTCCGGCGCGGCGTTCGCAATCTCCGAATTGGTGGATTGGGCGCTTTTCACCTTCACCAAATATCGGCTGTCGACGCGCGTTATGCTGTCCAGCCTGATCGCAGCGCCGCTGGATACGACAATTTTCCTCTACGGCGCGGAGCTGATCCGCGAGGGCATGTTGACGCCGCCCAATTGGGTGATGTCCGTGATTGGAAAGCTCGCCGGCGCCGCGGCTATATCGGCCGTAGTGCGCGCGCAGGAAGATAAAGAGTTGGCCAAAGCGTCCTAACGCTCAAAGCCAAAAGAAAACGGGCGGCTCTTCCAGGAACCGCCCGCTTCTTTGATCAGTTTAGAGACCTCGCAACTTATTCGGTCGTCACGTCTTCAACAACGCCTTCAACAGCGTCGACTGCGTCAGACGCCATATCGCCGGCCTCGTCAGCTACGCCGTCAACAGCGTCGCCGGCTGCGTCTACCACATCGCCGGCCACATCTTCGGCTGCATCCGCCGCGTCTCCAGCCGCCTCAACGGTTGCATCCGTCGCATCGCCCGCAGCCTCGGCTGCGTCGTCAGCGGCGTCACCGGTCGCTTCTGCAGCGTCGTCAGCGGCTTCGACCGTCGCGTCCACAGCGTCGTCCGCGGCTTCAACCACCGCATCTGTCGCTTCCGTCGCAGCATCGCCGGCGGACGTGGCCGTATCTTCAGCTTGCTCACAGCCCGCCAAGCCTAAAACGGCGACGGCGGCGGCAAGCGCGAGTTTCTCTTTGATCGTCATTAGGACCCCCTCGGACCTGAAATTCACACACGGGCCGTCCGCCGAACTGCGGAGGCCTGAAGAGGCAGTACAGGCAAGCATGCGGAAAAAAATCAACCCTTGGTCGGATTTAGCGACGTTGCGTCATCGGCCCGCGACGAAACTAAGCGCGGTCCGGCCATGCCTGAACGCAAAACACGCATGTTCCGCACATGGCGCGCGTCACCGACAGGGCCAGCCCGCCAGAGCGGATATTTTTCCTATATTAAATAAGGCGTTAGGACTATGAAAAGCAGCAGACCGAACGCGCGCAGAGCAAGCTTGCCCATCCGCCTCAGAGAGAAGGCCGACTAAACCGCGACCTCCGCTTTTATGTGCGGATGCGGGTCGTAATCTTTCAGGGTGAAATCTTCGTAAGTCCAGCTAAACAAGTCCGTCTTGTCTGGATTCAGCAACATTTGAGGCCGCGGACGCGGATCTCGCATCAATTGAAGCTTAGCTTGCTCCACATGATTCGCGTACAAATGCGCATCGCCCATTGTGTGGACAAACACGCCGGGCTGCAGACCGGTCGCGCGGGCCATCATCATCGTCAGCAAAGCGTAGGAGGCGATGTTAAAGGGCACGCCCAAAAACACGTCGGCCGACCGCTGATAGAGCTGGCAATTCAATCGGCCATCCATCACTTGAAACTGAAACAAGCAATGGCAGGGCGGCAGCGCCATATCCTCAATGTCCGCCGGGTTCCACGCCGAAACGATCAGGCGGCGTGAATTGGGATTGGTTTTGATCTCGTTGAGCACCCATTGGATCTGGTCAATCACGCGTCCATCCGGCGCCGCCCACGAGCGCCATTGGCGACCATAGACGGGCCCCAAATCACCGGTCTCGTCCGCCCATTCATCCCAAATGCTGACGCCGTTTTCCTTAAGCCAGGCGATGTTGGTATCGCCGCGCAAGAACCACAAAAGCTCGACAATGATCGAGCGCAGATGCAATTTTTTTGTCGTCAGCAGCGGAAAACCGTCGGCGAGATCAAAGCGCATTTGCCGGCCGAACACGCCCCGCGTGCCCACGCCGGTGCGATCGTCTCGATCAACGCCGTTTTCGAGTATGTCTTCTAAAAGGCTGAGATATTGGCGCATGCGGAACTCAATCGAGGTGTTGTTGGATTTAGCGCGATTCGAAGCGAAGTGTGTCTTAGCACAGGGTCGCAATACGCGGGACCAGGTTCGGCGCCGCCGCCTCTATGTTTCGTTGAGCGGTGGAAAATTTCGATTGCGTCACACAAATGTTCACTTTATGTTCAATTTCGCCACTAAACCAATGGGAGGCTGATATGATCGGCTATGTGACGCTTGGAACAGATGATTTGGCGCGCGGCGCGCCTTTGTATGACGCCATCGCTGAGGAGCTTAAGGGAAAGCGCATGATGGAGTTCGACACCTTCATTGCGTGGACCGGCGCGAATAATGAACCTGGCGTGGCCTTGACCAAACCGTTTAATCAGGAAGCCGCCAGTATCGGAAATGGCGTCATGGTGGCGTTTCAAGCCAGTTCGCCGGAGCAGGTGGATCGGATCTACCAGATCGCAATGGATCACGGCGCAGCCGATGAGGGCCCGCCCGGACCGCGCGGCGAGGGTTTTTACGCCGGCTATTTTCGCGATCTGGACGGCAATAAGTTGAATGCGTTTTGCATGACGGCGGCCTAATTGCGCGCAAGGTTTATGTCGGCGCGCGTCGGTTTGTTCTTCCGTCGTTCATAAACGCCCCCTATATTAGGGGCGTTCTTCGGAACTATGGCGATAAACCGTCACGTAATAAGCGGCTCGGACCCGGGGGCGGTACCCGGCGGCTCCACCAGACCTCAAGCCGGATCGTTGGCCGGCGAGTTTGAGAAAACAGGTTGGCTGAGGGGCCGAAATAGGCTCGACGGACGTGTAAAGGTGATGACTTCGCTCGAATGGGCCCCGTTAGAAGCCCGTTTCAAATTAGTTGCCAACGACAACTATGCTGAAGGTGAACTCCTCGCTGCGTAATGCAGTGCGGCGTAAACCGCTTTAAGTCCTAGGGCCTTAGCTTCCCTAGGCGGGGCTCGAGGGCGCCTGGCAACAGAAGCCCTCACTTCACAAATCGCTTGAGAAGCGCAAACGCCTCGGCAGACTGCAAATCCTCAGCGCGGCCGATCCGATGCGGCTTAAGTCATCTATGAGACGACGCCCAAAACCTTCATCGAATCGCCGTATTTTCCGTGCAGTGGAGATGTTACAATATAACTGAACTGAGCAGTTTTCGGAGACGTACATGCCTCGTTTGATCGCCGCATCCGCCATCGCACTCGTCCTTGCCGCGCCAACATTTGCTGAAGACGCGAGCGCCGGCCTCGACGCGCATGTTCACGGCGAAGCGCAACTCGCCGCCGCTCTAGACGGACAAACGCTGACGGTCGAGTTCAAAAGCCCGCTCTATAATTTGACGGGCTTCGAGCACGCGCCGAAAACGTCGATGGAAAGGACGTCGATCGACAATGTGCTGCGCACGTTCAACCACAACGTCGTCGTCCAGGCCAACCGCCGCGCCGAGTGTGAAAAAACGTCGACCGATGTCGACATTTCGGGGCGCGTCGCCGAATACGCGGCCGCATGGGCCGAAGGTTGGCGATCTGACACGATACCGACAGAAGATGATGGTCACGCGCATGAGGCCGATCACGACGACCATCATGAGCACGACCATGAACAAGAACACGCTCACCATGATCATGATGACCATCACGACCACGCCGAACATGACCATGGCGAACATGACCATAGCGATCATAAGAGCGGGCACACCGACCTTATGGCGACTTATGTCTTCGAATGCGCCGAGCCTGACCAACTGACCGATCTGAACATCGCCGGCATAATGGGGTTGTATAACCGCCTCGAAACCGTGAATGCAGTCTTTATCAGCGACGATAATCAATTGGCGCAGACGCTGAACAAGCGGCGGGCGATGCTAGACATCGAATAATCGTCTATACGCGTCTCAATCGTTCCGTTTTCTAGTGCGAAGGCGCTTCGGACAATCGTGACTTCACAAGACAACTCCTACCCATCGCTTGTAAGCCTAAGCGATATTCGGTTCTCCTGGCCACGAGGCCCCCTCGTCCTGGACTTGAAAAATCTCGAACTTATACAGGGTGAAAGGGTTTTTATGCGCGGGCCGAGCGGCAGCGGGAAGAGCACGCTGCTGGGCCTCATCGCGGGCGTTTTGACGCCCGACGAAGGCGAGGTCCGGGTGCTCGGAGAGACGCTGTCGGGCATGTCGGGCGCAAGGCGCGACGCGATACGGGCGGCGCATATCGGCGTCATCTTTCAGCTCTTCAACCTGCTGCCCTATCTATCGCTCATCGAAAACGTCGCCCTGCCCTGCCGCTTCTCAAGCATGCGCCGCGAACGGGCGCTGGCGGCAAGCGGCTCCATCGAAGATGAAGCACGGCGCCTTCTCGCGCGGCTGGGGCTGGACGGCTCGGACATCCTAAAAAAACCCGTGCGGGAATTAAGCGTCGGCCAGCAACAACGCGTCGCCGCCGCCCGGGCGCTCATCGGCGGCCCGGAGCTGATCATCGCCGACGAGCCGACATCTGCGCTCGACGACAACATGCGCGACCGCTTCATCGCGCTTCTCGCCGAGGAGGCCGAAGCGCGGGGGTCGACGCTCTTGTTCGTCAGCCATGACGCAGCGCTCGCAAAACGCTTCACCCGGCAGATCGATCTCGCCGAGATCAATCGCGTCCAACTGCCGGAGCTGATGTGACGCCATGCAGATTGTTCGTCTCGCCCTGGCCAGCCTCTTTAATCGACGATTCACCGCGGGGCTGACGATTTTGTCCGTCGCTCTATCAGTCATGCTGTTTGTCGGCGTTGAAAAAGTCCGCCAAGGCGCGCGCGACAGTTTCGAACGTACGATTTCAGGAACCGACCTCATTGTCGGCGCGCGCTCCAGCGCCATCAATCTGGTGCTTTATTCCGTCTTCCGCATTGGCGACGCGACGAACAACATCACCTGGGATAGCTATCAAAGGGTCGCCGAGCGCGACGACGTCGCCTGGACCGTGCCTCTATCGCTCGGCGACAGTCATCGCGGCTTCCGCGTCGTCGGCACGACCACAGAGTTTTTCGAGCGATACCAATACGCCGGCGACCAGACGCTCGCCTTCGCGGACGGCGTCGTCTTCAGCGACCTCTTCGACGCCGTAATCGGCGCAGATGTGGCCCGCGAGCTCGGCTATTCCGTCGACGATCCAATCATCGTCTCGCACGGCCTCGGCGATGTAAGCTTCACCGAACATGACGACAAACCCTTCCGTATCTCGGGCGTCCTCGCCCAGACTGGAACGCCGGTCGATCGATCCGTGCACGTTTCTCTCGAAGCGATCGAAGCGATACATCTCGGTTGGCAGTCCGGCGTCCAAACGCCCATGTCGCGTATGATCACGCCGGATCAAGCGCGACAGCTCAACCTTCGACCGAACGAGATCACCGCTTTCCTCGTCGGCATGAAGTCGCGCGTGCGTACGCTGCAAGCGCAACGCGACATCAACACCTATCGCGGCGAGCCGCTGCAGGCCGTCATTCCCGGCGTCGCGCTCAGCCAGCTTTGGCAGGTCGTCGGCGTCGCCGAACGCGCCTTGATCGCCGTCTCGCTGTTCGTGGTGATCGCCGGCCTGGTGAGCGTTCTGATCAGCATTTTGACCAGCCTCAATGAACGGCGTCGCGAAATGGCGATTTTGCGCTCGGTCGGCGCCGGCCCACGCGATGTCTTCTGGCTATTGGTCAGCGAGGCTGTTTTGCTAGCAGTGTTGGGAAGCCTGCTTGGGCTTGGCCTGCTCTACGCAGGATTGGGCGTCGCGGCGCCTTGGATCAATGAACGCTATGGCGTCGCGCTGACGGGCTTAGGGCCAGGTCTGTTCGATCTCTATATGGTGTTGGGCGTCGCGGGCGCAGCGTTTTTGCTCGGCGCGTTTCCAGCATGGCGCGCGTTTCGGCAATCTCTGGCGGACGGTTTGTCCATCAAGCTCTAGTCTAAAGCCTGGGCGACGGCGTTTAAGCGCTCGAGAATCGCGTCCTTGTCGTCGACAAAATCTGCATCAATCCACCAGTCTTCCACCGCGCGGATCACCTCGCCCACCTTGGGCCCGGCAGGCACGCCGGCGGCCAACACATCTTCACCCGACAAAGGCAATTCCGGGCGTTCCCAATCGTCCGCCATCGCCAACAAAGCGCGCCATTGATCAGATGTCTCGTCTCGCCCGTCATTCGCCCAGGCCAGTCGCACACGGTCACGATAGGCGTGCGCGCCCATAGCATAGAGCGCCCCTCGAACTTCGCGCGCCGACATAAAGGATTTGAGCTGCGTTTGATCGGCCGCGGCCGCGACCAGGCGCGCGCGTTCGGAGTTTGATAATTTCAGACGGCGCGCGACCTGGTCCATCAAATCAGGATCTTTTGAGAACAAAGCCAAAAAGCGCACGATCGGATCGAGTTGGAAGTCTTGTTCCATCTCGATCGCCACCCACTGGTCGAGCAAATCCAGGCCATGCGCTTCGGGAACGATTTCGCCCAACACGCCGCTTTGCGCCATCGCTTTGAGCGCATCACGCGGGTCTTCCGCGCTAAGGAGCTTTTTGAGCTCCACCCAGATCCGTTCAACTGAGACGCCCACCAGGCCATCCTTGAGCTTGGCGCATGCCGCCAAGCCCTCAGCATTGAGGGATTTACGACCATACCAAGCGTTGAATCGGAAAAACCGCAAAATGCGCAGATAATCTTCGCGGATACGCGTCTCAGGATCGCCGATAAACACGATACGGCGATCGTTCAGGTCCTGGATGCCAGATCCCGTAGGGTCATGAAGCGTTCCATCCAGATCGGCATAGAGCGCGTTTAGGCGGAAATCGCGGCGTTCGGCGTCTTCCACCCAATCATCCGTATATGCGACCACCGCCCGACGACCGTCAGTTTCCACGTCGCGGCGCAACGTTGTGATCTCAAATGGATCGCCATTGGCGACCGCTGTCACCGTGCCATGGTCTATGCCGGTTGGATGAACGGCGATCCCGGATCGTTTCAGCACGGCGGTCACATCGTCGGGCGGCAATTGGGTGGCGATATCGATATCGCTTACCGACACGCCCAACAGCGCATTGCGGACGCAGCCGCCGACAAAACGCGCACAGCCGGGCCGCGCCTCGTCCAATACTTTCATAACGCGCTGGGTGGAGGGGCGCGCCATCCAGGGCTGAATGGGCATTGTCTCCGACATTATTGCGCGTCCGTCGGCGCGGGCTCGGGCGCTGGTTCAGGCGCCGGCGCAGGATCGACGGGTTCGGTCGGATCATTCGCGGCTGCAGAGGTGGCGCCGCGATAATCTGGGCGTTCGATCTGGTCGCACGGTACTTTGCGACCCTCAATGAACACGCCGTTTTCGTAGCGTCCCGCCTCAAAGCACAAACCTTCGTCGGACGGCTCTAGCAAAGCCGCTATGATCAACGCGCCCACGGCGAGCACGCCGCCGATTGAGATCAACGCCGCCAAAGGCCATTTGTCCTTGATGCTCGCATCGCGCGTCGCCAGGCGATAGAGGAAGAAGATCAAAAAAGGCGCGCCGAACAGCGCCAGTTCAATCAATATGCGTCGGGTCATCTTGCGCCTCTCACATCGCCCGCAAAACTGCGGCTAATCCTCTGAATACAAACGATCATAGAGCGCTTTTATCATACCGGCGGTCGCCCCCCAGATATATTTTCCATTGTGCGGCATGGCGTAATAGCTGCGCAGCTTGCCACCCCATTCCTTTTCATGTCGCTCGTGGTTTTCAGGCTGCATGAGGAAAGATAAAGGCGTCTCAAACACGCCGGCGACTTCGTGCGGGTCCGGCGTTGGTTCAAACTGCGGCGGCAGCAATCCGATAAACAAGGACACCAAATAGCCTGTCGCGGTTTCATAAGGGTCGGCTTGGCCAATTAGGCGAACTTGGGCGCGCGGAACGCCAACCTCTTCTTCCGCCTCGCGCAACGCTGCATCGGCCGCAGATTTGTCCGCCGCATCGATCTTCCCGCCCGGAAAGGCGACCTGGCCCGCATGCGTCGGCATGGTCGTCGGCCGTTCGGTGAAGAGCACGCCGAAATCATCGCCGCGATCTTGCAACCCCACCAA
>JBCCMB010000036.1:0-22383 GCA_039026555.1 Pseudomonadota bacterium
CGCGCGGCGGCCGCATTCCGCGCAACATCATCACAGAGTTTATCTGCCTCTATGACGGCGCCGAGATCTTCCGCGCGGATTTCTTCCCAGCGGTCGCCGCCAATCCGTTTTTGACCTTCTACGCCAAGGCCGACAAAACGGGCGATCTGGAGTTTCGTTGGGTCGATCAGCACGGCGAGACTTCGTCCGAGACTGTCCGCCTCACGGTTTCCTAATGTCATTGGGGATGCGCCGAACACTAGGTGCATTGACGACACTCGTATTACTGGCGGCGTGCGCTGATGAAACCCAAACAACCGCTCCGCCGGCGCCGCTCGACCGCGATGATCTGCCCCGTGAAGACGTCAAATCCGGCTATGAATTTCTAACGCGAGATACGCAAAACTTGCAGGATGACGATTTCGCCAATCCCGGGTTTTTGTGGGTGGATCGCGGGCGAGATTTGTTCAACGCGATCGAAGCCGGCGCGAGCGTATCTTGCGCCTCTTGTCATGATGGCGATGGCGTTAATCTATCAATGTCCGCCGCCACGCATCCGAAAATCGATCCGGCCAGCGGTGAGCTGGTCAATCTGGAAGGTCGAGTAAATCTGTGCCGCGAGCGTTATCAAAGCCTTCCGCCATTGGCCTATGAAAGTGAGAATTTGTTGTCGCTGACAGCCTATGTCGCGCATCAATCGCGCGGCGCGCCTATGTCGGTGGCGATCGACGACGCCGTGGCCGCCGCTTACCAGGCGGGCCGGGATTATTTCTTCACGCGCAAGGGCCAACTCAATTTGGCGTGCAGCCAGTGTCATGACGATCATTGGGGCGCAAAGCTCAGGGGCGACACGATCAGCCAGGGGCATTCCAACGGATTTCCCACTTATCGCTTGGAGTGGCAGACTTTGGGATCGCTGCATCGACGGTTTCAGGATTGCGACATAGGCGTTCGCGCTGAACCCTTTGAGGCCGGCGCCGATATCTATGTTGCGCTGGAATTGTACTTGGCGGCGCGCGCCAGTGGGTTGGAGATCGAAACGCCGGCTGTGCGGCGCTAGGCGGCTGCGGGCCAGGCCGGCAATACATCCGCCAATCGGTCTTCAAGATAGCGGGGCGACAATTCCTCTTTGCGCCAAACGCCGCGCAATCTTCGATCGATGGGTTGTAGGCCGAAATCAGCGGGCAATTCGTCGGACAATAAGACGCTGGGACAGGCCGGCGCGGCCGCGAGCAATTGCGATAGCGGCGCTCGATAGGATTTGTAAGGCGGAAGCCGATCGTTCAGCAGGATCAGATCGATTGGCTCAGTGGTCAAAAGCGCCATCGCTGCATCCAACGCGCGTTCGTGAACGATATTGAGCGACGCGCTGTCAATCCGCTCCAGATAAAGCGCAAGTAGCATCGGCGTTGTCGGGTTTTCTCCGATGAAAAGACATCGAAAGCCATTCGAAACCCGTGGTGACAGCCCGCTGGACAACATGACCACAGGGTGCGTCTTTAGGCTTAACAAGTTTCAAACGGTTGCAGATTGGGTGCTTAAAACCCGTTCAAACTGGCGTAGCGGTCCCTATGGAAGCTCTCGCCGCCATAGATGGTTTCCAACACGCGCGCCCGCTTCATAAAGAGACCGCTATCGTGCGCGTCGGTCATGCCGATACCGCCATGCATTTGCACGGTTTCGTTCGACACAAGGTGAAGCGTCTCCGCCGCCCGCGCTTTCGCCAGCGAGGCTAGCTCGGCGATGTTGTTGGCGTTGTCGTCCAAAGCGCTTAGCGCCGCGGCGATACAGGAACGCGTGAGTTCAATCTCCGAAAACATAATCGCGGCGCGATGCTGTAGGCTTTGGAAGGAGCCGATCAATTGCCCGAATTGCTTACGTGTTTGCAGATATTCTTTCGTCATCTTAAAAGCGGCGTCCGAAGCGCCGAGCATTTCTGCGGCGAGCCCTATGCGCGCGCGGTCTAAGATAGGCTCCAACACGTCCCAACCGCCGTTGACAGCGCCCAGAACGGCGTCCGCGTCGACGGTGACGTTGTCGAAAGACACATTTGCCGCTGCATGCGCGTCGACGGTGGTCAGCGGCGTACGCTCCAAACCCGCCGCATCGCTAGGAACTAGGAAAAGTGTGAGGCCGTCCGTGTCGCCCGCCTGACCGGACGTACGTGCGGCCAAGATGAAAACATCCGCATGCGAGCCGTCCAGCACATAGGTTTTGGCGCCGGACAATGCCCAGCCGTCTCCAGATTTTGTCGCCGACAAAGCAATGTTGGTTGGATTGTGATGCGCGCCCTCATCAACGGCCAAGGCGGTTTTCAACTCGCCAGCGGCGATATTTGGGAGAAGGTCGGACTTTTGGGCTTCAGATCCTGCCAGGACGAGGGCGGAGGCGCCGATCAGCGCGGTTTGCAGGAGGGGCGTCGCCGCCAGGGTCGCGCCTTGCGCTTCCAACACCTGGCCTAAGCCGACATAGCCGAACTCAGATCCGCCATAGCTTTCCGGCACCAAAACGCCGGACCAGCCCATCTCCGCCATTTCCGCCCAAGTTGCGGCGTCATATCCATCCGTCGAGCCGCTGTCGCGCAGGGCGCGTAGCGCGGATACCGGCAATTTGTCGGCGGTGAAATCCGTCGCCGCGTCGCGCAGCATTTGTTGTTCTTCTGTCAGCACGAAGGCCATGGCGTCCTCTTATTTTTTTGTCGCGGCATAAGCGCAGGGGCGAATTATTGATGGTCGTGCAGCCCAAGCACGCGCTTGGCGATGACGTTCAAATTCACCTCCGACGTGCCGCCCTCGATGGAGTTTCCTTTGGATCTGAGCCAATTGCGCGTCGCCCGCAATTCCTTGTCCGAAAAGCCGTCGCCCTCCCAGCCCAACGCCTGATGCCCCAAGGATTCGATATGCAATTCTGACTTGTTTTGGTTCAGTTTTGCGGCGGCGTATTTGAAGATTGACGCCGTGTGGCCGACTTCAGCGCCCGCTTTGGCCTCTTCTTGAGATCGTTTGACGGTGAGGCCGAAAGCTTTGTCATACATCATATGATCGGCGATCCGGGCGCGAAGATCCGGATCGGCCAGTTTGCCGTCTGACTCGCCGATATAGGTTTTTGCGACGTCCTTGAGCGGCGTCGATCCCGCACCGCCAAAGCCCATGGCGGAGATGTTGACGCGTTCATACTGTAAGAGACGTTTGGCGATTTCCCAGCCGCCGCCGACGCGGCCGACAAGATTTTCTTTCGGCACTTTGACATCGGTGAAGAAGGTCTCGCAGAAGGGTGATTCACCCGAGATCAGCAAAATTGGCCGCGTTTCAACGCCTTTTGTCTTCATGTCGAACAGGATGAAGGAAATGCCTTCATGCTTGACGCTGCTGTCCGTTCTTACGAGGCAGAAAATCCAATCGGCTTCGTTCGCATAGGACGTCCAGACCTTTTGACCATTGATCAAATAATGGTCGCCCTTGTCTTCGCATTTGGTCTGCAGGCCCGCGAGATCGGATCCAGCGCCAGGTTCGGAATAGCCCTGACACCAGCGGATCTCGCCACGCACGATTTTGGGGATGTGCTCCTGCTTTTGCGCTTCATTGCCGTACTCCAGCAAGACGGGGCCGAACATCCAGATGCCGAAGGACAATAGCGGGATACGCGCCTTAATGCGGCGCATTTCTTCCTGCAGGATCTTGGCTTCCGCTTTCGATAGGCCGCCGCCGCCATAGTCTTTGGGCCATTCCGGCGTGGTCCAACCCTTTGCGCCCATGCGATCGAGCCAGATCTTAGAATCCGGATTTTTGTAAACGGCGTCGCGGCCGCCCCAGACTTGTTCGTCGACAGGTGTCGGCGTGCGCATGGAGGCGGGACAATTTTCCTCCAACCAAGCGCGTGTCTCTGCGCGAAATGCGTCCAGATCCGACATGTGAAGCCTCTCCTCTATGGGCGCCGCGCGTCCGGGCGCGTCTTACGAACGTCAAGAACAAGCTAGCTTAGCGCCTGCGCTTAAACCACGCCGTCCCTTACGTCAGAAGCGCATGAAGGGGGATTTGTCCGGCCCGGTCTCGAGGCCGGCTAAATTCACCAGGTGCACAATCATCAAAATGGTCCAGAAGCCGGCGAAGATGATCAGCAGCCGCCAAGGGATCATCCTTGGATCGGGGCCGTCATGCGGCTTGCCCGCCCGCCAAGATGAGAGCGCGAACAGTCCGACGCCGGCGGCGAGGCCGAGACATGTCAACGCCCAGTCCAACAGCATTCAAAGCCCTTCTCACGATCTCTTTCCCTCGATTAGGTCGAAGTGGGCGGTGCAGCGTCCGGCGTCAATCCGTGCGGCGTCTTCCGCCAATAAAACGGTCGTGTTTTGAGTTCCCAAAGGGCGTTCGCCGCCGCCCAGCTTTGCAGCACCCAATAAATCGGCATGGTGAGAATGGCGAAAAATCGTTGCTTTATAGGGCTGGCGAGTACGCCGCAGGTGGCTGCCGAGAGGTAGCCCGCCAGCAAAAGCGCACTGTGCCAAACGTCAAATGCGACCAGCGGCGTTAAGAGTGCTAGCAGGGTGAGGCCGACCAGCGGCGCATGCAGCAATGTAGACGCAAGGCCGGCGCTAAACGCCAATTGGAGCCCGACAAAACGCCCAAAGCCCATGGCTCTGGCGTTCTTCACGGGCTGGCGCATCAAAACCAACCAGGTTTGTAGATGACCTTTGATCCATCGGATACGTTGGTTCGTCCACTGACCGAGCGCAATAGGCGCTTCTTCATATGTCGGCGGCTCAATCATAGCTGAACGGTATCCGGAGGCCGCCATGCGCATGCCGAGATCCGCGTCCTCCGTCACATTGTATGCGTCCCAGCCGCCAATGGCTTTGAGCGCGGATGTTCTGAAGTGATTGCTGGTGCCGCCCAGCGGAAGAGGCCAGCCAAGACTTGATAGCGCCGGCAGCCAGACGCCGAAGTGAATGGCGTATTCCAGCGCGAATTGGCGAGCGACCCAAGAGTGCTCGCCATTATGCGCAAACAGCGGCGCTTGTACGACGGCGAGATTGTCCTCCGCCCGAGAAAACGCCGTAATGGCGGCGTTCAGTTGGGTCGGGTCCGGCCTGTCCTCCGCATCGTAAACCGCGACGAACTCGCCGCGCGCGAAAGCGAGGCCGTAATTGAGCGCTTTTGGTTTTGTGCGTGGTCCGGCGGCGGGGATCGGGATGATCTCAATGTACGGGTCTAAATCGAGGCGGCGTGCGGCGTCCATCGTTTCGCGATCGTCGCTTTCGATCAGCAATTTGATGTCCAATCGGTCCTGCGGATAGTCCAGACGCTCCAATGCGGCGACGAGATCCGGCAAGACATTCGCTTCTTTGTATAAAGGAACCAGGAGGGTGTAGGCGGGCGTGAGCGCAGGCTTAGCTTTAGTCCTTTCTTCCGCCGGGGTTCGCCGAGTTTTTCGATAGATCCATTGGAACGCCGCAAACAGGCGCAACAAGATCAATGCACTGAAGACGCTGGCCGCTAGAAACAGTACGCTCGCCCAAAGCGCCATCGGCGTGAATGAGTAAAATACGATAAAAGCGCCCGCAAGGCCGTATCCGCCGGCGCGTTGGTGCGCGACAAGCCCGAATTTCGCGCTGGCCTCCGGCCGATGCGTCGCCAGGCCTTCACTTGCCTCGCCAATGGCCTGCGCCGCTTCTACTTTTTCATCAAGCGTAAGATTTGCGTCCTTGCGAAAACGCAATGCTCCAGCGATAGGTTCGGTCGCCAGATCGTGAGAATTCGCAAAAGGGGCGCTACCGCCGTACATACAGTCCCCCAACACCAGGTGTTATGCTGACCGACGAGACGTCGTTGCGCGAGCAACTTGGGGTAGCGTTTTTCCGAATATCGCACGGCGCGGCGGCAAAATATGCAGGTTGAGCGAAGATTTGCGATGCGCCAGAACGGACGCCATGAACTTCACATCCGACACAGCCGCGCCCGCGCATCCAAAGATTCTTGAAGCTTTGAGCGCTGTTAACGCCGGCGACGCGGCGAGTTACGGCGCAGACGCGGCGAGCGAAGCGGCCCGTCGACGCTTGAGCGAGGTTTTCGAGACGGACGTCGAGGTCTGGTTCGTCGCGTCAGGAACGGCCGCCAATGCGCTCGCCTTATCCGTGCTGTGTTCGCCGGTCGGCGCGGTATTGTGCCATGAGGGCGCGCATATAGAACATGACGAACGCGGCGCCCCCGAGTTTTTCACCGGCGGCGGAAAGCTGAGATTGTTGCCGGGCGCGCACGGTAAGATCGATGGGGCCGCCCTAGCGGCGTCGCTCGACGCCATCGATCGAAGCTTCTTTCACGAGGCGCCGGCGGAGGTGCTGTCGCTCTCCAACCTAACCGAGGCGGGCACAGCGTATTCGCCGGAAGAAGTTTGGAAACACGCGGATGCGGCTAGGGCTAAAGGCTTGTGGGTGCATTCGGACGGCGCGCGATTTGCGAATGCGGTCGCGGCTGGCGGGGCGTCGCCTGCAGATCTGTCCTGGCGCGCCGGCGTGGATGTTATGACATTCGGCGCAACGAAAAACGGCGCGTTGGGGTGCGAAGCGATCATCTTGTTTGGCGCGGCGCGAGAAAAATTCGCTGATTTGGTGGCGCGCGCCAAACGCGGCGGCCACGCCCCGCCGAAAATGCGGTATCTAGCGGCGCAAATGAGCGCCTATCTAGAGAACGATCTCTGGCTCTCTTTAGCGCGTGATGCGAACGCCTCTGCGAAGCTTTTAGCCGATGTGTTGCTCAAGATTGACGGTGTGGAGTTGGCGCATCCGGTAGACGGAAATGAGGTATTTGTTCACTTGCCGGCGGCCGCAGTTGAAAAGCTAAAAGCTGCGGGCGCCGGCTTTTATCCCTGGCCCGACGGATCGTTTCGATTTGTTTGTGCGTGGAATACGACCGTTCGGGACATAGAGGCGATTGCCTCAATTATCGGATGATGCAGCGCCTGCACTAAGACTGGCGATGGTCCAGTCGCCGAGAATTTTGACACAGGACGTTAAATCCAAATCCGGGTCGATTTCAGACTTCAAGAATTCGTCGCGCATCACGGCCAGCAAGAGCGGCGCGAGGAGCATAAGCCCCAGGGTTCGCAATTCGGCTGCGCTTTGAGGACCTTCAGGCGTCGCCCTAAACTTCTCCGCAACGGCGTCCAGGGCAGGGTCAAGCACGTGGATCGCGTACGCTCGCCCCGCTTCAGCGTCGGCCAATCCCTCAATCAAGCCAAAAGCATGCGCGCGCACGAAGCCGCGATGACGTGCGCCTCCCTCGCTAAGCGTTAAATACTCCGAGACAGCGTCTTCAATCGAGGCTGAGGGTGTTCGCGCCAACGCCCAGATGCGCTCGCCGCGAACGCCGATTTCCTGCAAGATCGCTTCAACTAGGCCTGCGCGGTCGACGAAGTAATGTCTCAACGTAGGCTCCGAAGCCCCAGCAGCCAGCGCGAATTGGCGCAGACTTGGACGTTTCAGATCCGAGTTTAAGGCGTAATCCGTCAGCGTCGCGAGGAGCTTCGCGCGTTTTTCGTCAAAATCACGATTTCGAACGCCCTGCGGCCGCGCCATAGATAATCCGCCCCTGAGCTCGTCTCGTCGAGGGGGGCTTGGTCAGCCCGCCCGACATGTGACTAGACCTTAACGCACTGACGCACAATGCAGTCGTTGGGACGCGAACCAGCAAAGGGCGAGTGTTAACGAAGCGACCAAAATCATCTCGGTTGGCTTCATCCTATCTCCAACTCGATCTGCGATCTTGTTCGGGGACAGGCATCTGACGCTTTGGGATCTAGGCTTTTGGGTATCTTATCTTTCTTTTTTGGGTCGATAGCCGTCGCGCCGGATCGCGCTGATTGGGTGCGGGCGGAACAATTCGCCGCCTATATCAAAACCGCGCCCTACGCCGCCTTGGCGACGGCGATCAACAGCGCGCTTTTGACTTATGCGTATTGGGGAGAAAGCGCCCGTTCCGTGCTGATTGTCTGGTCTTACAGCGCGTTGCTGATGGCGTGCTATCTGATGATCAATTCCATGCGCCGCACCGCCAGCGCCGTGATTTCCGAGCGTATTCTAAACCGCATCGCTCTGCATTCCGGCTGTGTGGGGATTATCTGGGGCGTGTTGTTCGCGGTTTTGTTGACCTCGGGCGATGAACAAGGGCGCGTGCTGACGGGCGTCGTCGCCGCCGGTATGATGTGCGGCGGCGCGTTCTTTTTGTCAGTGCTGCCGAAAGCGTCGTTCGCCTATATCACGCCGATGGCGCTTGGGGTTGTTGTCGGTGCGCTCGGCGCAGGACAATCCGCCTTCGCGGCCGGCGCTATAATGATCGTTGTCTATGCGCTGCTGCTTCAGCGAGGGGTCACATGGCTCGCCGACAGTTTCGTGTCCGGGCGCATCAAAGCCGTCGCATTGGCCGAAAGCTCCGACGTCATTAGCTTGCTGTTGCATGACTTCGAAACCCATTCGTCCGACTGGCTCTGGGAAATTGACGCCGACGGTCATCTAAACCGCGTTTCCAAGCGGTTTGCGGAAGCGGTGATGCGGCCCCGCGAAACGCTTGAGGGCGAGCACTTTCTGCACTTCTTCGACGATGCCTACGCAGAACAATTGCAAGAGATGTTCGATCATCAGCGTCCGTTTCGTGAATTGATCGTTCCCGTTGAAATCGCCGGCGAGCGGCGTTGGTGGTCGATCAGCGCCCGGCCGCAGATCAATGAGGCGGATGAGCTGACCGGCTATCGCGGCGTGTGTTCCGATGTGACGGACGCGAAAGCGGCTGAAGCTAAGATCGCTTACATGGCGCATTATGATGCGCTCACCAAACTGCCCAATCGAACGACGATGACCACGGCGTTAGAACGCGCCGTGGAGCGGTCGAAAACCGCCGGCGAGCAGTTTGCGGTGTTGTGCGTCGATCTCGACAAATTCAAATCGATAAACGACACCTTGGGCCATCCTGCCGGCGATACGTTGTTGCGGGGCGTTGCCAATCGTCTGATCGATTGCGTCGGCGCGCACGACGTTGTTGCGCGCTTTGGCGGCGATGAATTCGTGGTCCTGAAAACACGCGTTGAAGATATCGATGAGGTCGAATTTTTGGGCGACACCATCGTCGACGCCCTGCTGGAGCCGTTCGATCTAAACGGTCAGCAAGCCATGATCAGCGGCAGCGTCGGCATCGCCTTTGCGCCCAAAGATGGCGATTCGGCGGAAGTTTTATTGAAACATGCGGATTTGGCGCTTTATCGCGCGAAATCAAATGGTCGCGGCCGGACGCAATTCTTCGAAAGCTCTATGGATGAGGAAGCGCGTAAGCGCATGGCGGTGGAGCATGATTTGCGGCGCGCGCTCTACGAGGGTGATGAATTGCGGCTGCACTTTCAGCCCTTGGTGCATGCAGCGACAACGGATGTGATCGGCTACGAGGCTTTGCTTCGATGGAATCGTCCCAATGGCGATGTGGTGATGCCGTCAGACTTCATCGATGTTGCAGAAGAAACAGGCTTGATTGTTCCTTTGGGCGAATGGGTTATCCGCCAAGCGATCCAAGAAGCGGCCCATTGGACGCATAAGGCGAACGTGGCGGTGAATTTGTCGCCGATCCAGATGAAAAACCCGGCTTTGATCTCCACTGTGGTCCAGGCTCTTGCGGCAACTGGTTTGCCGCCAAACCGGTTGGAATTAGAGATCACAGAATCTGTATTGATGCAGGAAACGGACGCAAATTTGAAAACGCTGCATGCGTTGAAGGATTTGGGCGTTCAAATCGCCCTAGACGATTTCGGCACGGGGTATTCTTCGCTCAATTATCTGCGCGCCTTTCCGTTCGACAAAATCAAGATCGACAAATGCTTCGTGGAAGAAATGGAAGTGCGCAATGATTGCCGCGCGATTATCCGTGCGGTCATGTCCCTGGCGGTCAGCTTGGGCATGCGCGTTACGGCAGAAGGCGTCGAGAACGAACGTCAGGTGGAGTTGTTGACCGCAGAGGGATGCGTAGAGATGCAGGGATATCTGTATTCTCGTCCGATTCCATGCGACCAGATCGCAAAAAGCGACGCCGTCGCGTCGGTCATCGCTGTGCCTGCCGACACGCTAAAGCGCTCGATCAAGCGTCTCGCTTAGCTTTATTCCGCGCCGAAGTGCGCCGGGCTTTGCTTTCCTCCTATAAAGTCTATCGTTAGAGAGTGGAAGCTTTGCGATGGCGACATCGCTCATCTAGGAGCGGATATGGCGGCGCGGTCGAAAGCGAAGAAACCGATCAGCATGGCTTTGCAGGGCGGGGGGGCGCATGGCGCGTTCACCTGGGGGGTGTTGGACCGCGTTCTTGAAGACGGTCGGCTGGATATTAAGGCGATCACTGCGACGTCCGCCGGTGCGATGAATGCGGTCGCGATGGCGGCCGGCTGGGCGCAGGGCGGTGCGGACGGCGCACGACATGGCCTGCAGGTCTTTTGGCGAAACATCTCGCAAGCCGGGGCGCCTTTTGCGCCTTTCTCTCAAGCCCCGCCCATGCCGGAGGAATTTAAGGCCCTGAACCCCTTCGCCGCTTGGACGCCCTCGGCGTTTGCGTCGGCTCTGTCGAATTTCGCCAGCCCGTATGACCTTAATCCATTCGACCTTAATCCCCTCAGAGACGTCGTTGAACACAGCATTGATTTTGACGCGATCCGGAACGGGCCGATCGAGCTCTTCCTGTCCGCAACGCATGTTGAGACAGGCCGAGCGCGCGTGTTTACAGGCGAAGAAGTCGGCGTCGATGCGACCTTGGCGTCTGCGTGTCTTCCGCAGACCTTCAAGGCCGTGGAGATTGATGGCGAACCCTATTGGGATGGCGGCTATATGGGCAATCCGGCGCTGTTTCCGATCATTTATTCCAAGGCGCCGAAAGATGTTCTCCTAGTTCTGCTGAACCCCTTGTTTCGGGCGGGTACGCCCAGAACCGCCGGCGAGATTCAAGACCGGTTGAATGAGATCAGCTTCAACTCGTCCCTCATCGGCGAATTGCGCGCGGTGTCTTTCGTTCAGCGTCTACTGGATGAAAATTGGCTGACCGATCGGGTTCGACGCAAATATCGGAGGCTCAACGTCCACGCCATTCGCGGCGGTCAAAGCCTGAGCGATCTTAGCGTCTCGACGAAGTACGACACGCGCTGGGAGTTTTTGATCGATTTGCGCGACCGGGGACGCGATTACGCCGAGTCTTGGCTGACGACGTGTTTTTCACGTGTCGGCAAAGCGTCCTCGATTGATGTCCGAGATGTGTTTTTGGGCCTAGACGGCGTCAATCATTCGAGATGACAAGCGGCTGGGATCACCCCATATTCCGCCCATGGCTCATTCATCTTCTCGCAATCGCGGCGTGTCCGAAGCGCCAGGCGCCGACTTCGTGTTCGACGGCGCGGAAGAATTGCTTCCGCCCGCCGTTTGGACGCCGCATCGCCCTGATCGCGAATGGCAAAAATTCGAAGGCGGAAGAAAGTTCGAACTCGTCTCCGATTATGCGCCGGCCGGCGATCAGCCCGAAGCGATCCAAGATTTGGTCGATGGCGTGCGCGAGAATGAGATGGACCAAGTCCTGTTGGGCGTAACCGGCTCCGGCAAGACGTTCACGATGGCGAGCGTCATCAATGAAGTTCAGCGTCCAGCACTAATCTTAGCACATAACAAAACGCTGGCGGCCCAGCTCTACGCGGAGTTCAAGAGCTTCTTTCCGAAGAATTCGGTCGAGTATTTCGTCTCATACTATGATTACTACATGCCCGAAGCGTATGTGCCGCGCACGGACACGTATATCGAGAAAGAAAGCTCCATCAATGAAGCCATCGACCGCATGCGCCACTCGGCGACGCGCGCGGTTTTGGAACGAGACGATGTCATCATCGTCGCCTCGGTCTCCTGCATTTACGGCATCGGATCGGTTGAATCTTATTCCGCTATGACCTTCACCCTGGCCGAGGGCGATCGCAAAGACCCAGGCCAAGTGGCTGCGGACCTCGTCGCGCTGCAATACAAGCGCAACGACATGGCGTTCGGCCGAGGAACCTTCCGCATGAAGGGCGATGTTTTAGACGTTTGGCCCGTCCACCAGGAAGACCGCGCCTGGAAGATCTCTTTTTTCGGCGACGAGGTGGAGAGCATTGTCGAATTCGATCCGCTGACCGGCAAGAAAACCGACAATCTCGGCAAGATGAAAATCTACGCTAACAGCCATTACGTCACCCCGCGCCCCACGCTCAACCAGGCCGTGGAGCACATCAAACAAGAGATGCGCACCCAGGTGAATTGGTTCGAACAGCACGGCAAGCTGCTGGAGGCTCAGCGCCTGCAACAGCGCACTGAATTCGACATGGAGATGATGACGGCGACGGGCTCTTGCGCCGGCATCGAGAACTATTCGCGCTATCTCACCGGCCGCAAACCCGGCGAGCCGCCGCCCACAATGTTTGAATATCTGCCCGAAAACGCGCTCATCTTCGTGGATGAAAGCCACCAGACCATTCCGCAATTGGGCGCGATGTATAAGGGCGACTTCTCTCGCAAGCACACCCTGGCCGAGTACGGCTTCCGCCTGCCCAGCTGTAAGGACAATCGCCCCCTCAAATTTGAGGAATGGGAGGCGATGCGCCCGCAGACCGTGCATGTCTCCGCCACGCCGGGACCTTGGGAATTGGAGCGGACCGGCGGCGTTTTCACCGAGCAAGTGATCCGCCCGACGCATTTGGTGGATCCGCCCGTGGAGGTGCGTCCTGTGTCGACGGACGGCGCCAATCAGGTGGACGACGTGATCGCGGAGGTGAAAGCCGTCGCCGCCAATGGTTTCCGCTCCCTCATCACCACGCTGACTAAGAAAATGGCGGAGGACCTCACCGAATACATGCACGAGCAGGGCGTGAAAGTCCGCTATATGCACTCGGACATCGACACGGTGGAGCGCATCGAGATCATCCGCGATCTGCGCCTGAGCGCGTTCGACGTTCTGATCGGCATCAACCTTTTGCGCGAGGGATTGGACATCCCCGAATGCGCCTTCGTCGGCATTTTGGATGCGGACAAGGAAGGCTTCCTCCGCTCGGAAACCAGCTTGGTGCAGACCATCGGCCGCGCGGCGCGTAATTCAGAAGCGCGCGTCGTGCTTTATGCCGACCAGATCACCGGCTCGATGGAGCGCGCCATGGCGGAAACCGAACGCCGCCGCGCCAAACAGATGGAGCACAATACGGAAAACGGCTTCGCGCCGAAAACCGTCGTCCGCAAAGTGGAAGACATCCTCGAAGATCTCGGCCAGTCAAAACAGAGCATGCTGCCCAAAGGCCGAGGCGCCGCGAACAAGCGTCCGAAGGGCGTCGCAGAAGAGGCCCCGGCTGGGCACAATCTCGCCGCGGTCATTTCGGATCTCGAAAAACGCATGCGCGACGCGGCGGCGAATTTGGAGTTTGAGGAGGCGGCCGCGTTACGCGATGAGGTGAAACGGCTGCGGGACCAAGACCTAGGGCTCGCGTGAGGTTGGTAAGAATTTGGTGTTTGAGGGTCGATGCGCAGCATCGACGCGGCGTTGCGGGATGAGGTGAAGCGGTTAAGGGATGGGGAGTTGGGGTTGTTTTGACAGTCTGTATAGCGCAACTATGGATTTTTGTCTGGTGAAGCTATTTGCAAAACAGTTCCAGAATGAGCGTCAGTTAGAGTGATCGAAATTTGTATTCCACGATATATTGCCTGCTCGAATAGTCTATTCGAAGAAGTTGCCTTGTTTAGGGTCTGGGCGCTTATCTCGTTTTTGCTTTGGAACGTCAGCCACTATTTTCATGGCCTGTTCGATATTGTTTATAACTAAACGGAATTCGTCATCGCCAAGTAGGTCTACCGCCTCTATAGAGCGGACACTTAACTCTCGCTCGGCACCAACCTTCGGTGCGGACATCTCCAGCCAGTGAAACCCTTCTAAATCGGGGTTATTGTCCAGAACGCCTACTTTAAGCATTGAAGCCCAAAGTCTGAATTCGAATGGAGATAGCGACAAATTTTTCCAGACTTGTCCGGCTAATATAAGCGACTTGCCATCTACGTTAGCGACGCCGATGGGTTTGAGCGTCACTTTGAGATTGCGAGAAAGAACAATGGGTATGGGTCTTATCGGTCGGAACCATTTGACTTGGTGCAGTTGTGTATAATGGCGTACGAGCGGGAGCGTTTCCAATGCCGCCTTTCTCATTGGGCCATTTTTTCAATTTTCGCCTGCCCAACTAAAAAATCGTAATCAGATCCTGCAAGGAGGCGTTTAGTATATTCGATCGCTGGCCAAGTCTGGATCGGTATTTTTTTTGAGAGAAACGCCAGTATTGCATCGGCTGTTTCTGCTGGAGTTGGTCTAATTAGCGCACATAGATGTGCTGCGGAAGGAGGGTTAGAAATACCTTTAATGTTTGACATAGTCCGAATCAGTTCCCGGAATTTTTGATCCCTTAACATACCCCAAAATCAAATCATCTGTAATCTTCATTCCGACATTCGGCGCGGTGCCATTCCAAACCAAATCCCACGGGCTACCCGGGAGGTGGGATAGCGCCACGAGAGTGCCAGGACTCATTATTTTGTACTCGTTGAAACGATACTTAATGTATGAAGTTTCAAATTCTATATCTGAATAATCAGCAATAACTTCATTTCCTGTTTTGGAATCAATTTTGGTGGCTCTTGAAGTAATATGGTTGCTGCCATGAATCTTAAACTGATGATATATTAGCGGAAGAACAGGGCCGTATTGCCATGCTTCAAAAGTCAATTGTGAAAGCTTGTAGCCACGTTCGGCGATACTATCAGAATTGATGAAGTATAGGATTTTGTTGAGCGATAGATTCGTCATCGCAAAACGCTCTGCGTCTGCAATGTCTAGCAGTGCATTAGCTAACGCTCGTGGATCATATCCCATTCCTATGTTCATATAATGTTCCTGACCTTCATACAACCCTTCATACTTGAGTCTAGGTTATAGGTTAATATTATTGTTCGTTGTTAGCGTTCTCAAACTGCGTTTTGCTTTGCATCGGCACTAAGCCTCCTCCAGTAACTCTACCCCCTGGGCATGGACATTCCCAACTTTGGGGCGGACGGGCCAGGCGTGCATGTCGGCGGCGGGGAAGGGCGCCATGAAAGCTGTCGTGGTCCCAGCTTTCGCTGGGATGGCGGTGGGGTTGGTGGTTCAGCTTTGGTGATTCTGGAAGCGGGCCGTCAGGCCCGTGGTCCCAGCGGAGGCTGGGATCCAGGCTCGGGGAAATGTGCGCCTTAGGCGCACTTTGTTTGTTGAAGCTGGATCCCAACTTTCGTTGGGACCGCGGCTTCGCCGCTTCCATGTTGAGATTTCAGCTGGATCCCAACTTTCGTTGGGAACACGGCTTTCGCCGTTTCCAGGTTGAGGGTTTGCGATGGATCCCAATCTTTGTTTGCGTACGCGGCTGTCGCCGTTTGCAGGAATCTGGCTGGGCTGGGCGCCCTATTTGTTCAAATCCTCATAGAGGTCGCGCCAGTGGGGGTTGGTCTCTTCGATCAGTTTGATCTTCCAGGCGCGTTTCCAGGCTTTGAGTTGGCGTTCGCGCGATTTGGCGGCGTCTCGGGTGTCGAACTCTCCGGACCAGACGAGTTGGTCGACGCCGTATTTAGAGGTGAAGTCGGGGCTCGCTTTGATTTTGTGCTGGTGGACGCGTTTGGCGAGGTCGTCGGTGGAGCCGATATAGAGCGTGCCGTTTTGCTGTGAAGCCAGGATGTAGACGTAGAAGGGCATTGGCGGCGCCTTCAGCTGGTTTTTTGTTTGCTGGGTCCCAGCCTCCGCTGGGAACGTGGACCTTTTGGTCCGCTTCTGTTTTGCCAGGTTCCTGCATTTGTTGAGAACGCGGATCTGTCGATCCGAATCTCTTTGTCGGGCTGGCCCCCAGCCTTCGCTGGGGAGACGGAGTGTGGATTCTTCTTAGGCCGCTATCCGCAGCCCTTGGAAGCGGATTTCCAATCCGCGTCCCCAGAGAAGGCTGGGGTCCATAGCGACTTATCCTCCGGGGTCGAGTTAACCCAATACTCCGATGATGAGCTTTGGATATCGCACGCCTAAGGAGACCGCTGCGCTGAAAGCTGAGGCTGAGCGGCGGGTGCGGGCGGGGCGGAGCCGCGCCTATGTGGGCCGGGAGTTGGGCGTGCCGTCCTCCAAACTGGCGATCTGCGCGCTGTCTCTGTCTTATGATAGCGGCGGGCTCTCGTCCTGATTGAGCGCCGCTATCTCAGCGGCGCAAACCGTTCGTTGGCCGAACGTAATGTGAGAAACCACACTCGAAAAAAGAGATCGAACCCAGAAAATTCGCCTCTTTGGGGTGGGCGCGTGCGCAGAATGACCTAGTTGGACGGTAAGGTATTTGTGATTGAGGACACCGACGTGCCGCGCGCCGACTTGCCGCTCTTTCAGCCTGCCGCGCTGGGCGACGCCCTGTTTAAGGGGCGCGCAGACTCTGTTGCGCTGACGACCGAGTATCGGCTCAGCGCGCCACAGCGTCGTCGACAACGCATTTGCAACCGCGAAGCCCTTTCGCGTTGGTCGCGCGTGTCGCTTGAACCCTAATCCCACAGAATTGGTCCGCGCCTGACGCGATCGGGCGCCGCCAAGGCGTCATGTCTGTCTCGCACAGTCGTGAACGCCATTTCAGAGGCGATGTCGAACCTGTCATCGCCGCCAATCCCCTAAGAGGAAATGCACGATGAAAATGAGTATGAAAGCCGTTGCAGGAGGATTTGCCGGTCTAACGCTGGCGGCTTGCGCGTCTATCGCCGGCGCCGATGCTGTGAGCGACGGGATTTCGGAGGCCGACGTGGTCGCGGCTCAAACAGAATGGGGCGAAGGTATTGTCGCCATCGCCAGCGTTCACACCGCCGACGGCGATTATGCGGCGCGGGCGACGGAGCATATCAACACGCTCTACGCTTATGGCGATACGGCCGTGATGTTCAAACCGACGCTCGCCGCGGAAGATCAATTCCGGGAGACGTTTGACGAGGCGCTCTCTTATTTCATCGGAACTGAAGGCACCGAAGACACAGGCTTTGCGATCAAAGGCTGGACCAATGTTCGCTGGGAGAGCAACGGCATCTACACCGATGCTGATTCCGCGATGGCCATGGGCAATTACTATTTCACCGGGCCGGACGGAAACGAAACCAAGGTTGAGTACACATTCGGCTATGTGTTGGATGATGCAGGCGATTTGAAAATCAACCTGCACCATTCCTCCGTCCCTTATTCGGCGGGATAGCGCTGATTATAGCGAAAGGGAACGCGCTCCGCGTTACCCTTTCGCGCGAGCGCTTTAGCGGGCCTATGTCTTTTTTGGTTTCTTGAGCGATTGCACGGCCACCGTTCTTAAAAGCGGTTTGCGCAAAGGCGGCGGGTTGAGCGGAGTGAGGTCTTTAAGGCGCCGGAAATTGAACTCTCCGGCGGTTCCGTAAGCAGCTCCGCCGCCAAGACGCACGGCCAGATACATAAAGCAGCGGCGCAGCGGCTTCACATCCAGTTTTTTGAGCGCGATGGAGAAGGCCCGATCGGCGCGGCGGCGTCCCTTGCTGTCGCCAACATCCCCAATGGCGTAGAGCCAATCATGGATTACAGCGGCCTCGGCATGCTTGCCGAAGGGCGAGATGAAAACGGTCGCCCAGTTTGGGATGGAGGCGAAATCGGTGACGTAGCGCGGCGGCGCGATCACGGCCAAGCGCTCCTTGCCGACTTTAGTGACAAAGGCGAAGGGACGCGATACCGCGGCGAGGCGACGTCTATTCGCCCGCAGTTCTCCCGGAATCAGGATCACGGACAGAGCGGAGAAAAAGCCGTCTCGGGGCAATTGCATCAAATCGGCGGCGGTCATTGGATCGACCATTCCGCTTTCTTCGCCGCGCGGTTTGGCGCTTTCTAGCATGTCGAGATCGGCCATGGCGTTTGTGTCCGACACGTCGGCGTCTTGCGTCACCTCGCCGGCGATGCGCTCCACAATTTCGCGTTCCGCCATGAAATCCGGTTTGGCGTCGGTATCTTGATCCGCCATATCGCGCTCCCGCCCTGATGCTTCCATGTGAAGCCTGTTTGAGAGTTTATGTCAGAGCTGCGGCCGGTTCCACAGGTTTGCCGTTCGCGTTGGCCCAGGCGGCAAGATCGACCAGGGCGCGAGCCGATTGCGCGCGTTTTTTCGCCCGGCCACGATCTTTGCCACGCAGGCGCTTGCCGTTTTCATCGTGGCGTGGGGCGTCGATATCGGGGAAGAGGCCGAAATTGACGTTCATGGGCTGAAAACTGCGGCCGGCGTCCAAATGGCCGCCCGTAATGTGCGCGACCAGCGCGCCGAGCGCCGTCGTGGGCGGGGGCGGATCGATACGGGGTCCGAGCGCCTGCGCCGCCGCGAAACGCCCCGCGAGCAAGCCTGTGCCCGCGCTTTCCACATAGCCTTCCACGCCCGTGACCTGACCGGCGAAGCGCCAGGCGGGGCGCACCTTTAAACGTAGGTTTTTATCCAGCAATTTAGGTGAGTTGAGAAACGTATTGCGGTGAATGCCGCCCAAGCGCGCAAATTGCGCGTTTTCCAGGCCGGGGATCATGCGGAACACATCCGTCTGCGCGCCGTACTTCAGCTTGGTTTGAAAGCCGACCATATTCCACAGCGTGCCCAGCTTATTGTCTTGGCGAAGCTGCACGATGGCGTGGGCTTTCACGTCGGGTTGGTGTGGATTGGTGAGGCCGACCGGCTTCATCGGACCAAAGCGTAGGGTTTCGGCGCCGCGCGACGCCATCACTTCAATCGGCAGACAGCCTTCAAAATAGGGCGTGCCTTCCCATTCCCTGAATTCAGTTTTGTCGGCTTTATCCAATGCATCCAGGAAGGCGAGATACTCGACCTCGCTCATCGGGCAATTGATATAGGCCGCTGTGTCGCCGCCAGGCCCTGGCTTGTCGTATCGCGATTGGCGCCAGGCTTTGGACATGTCGATGCTGTCAAAATGCACGATCGGCGCGATGGCGTCGAAAAACGCCAATTCTTCCTCGCCGGTAAGGCCGCCCACTGTTTGCGCCAGAGCCGCAGAGGTGAGGGGGCCGGTCGCGATAATCACATTCTCCCACTCGGCATCGGGCTCGGTCACCTCTTCGCGGACAATCTCGATATTGGGATGGGCTTCCAGCTTAGCCGTGACGCCTGCGGAGAACGCGTCGCGATCCACCGCCAGGGCCGCGCCGGCGGGCACTTGGTGCGCATCGCCCTGCGAGATAATCAGGCCGTTCAAACGCCGCATTTCTTCATGCAGCAAGCCGACGGCGTTGTTCTCATAATCGTCCGAGCGGAAGGAATTGGAGCAGACTAATTCCGCCAGACCGTCCGTTTGGTGCGCATCCGTGCCGCGCACTGGCCGCATCTCGTGAAGCACGACGCACGCGCCGGCCTCCGCCGCCTGCCAAGCCGCCTCCGACCCGGCCATGCCGCCGCCGATGATATGGATGGAGTTTGTCATCTGGGGGTTATAGGCGAGCCGGGGATGCGTGGCGAGAGGCTGTCTTGCGCGCAGACGCAGACACTAAAGCTATGTCTGTTTGCGGCGGCAAAGCTGACGTAAGCCAGGACCAGGCGGGTGGCCAAAAATCGCCGAGAGTGGACCAATAAAATTAGGCTCCGAACGACGGGAAAGCTCGATAAACGCCTTTCGGTCGCTCCGGGATCAGAATCAGACAATCGTTTCAGAATGGCCAAACTTCGTCTTTTCTGCCGCAAATTCCACCGGAGCTATTACTGGCTCATTCGCGGCCACAGGCGTCCTGTTTGCGCAATATAGGTGTCGTACGCTTCGCCAAATTGCTTGCGCATCATAGACTCTTCGACGGGCACGCGTACGACATACATGATTGCAAACACGACGATTGCGGCGGGACCCAATATCCAGTTCTGGATTAGGAAAGGGTAAGACGCGAAGATCAGCCAAATCGCCGAATACATCGGATGGCGAATACGCTTGTAAACTCCATTTGTGGTCAGGGTGTGCTCTTCACGAAGTTCTGTCGTTACACTCCAGTTTCGGCCCAGATCGGCATGACTGCGCCGGAATAACCAAATTCCCGGCACCATCAATGCGATACCAATTGCCGGGACCCAGTTCGGGGCCGAATAATCTGCGAATGACAGCAAACCCGTAGCGAGATGGATCACTGGCAAATACGTTCCTGCAATCCCCACCAATACAAGCAAAAGGCGTTCTGTATTCACCGCGAATTTTTCTGTGATCTTATTGTCTCTTGTCTTCGCCGCGTGAGGGGCTCGGATCACTGTCATCAAAATGGCAGATGCGATCCATACGATCGATCCCCAGCCATTGATCTTCCAGCGCCACAGAATCAAGCCGCAAAGCCCGAGAAAAATGACCATCATTGCTGCGCGAAATACCGTGCCCATTTTACTCCGTCACCAAATAAAAGAGGTTGTTGAATTCCCAACCCTCGATCAATTGCACATGCAAATCATTCTCATGTTTGAGCAAAAAGATCAACCAAGAGGCTGCTTCATCGCCGACTGAAGACAGTCGTTGAAATCAGTCGTATGGCAAGAATGGGCCAACAGCCGTCGGCCGTCTCCAACCTGGGAACGGCGGAATCTGACCCATGGCGGCAGTCTGCTATCGGCATTTAGCAGACGCCTGCTTTGGAAACGGGTCCGAGCTATTTTGTAGTCTGTTCAAGGCCCTTCGACCATGCGCACGCAATGTTTGTGTTGACTGGCTCTGGACTACTTTCCTGTATTCCTCTCATCTGTTTTGTATACTCGACGGGATACACAAACTCCGAGATACTCATCATTCGAAACGTGGAGCGGAGACTATGTTGGGAACGCGGCGCAGATCGTTTGTCGTTGCATTAAAGACTGTTCGAGCAATCGCCTCTTCAGGGCTTTTATTCTTAGGCCTGAGTCAAACCGCGATTGCTCAATTAGGATCGCTCAACAATGGTGTTTCGGCGACAGATATTGAATCAACAGAGCGCGACGCACTTTATGATATTGTCCGGTTCCTGTACGCAAATTCCGACCGAGATTTTGAGGTAATAAGCGAGTACTACGCCCCAGCTGCGAGAGCAGAGACACTCGCAACGTTGAAGCAGCCGAGCGGAAAAGACTATCTCACAAATAATGCGAACTATATTCGCGTCTGGCAATTCGGATGTTTGACATGCACGTCTAGTGAAAGTTGTACGGTCGATCTAACTGTCAGGGTGGCGAACGATCCGGCGCAGACAAAATCGCAATATGTCCATTGGACACTCAGGAAACGAAATCAGCTTTGGGTTCCCATTGCGTCACGAGGGCTCAGCGTGGGTGCTTACTTTGACGCAGTCGAGGCGTGTCCAAGGCGGGAGAGGCTACCGGATGCAGCTGAGATACGTGACGCCCGCAACGATGCCTTGCCTGTTCCTAAGACCTGGCGAGAGCAGGCCCAACGCGCAGACGCACGGGCTGCAGACCAAAGCGTAGACGAGTTTAGTCTTGGCGGCATAGATTTTTAGTGGGAAGGCATCACCATCATGAGCAAAATTCTCTTGGCGATACTATTAATGGCTCTACCGGCATCGGCTAACGCCCAGACGCCTAATACCACATACACTTTCACCAGCGACGACGTTTACCGTACACTTGCTCCAAATGAACAGGTCGAGCTTGAAAGCATTCAAGAAGAGCTGCGTGAGCTTCAGGAAACAGGTCGATCTTTGAAAGAAGGCTCTCCAAGTCGCCGTGCCGTACTGACCGAGTTTGAAAGACTGAAAGCAGAGCGAGATGAAAAGTTTGGGTTCATTCGCGGCCTAAATGGATCAACCATTACATTTTGGGGCGAGCCGTTTCCCAACCCTGTAGACATATTGAGCCAAGTGGTAAGCGCCAGGCGGTCCACTTATACTTTAGAAAACGCGGGGATGCTCTTTCCACACTGGTACTATAACGAAACCGCAGCAATCGTTGGGGCTATGGAACCGCCAGAAGAATTGACTGCCCCCATCGCGAACGAACCAGTCCTAGCTTTGTCCGATTCTGATCTGCCTTTGGCCAGCAATGCTCAAGAGGGCGAAGGATGTGAGGAAGCCTCCTATCTTTTCGGAACATCCGTTCTCGAAAGCGACAATAGAGCGAAAGCATGAGCTTTCTAGAAAGTTAGCTCTGACACCGAGATCGAGCCTCACTTGGCTGTGTGCCCGATGCCAACTTCTCGGGGTTTAGCAACCTTGATCACGAGCGTCCTATACTAGCCCCAAGGCGGTTATCAGGGCCAAATCATTATTTCCGGCCAAGACTGCGGGCGCTTGGGGGAAGGGGACCGTACGAAAATGCGGCGCGATAAAATTGGCTTTGTCTACC
>JBCCMB010000037.1:0-21904 GCA_039026555.1 Pseudomonadota bacterium
CACCACGTTGCGAAGCTGCCGGACATTGCCCGGCCAATCCGATGCTTGCAAAACCGCGAGCGCGTCAGAAGAGAATGTCCGCGCCTGTAGGCCCGTGGCGTCAGCAATTCGGCCCGTAAAATGTTGCACCAATTCGGGGATATCTTCGCGGCGACGGTCGAGCGACGGAATTTCGATCGGAACAACGCTTAGGCGATAGAACAAATCCTCGCGAAACCGACCGGCGGCGATCTCGTCCGGCAAATTGCGGGCTGTCGATGACACGACCCTGACATCCACCGCAACATCAGAGCGTCCGTTCAATCGCTGAAAACGTTGATCGACGAGTACGCGCAGGATCTTGCTTTGCGTGCCCGCTGGCATATCGGCTATTTCATCCAACAACAGGGTCCCGTTATGCGCCTGTTCGAAGAGGCCGATCTTCTTGGGCCGACCTTCAGCGTCCTCTTCGCCGAACAATTCCAGCTCCATCCGTTCCGGTGCGATGCTGGCGGCGTTGACCACCACAAATGGCCCTTGAGCGCGTGAAGAACCGCCATGGATCATGCGCGCCGCCAGTTCCTTGCCAACGCCGGAAGGGCCTGTGATCATGACGCGGCTGTTCGCTGGCGCGACTTTCTGGATGGAACTGCGCAATTGCTGTGTAACAGTTGATTGACCGATTAACTCGCCACTGCTCGCGGCGCGGGCGCGCAGGTCCGAATTCTCGCGCCTCAGCTTTGCGTTTTCCAGCGCGCGCTGCACCACCAACAAAAGTTTGTCGGCTTTAAAAGGCTTTTCCACATAATCATAAGCCCCGCGCCGAATGGCGGTGACGGCCGTTTCCACCGTGCCGTGGCCGGAAATAACGATGACGGGCAAAAGCGGGTCCAGCGTTTTGAGCATCGATAAGATCTCGAGCCCATCGAACTCTGATCCCTTCAACCAAACATCCAGCACGACCAAGCTCGGGGCGCGCGTGCGTACAGCCGCTAGCGCGCTTTCAGAATCGCCGGCGGTGCGAACCGAATAGCCTTCATCTTCGAGAATGCCGCCGATGAGTTCGCGGATGTCGATTTCATCGTCAACGACCAGTATTTCTGAATTCATCACCCTACTCCTACACCGGCGCCGTGCGGCTCTTCCGCCAAATGACGAGGCGTAATCGGCAGCCGCAATTCCACGCGTGCGCCGTTCGGCGCATTTTCATTATCCCCCAGCTCAACCCGCCCGCCATGGTCTTCGACGATACGGTTCACAATGGCTAAGCCCAGTCCCACGCCGCTCTCTCGCGTAGTGACGTAAGGCTCTAACACCCGTTCACGGTCCGCCTCCGGAAAGCCGACGCCCGTGTCGCGGACAACCAGCAAGGCCTCGTCATCCTGATGCAAAACCTCAACGCTGACCGCGCCGGTTTTCGAACCACCGGCGTTCATTGCACGATCCACGGATTCCGCAGCGTTTTTAACGACATTCGCCAACGCTTGAGACAACAAACGTTCATCGCCAAGCAAAACCAAGGGCTCATTTGGGATGTGCGACGTCACACTCATCGACGGGCTCGCCATCTTTTGTGCAAATACGACCGCGTTCGTCATTTCGCCAACATCGAACCGTTCAACGGTGGGTTTCGGCATACGGGCGAAATTCGAGAATTCTTCGACCATGCGGCCAATGTCTTCGACCTGACGCAAAATCGTTGCGGTGCAGCGATCGAATGTGTCTCTATCGGTTTCAATCTGATCGCCGAAACGACGGCGCAATCGTTCAGCGGACAATTGGATCGGCGTTAGGGGATTACGAATCTCGTGCGCGATGCGACGCGCCACATCACGCCAGGCCGCCTGCCTTTGCCCCGCGATCAAGCGGGATGTGTCGTGAAACGTTAGAACGACACCGGAGCCGTCGGCCGCAGGCGCTGCGCGTAGGTGAAGATTGCTCGCGCCCTTTGCGCCATCTCGTTTCAAGCTCGCGTCGACGACTTGACCGCCTTCTAACGCTTTTCGGGCGGCCGCGGCGAATTCCGGCGCCGCCTCGGTCAGATCCGCCGAGTTTAGCGATCTTGCAGAGGCGCCGAGTAAACGCCCTGCGGATTGGTTCGCCACGGTGATGTTAAACGCTGGATCGATCCGCATCACCCCGGCCTCAACGCCGGATAAGACCGCTTCGATAAACGCGGACCGGTTTTCCGCATCAATCCGCGCCGTGTCTAAGGCGTGCGTCTGGCGCGACAAGCGTGACGTCATCTGGTTGAAGGCGTCGGTGAGGTCGTCAATCTCATCACGATCTGTAGGGCGTTCCAGACGGACGGATAGATCTCCGTCGCGCACGGCGCGCGCCGCCGCCGCAAGTTCGCCCAGCGGCGAGGTGATCTGCGCCGCCGCCGCCATGCCCAGCCAGGCTGTTCCAAGCAACACCAAAAGCGCGGTTTCCAAATAACTCAGCGCGAAAATAACCCGTAGGCTGGTTCGTCGGTCGTCTGCTTCGCGATAGGCGCTGAGCCCCGCCTGCGTCGCCCGCAATTGCGCAGCTACCGTCTGCGGCCCTTGCCGCGCAACGTAAAGATAAGCGTCAGAATAGCCGGACAATCTATAAAGCGCCCGCACCACAAGATCCTTATCCACCGCCATCGCGATCAATCCATTCGCAGCGGCGGCCCAATTTGATTCTGAGAGCGTTGCAAACTCCGGCGCATCGGGCGCCCGCGTTTCAAAAAGGGCGTCGCCATTTCGGTTTAGGATAAAGACCGTCGGCAATTCGCGTAGCAGGGATTGGTCCCTCAAGTAAGTGGCGTAGAGCTCCGGATCATCGGTAAATCCACGTACCGCGCCGGGCTCGTTCAAATCCGCCGCCATCTCGCGCAGTTTGGCTTCGACATCCGTCGTCACTTCGTCGAGCGAGGCCTGCGCGGCCTGAGCAGCGTTGTCCATGACCGCGTAGACGCGTTCGGAAAACCAACTTTCAATACCGCGGCTTATCGTTGCGCCAAGGAGGCCGGCGACCGCCAATGTCGGCGCCATCGCGCCCACGCAAAACAAGGCGATTATGCGAAGCCGAAGACGTGCGCCGCCGCCCGTTGCGCTGTTTTCGCGCCAGAGGCGCCAAACGCGCACCCCCAGCGCTGCGCCTAGACCAATGATCAGGACGAGATTGGCCCACAACAGCCAAATGAGCTGCGATCGGCCCGCCGCCAGCGGGTTAATCGAACCGGTCACAGCGATGTAAGTCGTTCCAGCCGCGACGACGACCGCGATGGCGAACACCACGCGGAAAACCGCCGATGCGGCGGCGAGTTTCACTTTGGGCCGCTCAGCAATCGCAAACGAAGCCATGCCGACACTCTCTTACGCTACATGTGGCAAGAGAAGCACAGTGCGAGAAATTTACAACAGTTTCGTGCGGCTATTCGCCGTCGGAAAGGCCCAACAAATTGATTTTGCTTCGTAAAGTATTGCGATTAAGCCCCAATATTCCGGCGGCCTTGACCTTATTGCCACCCGTGGCGGCCAAAGCGAGGCGTATCAGCGGACGCTCAACTTGCTCTACAACAGCCTGATAAACGCCGCCATCTTCCTCATCGCCAACGCTGAGCCGCGACATGAAATGGCGTGAGAGCAAGGCTTCGATTTCGACCTCAAACGCGTTTTCTTCCACCGGCTGACCGCCGGTCGGGCGCATTTCGCGCTCCACCTCACGCGCTGAAATAACCGGTTCCGGACTGAGCGCGGCGAGGCGACGGATAAGGTTTTCCAACTCCCGAACATTGCCGGGCCAATCATACGCCGTCAGCAAATCATAGGCGGATTTATCCAATTGCTTGTCCGGCAAGCCTTCGCGGCGCGCGCGCACCAAGAACGCCGCCGCCAATTCCGGAATGTCTTCCTTGCGCTCACGCAAGGGCGGCAACGGCAAGGACACGACGTTTAGCCGATAATAAAGGTCCTCACGGAACAAACCCTGTTCGATGAGCGCGCGCAGATCATGTTTCGTAGAGGCGATAATCCGCGCATTTACGGTGCGCGATACGCCCTCAGCGTCTTCGGCCTCATGTCCGTCCTGCAAAAAACGCAGCAATCGGGTCTGCGCTTCCAAGGGCATATCGCCGACTTCATCGAGGAACAGCGTGCCGCCATCGGCTTCCGCAACGCGTCCAGGTTTAGAACCGCCCTCTCCATCGCCGAACAATTCAGCTTCTACCTGTTCGCGGCGAAGGGCGGCTAAGCTGACCGCGACAAAGGGGCCGTCCTTGCGCCGACCCAGATCATGGACCGCGCGCGCCGTCAGATCTTTTCCCGTCCCGCTCTCACCCTCGATCAGCACGGTGAGGTCATTATTCATGACGCGTGCAATAACGCGGTAAACCGCCTGCATTGGCTGCGATCGACCAATAAGCGGCAGCGTTTCGTCCTTCTCCGCGCGCCGCCCCGCGGCTTCAAGCGATTTAGACCCGCGCTTCTGCAGAGCGCGCTTCACTGCATCCGCCAACATATCGATGTCGAACGGCTTGGGCAGATAATCGTAAGCGCCGTGCTCGGACGCCATGGCGGCCGTCAAAACGGTGCTTTGCCCACTTATCACAATAACGGGCAGATCCGGCCGCTCCCGCCTGATCTGCGGGAGCAGATCAAAAATAGATTCGTCCGGCATATAGACGTCGGTAATTAAAAGATCGCCTTCGCCGCCCTCCACCCATTTCCAAAGCGCCGACGCGTTCGTCGTTGAGCGAACATGATAGCCTTCTTGCGCCAATGTCTGGCTAATGACCAAGCGAACGCTCGGATCGTCATCTGCGACTAATACGGTAGGTCCAGCCATCTTATGCGGCTCCGTCTTTTGGAAGAATGATGGGAAGCAACAGTCTAAAGCACGCCCCATCCGAACTGTTATCCAGCTCGACAAATCCCCCATGCGCTGAGACAATCTCTGCAACGACGGCCAGGCCGATCCCTACGCCGTCCGATTTTGTCGTGAAGAACGGATCAAAGACGCGTCCTGACAGCGCGCTTGGCACGCCTGCGCCATTATCCTTGACCGAAATTTCTAGCGCGCCGCGCGCCTGCCGGCCCTCTTTCTCGGTAAACCGCACGCCTAGCCGATAACGCGTCGACACGAAGACTTTCGGCGCTCGCGGCCCGGCGATCGAGGCTTCAGCAGCGTTCTTTACAAGATTAAGGCAGGCCTCATGAATGTGATCCGGATCCGCTTCTATGTCAGGCAGGGACGGATCGAACTGAACGCCAAGCTTTACCTCGGCGCCGAAGCTCGCCGAAGTCAGCCCGATCACGCTGTCCAACACTTCGTGAATGTTCGTCGCCCGCGGCCTTGGCCGGAAGAAGGTCTCAAACGCCGCGAAACGATCGACGATCCGGCCGATCCGGTCGCCTTCTTCACGGATCAGGGTCAACAAGGCCTGCTGATCGTCGCGCGCCTTACGTCGTAGCAATTGCGCCGCGCCTACAATGCCCGCAAGCGGGTTTTTGACTTCATGGCCTAATATACGCGCCACTTCCGCCATGGTTGCGCTTTCGCCGTGAGAGTCGTTTTCCAACCGCGCGCGAACTTCCACCATGTTGACCAAGACCTGCCCGTCTTCGATCGCGGCGGTTACGTCGACGCTCTTTCGCGCCACCGACGGGCCGCCAAGCTCGACATCTCGGCCCGAGACGACGCCGCCCCGCCGCCGCGCACGCTCAACGAGGTCGATCAATTGGCTGTCTTCCGGCACAAGATCGCTCAAAGACCGCCCTCGAAGCAGGGCGGAGCTGCGTCCAAGCAGGGTTTCCGCAGCGATATTGGCGTAGGTGATCGCGTCGTCCGCGTCGAGACACACCACCGCCGTGGGTAATGCATCCAAAATCCTCGCCGATTCTACGTCGCGTGCTGTGTCCATAACGTTCATGCCGCAATCCTTGCGCAATCCGGCTCGCCTAGCGCCGCCAACCCATCTATCAGCGCGTCCGCCTCGTATAGTTGACACAAACGCCGACGAATGCGCGCAGCCGTCTCTCCCCCAAGAGACGCACAAAAGAAATCAACGAACGCGGAGACGTGTTTTCGCACCGTGCGCACGCCGAGGCGCTCGCCATAAAGCGATACGCTGTCGCGGACCTGATCTATCATTGATTGGATTTGTTCCGCCAGCGTCGGCGCACGCCAAGCCTGACCTGTCAACGCTGCCGCGATTTCGCCGACCAGCCAGGGTCGACCCATGGCCGCGCGGCCGATCATAACGCCGTTTGCCCCCGACGCTTTTAAGCTCGCTTTCGCCGCCGCAACGTCGACTATGTCGCCATTTGCGATCACCGGCATAGATACGGATTCCACGCTGCGGCGAATTGCATGCCAGTTCGCCGAGCCTTTGTAGAATTGGCATCGGGTGCGGCCATGCACCGTCAGCAAGCTAACCCCCTCGCCCTCGGCGATTTGGGCGAGCTCCGGCGCGTTTAGCGTGTCGTTATCCCACCCCAGACGCGTTTTCAGCGTAACTGTCTTATCCGTTCCAGCACGCGTCGCGGCGATCAGGTCGCGTGCGAGATCCAAATCCTGCATCAGTGCGGAACCCGATAGGCCGCCTGTCACTTGTTTTGATGGACAACCCATATTGATATCGACAACATCCGCGCCCGCCTCCGTTGCGATCTCCGTCGCTTCGCGCATCCAGCGCGGATCACGGCCCGCCAATTGTATGATGAAAGGACCCGCTCCGCCGTGTGCTGCAGCGCGGCGAACCATGTCGCGTCGGCCGCTCGCCAATTCTTCTCCGGCGATCATCTCGGTGACCACGGCGGGTGCGCCAAAAGCTTCCGCTTGCCGACGGAAAGGCGCATCAGTAGCGCCGGACATTGGCGCTAGAAAGACCGGCGCGGACAGCGTAACGTCGCCAAACTGCAACATAATCCCAACAGAACCCACGTCGAAATGCTTATTATCTAGGCACCATATTGCGCGAATTGCTTGCAGATCAAGGGCTTGGCGAAAAAGAGCTGCACAATATATAGGCAAAGGGGCATTTATGTCACAGACCATCGCCATACTGGTGGCGGCAGGACGCGGCGCTCGCGCGGGACGTGCGACGCCCAAACAATACCGCAATTTCCTGGGTCGCCCCCTACTGCGATGGTCCGCAGACGCGCTTTCAGGTCACGACAAAATCGATAGATTGATTGTCGCGGTCGGGAAAGACTATTTCGCAGTTGCAGCAGACATGTTGGGTGACATAGGAAATGTGGACATTGTCACAGGCGGCGTGGAACGCTCTGAGACGGTCAAACTCGCGCTGGAGACCGTGGCGGCTGGCAATCCGCCAGATTACGTCCTGATCCATGACGCAGCGCGACCCGGCCTGTCGGCCAGCATGATCGACGCCCTGATCCAAACGCTTTCGGAAACGGACGCTGCGGCGCCCGCCCTTTCAATGGCCGACGCCGTCAAGCGCTCGACCCTGGGGGGCGATTACGAGGATGTCGATCGCAAGGACCTTTGGCGCGTTCAAACCCCGCAAGCGTTTCAATTCCCAAAAATTTTGGCGGCGCATCGCGCTTACACAGGCGATGCGGTCGACGATCTGAGCGTGGCGCGCGCGGCGGAACTTTCAATACGCTTGATCCCAGGCGACGAAGCGCTCATGAAAATTACCTATCCGGAGGATTTCGCCGTGGCGGAACGATTATTGACGCCGCCTTTCGCAGCGCCGCGCATTGGAACAGGCTTTGACGTCCATGCCCTAGAACCGGGAGACAGTCTTTGGCTGTGCGGCGTTGAAGTTCCGCATTCGCAAACGCTCAAAGGCCATTCGGACGCCGATGTCGGCTGGCATGCGCTCACTGATGCGATCTTGGGCGCTTTAGCGGCTGGCGATATCGGCGATCATTTCAGCCCCAGCGATCCGCGATGGGCGGGCGCGCCCTCTTCAACCTTTCTCGATTTCGCGCGCCAGCTCGTCGCGGAGTGCGGCTTCCGCATCGCCAATGTCGACGTGACCCTAATCTGCGAGGCGCCGAAGATTGCGCCACATAGGGACGCGATGCGCGCAGCCACCGCCGACCTTCTTCAATTGTCGCTGGACGCGGTTAGCATCAAGGCGACGACGACCGAAAAATTGGGATTCACAGGCCGCAGCGAAGGGATCGCCGCCCAGGCGAGCGTCAGCCTAGTTGCCGCGCCTTCATTTCCCGGCCAAACTTGACCCATGTTTCCAGATACACTCTTGAATCGCGCACGATTATTGTTGGACGACGCCCAACAACGCCGCCTCAAAATCGTCACCGCGGAAAGCTGCACCGGAGGGCTCGTCGGCGGCCTGCTCACCGAAATCCCAGGCTCGTCTAAAACGCTTGAGCGGGGGTTCGTGGTTTACTCCAATAAGGCAAAGCAAGAGGTGCTCGGCGTTCCCGGCGATATGTTGGCGGATTTCGGAGCCGTGAGCGAACCCGTTGCGCGCGCAATGGCCGAGGGCGCGCTGGATGAAAGCCGCGCAAACATCTCCATCGCCATTACAGGTATCGCCGGACCAGGCGGCGGCACGCCGATGAAGCCTGTCGGCCTCGTTCATTTCGCCGCCGCACGCGAAAACCACGCCCTGCTGCATGAGGCCCGCCATTTCGGCGATGTCGGTCGTGCGGAAGTTCGCAAACAAAGCGTCATCGCTGCATTAGAATTGCTCGACCGAATGGTGAAGCTCTAAGCGCCGAATTTCGGAGCTGCGTCCGCGACCAATTTTCCGGCCTACAGCCAGGGTTTCGCGGTTACGATCCAATTCGCTTGAGCGCCTTCAGTGCATTTGACTTTACCGACTTTCTTGGGTCGGCAGACAAGCGCTCCAAGTGCGGACGCAGCCAAGGCGCGAGATCTTCAAAATCTCCGATCCAATCCGCGAGGGTTTGCATCGTTGACTTAAGGACGATCCAATCGTCGTGGATCGCCAAGTTTCGCTTCATAATCTCTAGCGCGGCAAGGCGCTGGTCCTCTCTCATCTCGTCCCTTAAGCGCGCAAACAACTGCGCAAGCGTCCATTGCGCAGACGCTTGATCCAGCGCGCCGATCTCCGCGATGAAGCGATCGATATGGGGAACGAGAAGGTCGCGGCGCTCAGCCTCCACGCGCTTCATGGCGTTGGACACGCGCAAACGCACCACTTCGTCCGCGCTGGAATAGCAATCGAAAAGCTCATCAAAGCGCGACGGGTCCGCCAAGACCGCGTCCACAACTTCAATTGTCCGCCCAAGGGAATTGGGATGGCCGCCCGTGAGCATGGATTCGAACGCCTCTTTGGCCACGATAAAGCTCCGAACTTAGACCTGTGCGTATGAGATAATTTATCCATCCTCAGACCCTGCGCCAGCCCCGCTCCCATATCGGCGCTTCGCTTCCTCGACAAACAAATCGGCGACGATTTCGCTGGCGCGGTCGGCGTTAGCGGCTATAACCAGGCGCAATAACGGATTGCTGAACTCATAGTCGATGAAAAACTCGACCCGACTGCCCCCGCTTTCTGAGGGGGCGAACCGCCAGGCGTTCTTAAGCCGCCGAAACGGTCCCCGAACGAGATCAACATCCACGCTCATCTGATCGCGTCGAGCGTCCACATTCGTGACGAAACGCTCTGAAATTCCTTTGAACATGATGGCGGCGTCGGCGCGGGCGCGCCAGCGCTCAGGCTCCGTCTGTTCATCGCTGACGCGTATGGCGCGGATCCATTTGATGAAGTCGGGATAAGACCGAACATCCGACACCAAATCGAACAAATCGTTCGCGGCGTAGGGCAGGTTCAGCGTCTTGCGAAGGCTTGGCATAGGCGAGCGTGTCCGATCATCGCCCGACGCGTCTATGCGTTGAGCTGCGCCTCGCGCGCGGCGCGCAATTGCGCAAAATCATCGCCTGCATGGTAGGACGAGCGCGTTAGCGGGCTCGCGGACACCATCAAAAAGCCTTTAGCGCGGGCGATGGTTTCGTACGCCTCAAACTCTTGCGGCTCGACATAACGATCGACCGCCGCATGCTTTCGGGTCGGTTGGAGGTATTGCCCGATAGTAATGAAGTCGACGCCAGCCGACCGCATATCGTCCATCACCTGCATCACTTCTTCCTTGCTTTCGCCCAAGCCCACCATGAGGCCGGATTTGGTGAATTGCGACGGATCTCGTTCTTTCACGCGCTCCAATAAACGCAAAGAATGATAATACCGCGAGCCCGGCCGGATGGAGAGGTAAAGCCGCGGCACGGTTTCCAGATTGTGATTGAACACGTCTGGTTTCGCATCGATGATAGTGTTCGCAGCCTCCCCTTTTCGTAGGAAATCCGGCGTCAAAATCTCGATCGTGGATTGTGGCGCCGCCGTACGGATCGATCTTACCGTCTCTGCAAAATGCGCCGCCCCGCCATCCGCCAAATCATCACGATCGACGGACGTGATCACCACATGCTCCAGCTCCATGGCGGCGACCGCCTCGCCAACGCGGCGCGGCTCATCCTCGTCCAAAGCCATGGGCATGCCCGTGCGGACATTGCAAAAGCTGCAGGCGCGCGTGCAGGTGTCGCCCATGATCATCATGGTCGCGTGCTTTTTGGTCCAGCACTCGCCGATATTCGGGCAACCGGCTTCTTCGCAAACGGTGACCAGCTTTAAATCGTGGACGATCTTCTTTGTTTCCGAATAGCCCTTGCTGACCGGCGCCTTCACGCGGATCCATTTGGGCTTTTGCAAAACCTCCGTATCCGGCCGGTTCCGCTTTTCCGGGTGACGGTGCGCCGCAGGGGTGGGCCTTCCAGTCACGGTATCAACAATCGTCGCCATGATCCGAAGATGGACTGCGCCGCGCGCGCGATCAAGCATAAGCGACGCCGCGCCACGCATAGCCGCCATCCGCTTTCGCACATCGCCCTCTTCCGGCCCGCGCGCGAGCTATGTTACAAAATCGCAACGGCGCGTGAAGTCAAAGCCGCTTCAAGCGGTGAGCGAAGCCGACAGGGAGACGTGGGATGACGACGATTACCGCCGATTTCGACGTGCGCAGCGCACAGCAATCCGTGTTCGCAGCTTTGCTGGAGGCGCGCGGAAAATATGGCGGCAAACGCGAGATCATCCATGACGCGGACGATCGCAAGCTTACCTACAATGACCTCGTCCAAGCGAGTTTCGCACTCGGGTCCGCCCTCCGGAAAGGTACGAAATCGGGTGAGGCCGTCGGGGTCTTGCTGCCTACCGGCGCTGGCGCCGTCATCGCCTTCTTTGCGCTGAACGCGTTTGGCCGCGTCCCGGCCATGCTCAACTTCACCGCCGGCGCGCGCAATCTCAAAGCCGCCTTCAAGGCTGGCCAAATCAAGACGGTGGTGACGGCGCATCGCTTCATCGATGTCGGAGGGCTCGATGATCTGGTCTCCCAGTTAGAAGACGAGGTTGACTTCGTCTATCTGGAGGATGTCCGCGAAAACCTTGGGCTGCGCGACAAGCTTGCAGGGGGCTTAGGCCCTCTCATGCCGTGGGTGTTCCGGGCTAAGCCGTCCCACAACGCAGCCGGCGTCATCCTATTCACTTCCGGCACTGAGGGCGACCCGAAGGGCGTGGTGCTGTCGCACGTCAACGTCGTCGCGAACGTCAAACAGATCTTGGCGCATGTTCCAGACGCCCTGACGACGGATGATACCGTCTTTAATCCCCTTCCAACGTTTCATTGCTTCGGCCTAACCGCAGGCGCGCTGCTGCCTTTGTTCGGCGGTATGAAAGCGGTCTTCCATCCGTCTCCTCTACATGTGAAAGAAATCCCGAAGCGGATTGAGGACACCAAATCCACCCTACTCTTCGCGACCGACACCTTTCTCAGCCAATATGTCCGCGCCTCCTCCGGCGAAGAATTGTCCAAGCTTCGCTTCGCCATTTGCGGCGCCGAACGGGTGCGCGATGAAACCCGCCAATTGGTGAAGCGCAAATGCGAGTTGGAGATCTTAGAAGGCTATGGCGCAACCGAGGCCTCGCCCGTGCTCGCCGTGAACCAGCCGGGCGCCAATCGACCCGGAACGGTCGGCCGCGCGCTACCCGGATTAGAGCTTTTCTTCGAACCTGTTCCCGGCATCAATTCCGCCGGCCGAATGAAAGTGCGCGGTCCGAATGTCATGTCCGGCTATCTGCAGATCGACAAGCCGGGCGTCATCCAACCGTTGGACGGCGGCTGGCACGATACCGGGGATGTCGTCAGCCGCGATGATGAAGGCTACCTCACCATTCGCGGACGGATTAAGCGCTTCGCCAAGATCGGCGGCGAAATGGTGTCGCTTGCGGTCGTCGAAAACTGCGCCTCCGCCGTTTGGCCCGACCATGACCATGCGGCCGCGTCGATTCCCGATCCGCGAAAGGGCGAGCAGATCGTCCTGCTCAGCACTAACGCGGAGGCTGACCGCTCCGAACTCGTCGCCTGGGCCCAAACGCACGGCGTGTCCGAGCTGTCCTTGCCACGCAAAATCTACCATGTCGATGAAGTGCCTGTGCTCGGCACCGGCAAAATGGATCTTGGCGGCATCCAGCATCTCGCCGCTGAGCTCAGCGCGCCTAAGCCGGAGATCACCGCCGAAGCTTCCGAAGACGCACAAGCGACAACTGACAGTTAACGCACCAACCGGTCGTCCCTGGGGCTTTGTCCACCGCCGGGATATAGCAACGTCATGACAATCCGCAGGGATAGCGCGCCAGCAGCTGCGACAAAGCCATTGACCACCACGCCGATCAGCGCGCCCCAGATCAAAAGACCGATAAACTTCCCAGCCCCCTCAACCTCCGCACCGTTCACGGTAAACCCGCCCGGCGTAAAAATCCCACCAAACGCCATGATCAAGGTCATCGGAACCCAAAAGGCGCCGCCCACCGCAAACGCGATCTTCGCCAAAGAGATAAAGGTGAAATCCGCAAGCCGCGTCCGATCATTTCGCAATGAAAACGGAGACGGCGCGCGCATGAAACTCTCCAAACGAAAGCCTACTCGGGTTTAAATGTGCAGGACGCGATCATACGCGTCCAACACGCTTTCGTGCATCATTTCAGAGAGCGTAGGATGCGGGAAGATGGTTTCCATCAACTCCGCTTCCGTGAGCTCGCCTTGGCGGGCGATGGCGAAGCCTTGGATCAATTCCGTCACTTCCGCGCCGGCCATGTGCGCGCCCAAGAGTTCGCCGGTTTCGGCGTCAAAAATCGTTTTGATGATGCCTTCCGGTTCTCCAAGCGCGATCGCCTTGCCATTGCCCATATAAGGGAAGCGGCCGACTTTCAGCTTGCGGCCCGTTTCCTTGGCTTTGTCTTCCGTGAGACCAACCGACGCCACTTGCGGGTGACAATAGGTGCAGCCAGGCACGTTGGAGGCGTCAAAGGCATGGCCCTCGCCAAACCCGGCGATCTTCTCTACGCACACCACGCCTTCATGCGACGCCTTGTGCGCCAGCCAAGGCGGACCGGTGAGATCTCCAATGGCGTAAAGCCCCGGCACGCCCGTATTGCCGAACCCATCGACCACGACATGGGTTTTCTCAACTTTGACGCCAAGCTCTTCAAGCCCCATGCCTTCGACATTGCCCACAATGCCGATCGCCAAAATGACCCGGTCGACTTCCAAATCTTGCGTCTTGCCATCCTTCGTCTTGATCTTGGCGGTCACGCTGTCTTCGCCTTTTTTGAGGCCTTCGACGGAAGCGCCGGTCAAAAGCTTGAGTCCCTGTTTGGAGAGCGATTTGTCCATGAAGGCGGAAATTTCAGCGTCCTCGGCCGGCAAGATCCGGTCGACGGCTTCAACGACCGTTACTTCGGCCCCGAGCGCATTGAAGAAGCTTGCAAATTCAATCCCGATCGCGCCGGAGCCGATCACCAGCAAATCGTCCGGCGTAAAGTCCGGCGTCATCGCTTCGCGATACGTCCAGATGAGCTTGCCGTCGGGCTCCAAACCCGCCTGAGGGATTGCTCGCGCCCGCGCGCCCGTTGCGAGAATGACGTGCTTTGCTTTGTACGTGCCTGCGCCCTTCCCATCGGCGACGACAACATCCGGCGCCGGTTTGCCGGCTTTCAAACTCGCCGTCCCCTCCAACACGGTGATCTTGTGCTTCTTCATCAAAAAGCCGACGCCGCCGGACAATTGCTTGGCGACGTCCCGCGAGCGTTTGACGACTTTTTTGACGTCGGCTTTCGGCTTGCCTGCCGTCAGTCCAAACGCTTCAGCGTTTTCGATCAGATGATAGACTTCCGACGTCCGCAACAACGCCTTGGTGGGGATGCAGCCCCAATTCAAACAGACGCCGCCTAAGTTTTCCTTTTCGACGATCGCCACTTTCATACCCAGCTGCGAGTCGCGAATAGCGGTAACGTATCCGCCTGGGCCGGAGCCGACGACGATAAGATCAAATTGTGTGTCAGCAGCCATCGGGCGCTCCTAGGATTGGGGTTAGCTGTTGGTGGATTCGGCGCGACATCGCGCTTGGATGGACTGGCCGGCGTCTGCGAAAGCGTCGAACTTCGCTTGTACGCCGTCAGGATCGCTATCGAACGCGGCGTCTAAGAACTCTAACCCGTTCGAGCGCAGCATATCCAAATCGTCGGCGTATTCGGGGCCAAGAATGTATGTACCAGTGAAATAGGCGCGTTGAAGAGAGCGGCGGCCAGCGCGCAGGGGCTCCCAATTTTCATTGCTGAGACGGCCGGAGCCTTTAATGCTGAGCAAGTTCGGTTCCATCAAAGCGGCGTAATCCGCCGCTGCAAGACCGATCTCGGCGCACGCGTTCAAGAGCCTCTCGGTGGCGATCACTTCCAAATGATCATCGCGGGCGTTCCACGAAAGATAGGCTTGCCAGGCGCTCAAAATCAGCGCGATGGAGGCGATAACGGTTGAGAAGCTTCGCATGTCGTCCCTCGCTCAGCGTCCGCAATCGCCTACAACAGCATCGCCTCGGGCGTTTCGATATAGCGCTTGAACGCTTGCAGCCATTTGGCGCCTTCCGCACCGCCGATCACGCGGTGGTCGCAGGTGAGCGTGACGCCCATAATCGTGGCGGGCTTTAATTGACCATCCTCGCCGACGACCGGTTTCCGCTCGCCCGCGCCGACGCTCATAATCATGCCCTCGGGCGGGTTGATGATGGAGGCGAAGCTCTTAATCCCGAACATGCCCAAATTCGAGAGCGAGAAGGTGCCGCCCATATATTCTTGCGGCTTCAATTTCCGATCGCGCGCGCGCGTCGCCAGATCCTTCATCTCGGCGGAGATTTCGCGCAAACCCTTGTCCTGCGCATCGCGGATCACGGGCGTCACCAACCCGCCATCGATCGCGACGGCGACTGAGATGTTCGCCGATTTGTGATAGGCGAAACCAGCGTCGGTATAGCTGGCGTTACACTCAGGCTCCGCCATCAACGCCAAGGCCGAGGCTTTAATGATCATATCGTTGACGGAGACTTTCACCCCGTCCGGCGCCGCGTCATTGATGGATTTGCGCGCGGCCAGCAGCTTATCGATTTCCAAATCCACATTCAGCGGGAAATGCGGGATCTGCATGAAGCTTTCGGTGAGCCGGCGGGCCACCGTTTTGCGCATGCCGTCCAGCGGGACCAGTTCATAGGTGTCGGGCGCATAAACGCGGTCGTCCAACACTTGCGGCAGGATCAGGCCATCTGGCTTCACGGGAATAACCGCAGGCACGTTGGAGCCGGCGACACCCTTTGGCGCATTGGCGAGGTCGCGTTTGACGATGCGTCCGTTCGGACCGGTGCCGACCACGGCCGACAGATCAATGCCTTCCAGCTTGGCGATGCGCTTGGCCAGCGGGCTGGCCTTCACCCGGCCATCGCCGTTCGCGGCGGGCTTGACGGCGGGCGCGGCTTGCGGCGCCGGGGCGGCTGCGGCGGCGGGTTCCGGGTTCGCCTCTTCCGCCGGTGCAGGCGCAGCGGCCGCCGGCGCGGCGGCGGCCGCTTCAACGCTGGCGGGGTCTTCGCCGTCTTCGGCCAGCACCGCGATGACCGCATTGACCTTTACGCCTTCCGTCCCCTCATCGACCAGGATTTTGGCGACTACGCCTTCATCCACGGCCTCCACCTCCATAGTGGCCTTATCGGTCTCAATCTCCGCAATGACATCCCCGGACGAGACCTGATCGCCCGGCTTCACCAGCCATTTGGCGAGATTGCCCTCCTCCATGGTGGGAGACAGAGCCGGCATTGTGATGGAAATGGGCATTGGTCTTTCTACTTCTTTTTTGACGGTTCCAAGAGAATGGGAACACTAAATTTGATGCGGCTGTAATTAGTTGATTTTTCGCCGTCGCTTGACGCATCGAAACTGACATCAAAAGCTGGCACGGCGACCTTAAAACCAGCGCTTCCCGTTTTGCTCTTTTCAATTGTCACGGCTACGTCAAACCGGATTGTCCGTATTGGTCCGTGCGTCTGCCGCGACTTCTCCAAGCCCTCGAGATCGTTGAATTCATAAGGAACTAACGTCGCACCATAGGTAGCCACTTCTTTCGCCGCGCCACCAACTCCTCTCACTATCTCGACGATAGATGACTCGAGAAACTCACCAAGCGATGGCGCTTTAGACATAACTCACCGCCTTCGCCGCCGCGACGATATCTTCCGTACCGGGCAGGCTGAGCGCTTCAAGATTGCCGGCGTATGGCAGTGGCACGTCTTTTTGGTGCACGCGGGCAGGCGGCGCATCGAGATAATCGAAGGCTTCGTCGACCACCACGGCGGCAATCTCCGCGCCGACGCCGAAACGACCCCAGCCTTCTTCGCAACAGACCAGACGATTGGTTTTCTTGACGCTTTCAATCACAGTCGCCGTATCCAGCGGGCGGACGGTACGTAAATCGATGACCTCGGCGTTGATCCCGTCCGCCGCCAATTGTTCGGCCGCTTCAAGCGCAAAGCCGACCATGCGCGAATGCGCGACCAGCGTGACGTCGCTTCCTTCGCGGCGCACTTTCGCTTTTCCGATGGGCAGGACGAAATCGTCCAAATCTGGCACGTCGAAACTCGTCCCGTACAGCAGTTCATGCTCTAAGAAGACCACTGGGTTGGGATCGCGGATGGCGGCTTTGAGCAAGCCTTTCGCGTCGGCCGCGTCGTAGGGCGCAACCACTTTCAACCCCGGCACTTGGCCATACCAGGTGGAATAGTCCTGGCTGTGCTGAGCCGCGACGCGGGACGCGGCGCCGTTTGGTCCCCGGAACACAATGGGGCAGCCCATTTGACCGCCCGACATGTAAAGCGTCTTCGCGGCTGAATTGATGATGTGGTCGATGGCCTGCATCGCGAAATTGAAGGTCATAAACTCGATGACCGGGCGCAATCCGCCAAACGCGGCGCCGACGCCAAGTCCGGCAAAGCCGTGCTCGGTGATCGGCGTATCGATGACGCGCTCCGCGCCGAATTCATCCAACAGGCCGCGTGTGACTTTGTAGGCGCCTTGGTATTCCGCCACTTCTTCGCCCATGACGAAGACCGTCTCGTCGCGGCGCATTTCTTCGGCCATGGCGTCGCGCAAGGCGTCGCGAACGGCGGTCGACGTAAAGCTCGTCCCTTCCGGCACGTCCGGATCCGCCATAGCGACCGTTTCAGGCGCTTCCGGCGCACCGGCGGAGGCGTCTGGTTCAGCAGGCGCCGCACCGGAGGGCGTGCTCGTGGTTTGAGTGGAGACGGAGACGGGAATGTCGACCGCTGAGGCGTCCTCGCCCTCGCCCGCCAACACGGCGATCACTTCATTGACTTTGACGTTCTCGGTGCCTTCGGCGACCAGGATCTTGGCCAGCACGCCTTCATCGACGGCTTCCACCTCCATCGTCGCCTTGTCCGTTTCGATCTCCGCGATTACATCGCCGGAGGAGATTTGGTCGCCTTCTTTCTTCAGCCATTTGGCGAGCGTTCCCTCTTCCATGGTGGGCGATAAAGCGGGCATTAGGATCTGTACGGACATATGTAACTAGGCTCCGCTAAAAGGCAGGACTTGAAGGAAGATCATGGCGATGCCGACAATGCCGGCAGTCCAAGCGAGCGTTCGAACAACAGGCACGCCGAACCAATAACACGGCGCATAGACAAGCCGGCCAGCCAAGAAGAGACCGGCTCCTAATTGCGTCGTCTCGTTAAGACGATGGGTTGCGTGGGCAATGAGCACCAAAGGTGCGAACAAGATCATGGATTCGAGCATGTTCTGCGTGGCGCGCTTGGCGCGAGCGAGCGCATGGCCGCGCATTTCGAAATTATCGCGCGCGCCCAGCAATTCGCTAGGCTTGTAGTTTAGATTGGCGATGACGGCTTCGGCCGCCAAGTGGACGAAGACCAGCGCAACGCTCGCGGACAGAAAGGAAAGCTCTATCGGCATCAGCTCAAAGACCTTCCTTCTGCGCGCCCCATAACCCTAGGCCTCCACCAGCACGTCGGTCCAAAGCTCTTTGGGATCTGGCTCTGGGCTGGTTTGCGCGAACTCGGCAGCGTCGGCCACGATGGCGCGAATTTCTTTATCGACCGCCTTCAGATCGTCTTCGGTGGCGTGTCCAGCTTCTAAGAGCTTTTGTTTCAACCCCTCGATCGGGTCATGGTGCGACCGAATGTCGTCCACCTCTTCGCGCTTGCGATACTTGGCGGGGTCGGACATGGAATGGCCGCGATAACGATAGGTCTTCATCTCCAGAATGAAGGGCCCCTCGCCCGCGCGCGCATGCTCAACCGCCTTAAACGCCGCTTTGCGAACAGCAACGACATCCATGCCGTCCACTTGTTCGCCGGGAATTTCAAACGAGATGCCGCGCTTGAACAATTCGGTTTCCGCTGAGGCCCGCTTCACCGCCGTGCCCATGGCGTATTCATTGTTCTCGATCACGTAGACGACTGGCAGTTTCCACAACGACGCCATGTTGAACGCCTCATAGATCTGGCCTTGATTGGTGGCGCCGTCGCCGAAATAAGCTGCGCACACGGCGCCGTTTTTCGAATACTTGTTGGAAAAACCCAGGCCGGTGCCAATCGGAACTTGCGCGCCGACAATACCGTGACCGCCATAGAAGTTCTTCTCACGGCTGAACATGTGCATGGAGCCGCCCTTGCCGCGGGAATACCCGCCTTCGCGGCCTGTCAGCTCCGCCATCACGCCGCGGCTTTCCATACCGCAGGCGAGCATATGGCCGTGGTCGCGATAGCCGGTGATCACTTGGTCGCCTTCCTCCAGCGCCGCTTGGACGCCGACGACAACCGCCTCTTGTCCAATATAGAGATGGCAAAAACCGGCGATGAGGCCCATGCCGTAAAGCTGTCCGGCTTTCTCTTCAAACCGCCGGATCAGCAACATATCGTTATAGTAGGTTAGCAAGTCCGCTTTGTTCGGCGCACTCGCGCGTCGCTTCTTCGTCTTCGTCAAAGCCTCAGCCACGCAAACCTCCTATAGATTAACTAGCTGCAATCTAGTTTCGTCATTCCGAACAAGTCCAGGACAGAGCAGGTATGAATTTTTGACGCTGCAGTGCAGCAAAACTACTTAATCGAAACAATAATGTCTTCCGTGTGCGTAAGCGACATCTTCCGACGGGCGATTTCTTCCACATAGTCTAAGTCTAAGCTCTCAGCGCGCAACCGCCCGAGACGAACTTCAGTCTCTTTTTTTTCGAGCAACAGCACATCGCGGCGCAGCGTCAGCGATTCTTGTTTTTTTTGGAGATCTGTCCAATTCGCCAAGCCCTGCTCGCCAGCCAGAGCATGGTATGTGAAGTAGAGAAGCAAGCCGCCCAACAGGACGTGCCCAAACGACACCTTCATTGACCCGAACCTTAAGCCACCACCATTGATGAGTTTTCGCCACAAAGCGTAAAGGTTTTATTAACCGACTCATATGGCTCAGCAGATGGTCGGCGATGATGGACCGACGCGAAGCCGCCGCATAGGAGCGACACAGACCATGACGTCCAACGCCGAGTTTGAAGCCATCGCAAACGCTATCGTCGAAGCGCGAAAGACCAGTCAATGCCTGGATGCTTTTCCAGGCGCGCCACCTCCAACGCTTAATGACGCTTACGCGGTGCAAGATCTCGCGATCGCGCAGCACCCCTCCCCCATCGTTGGCTGGAAGGTCGCAGGCGTTCTCGGCGCCAATGCGGAAAAATACGGCGTCGATCGGCTTGTGGGTCCGGTCATTGAAGGAACACGCTGGGAGACCGGACCTAATCTTTCAAATATCTCGATCATCGAAGGCGGCCATGCGGCCGTAGAAGGCGAAATTGTCGCAATTCTCAATCAAGATGCGCCGGCGGACAAACTTGATTGGTCCGCCGACGAGGCCCGCGCGCTGATCGGATCGCTTCACGCTGGCGTCGAGATCGCGGGCAGCCCCTATCCAAGGGCGGACGTCGAACCCTCTACCGTTACGATCAGCAATCTGGGCAATAATCTGGGCATGATTGTCGGCGACGAGCTGCCCGCTTGGCGCGATTGGGCGCTCGAAGATTGGCGGTGCAAATCCTATGTCGACGACATATTGGTCGGTGAGAATATTCCCAACCGCGCCACCGGCGGACCCTTAGAATCGGTCAGATTTCTCCTCGAAAACGCTGCGCGGCGCGGTCGACCGCTAGAGGCGGGCATGGCGATCTGCACGGGCGCCATCACCGGCGTGCACGACGTTAAACCTGGAAGCCGCGCCCGCATTCAATTCGCCGGCGCAGATCCGATCACGTTCAACATCAGCGGATAGACATTTTGGCGTTTAAGCGCGGATGGACGCTGCGCCCGTGTAAACTGCCTGATCGTCCAACTCTTCTTCGATGCGCAGAAGCTGATTGTACTTCGCCAATCGGTCGGAGCGCGACAAAGAGCCTGTTTTGATCTGACCGCAATTCGTAGCGACGGCGAGATCCGCAATTGTTGCATCTTCCGTTTCGCCCGAACGGTGAGACATGACCGCGCCGAACCCGTTCGTCATCGCCAGACCGACCGCGTCGAAGGTCTCGGTGAGCGAACCGATTTGATTGACCTTCACCAAAATGGCGTTGCCGGCGCCCTTCTCAATCCCGGTCGCAAGACGCGCGGAATTGGTCACGAAGAGATCATCGCCGACCAATTGGCATTTGTCGCCGATCGCTTCGGTGAGCGCGACCCAGCCGTCCCAATCATCTTCCGCCATGCCGTCTTCGATGGAGACAATGGGATAGCGCCCGACAAGATCGGCGAGGTAAGCGACCATCTCATCCGATCCCAGCTCCTTGCCCTCCCCCGAGAGCAGATATTTGTCGTTCTTGAAAAACTCGGTCGACGCCGCATCCAGCGCCAGCACGCAATCCTCGCCGGGTTTGTAGCCGGCCTCTTCAATGGATTTCATAATGAAACCGATGGCCTCATCGGTGGAGGAAATGTTGGGCGCAAACCCGCCTTCATCGCCGACATTCGTGCCATGCCCCGCCGCACTCAGGCTTTTCTTTAAGGCTTGAAAGACTTCGGCGCCCATTCGCAGACTGTCGCTAAAAGTGTCTGCGCCCACCGGCATGATCATGAATTCCTGAATGTCGATGGGATTATCCGCGTGCTCGCCGCCATTGATGATGTTCATCATCGGCGTCGGAAGAATGTGCGCATTGGCGCCGCCCAGATATTTGTAGAGCGGCAGACTGGCGGCCTCCGCGGCGGCTTTCGCGATCCCCATGGAGACGCCCAAAATCGCGTTGGCGCCCAAGCGCGACTTGGTTTCGGTGCCGTCCAGCTCCAACATTGTGAGATCCAAACGGCGTTGCTCTTCAGCATCCATCCCCACCAAGGCCTGGTAGATCTCAGAATTCACCGATTCCACAGCCTTTAGCACGCCTTTGCCGCCATAACGGCCCTTGTCGCCGTCGCGTAGTTCGTGCGCCTCATACGCGCCGGTGGACGCCCCGGAGGGAACGGCGGCGCGGCCCATAGAGCCGTCTTCCAGCGTTACATC
>JBCCMB010000038.1:0-21887 GCA_039026555.1 Pseudomonadota bacterium
GCTCCGCACACGATAGGAGCGCAGCAGATAGGACCGCGAATCCTATCGCGCGTCTCACCCAAATGCCTCGGATGTCGCGGCCTTAAACCAATCCGAGGCTTGTAAGGCTTCTCGCGCACGATCGCCTAATGGCGGATCAAGCAGGCTCACCCCGCCAGCCTCCGCCAATTCCTTAAACGCGCCGCCGTCATTGCGATAAACGCCCGCTACGGAAATCGCTTGGTCCGGCGCGATGTAGGAATAGCAGGTATTGGCGAGCACCGTGGCCTCCGGCGGCAAATCCGACATCAGGCGCGCGATCTGAAGCGCGCAGATTTTCCCTTGGGCGTTCGCCGCAAATGCGGATTTCGGCATGGGCGCAGCGATAGACGCGTCGCCGATGACATGAATGTTGGGTTGGAGCGTGGATTCAAAGCTCACCGCATCCACGGGACACCAACCTGTGGCGTCTGCAACGCCGGCTTGCTGGGCGATGAACCCTGCTTGCTGAGGCGGAATAACGTTCGCGACATCCGCCTCGAAACGTTCAAAATCGGTCTCAAGCGCATTGGCGCGCGCGTCGACGCGGGACACTCGCCCATCATCAGACGCCCCGCGCCATTCCAACATATCGCCATAAAGCTCCGCCCACGCATTTAAGAACAAAGGACGTTTCGAAAAATTGTCCTTGGCGTCCAGGATCAGCAATTTTGAGCGCGGCTTTTGCGTTTTGAGATAGTGCGCAATCAAGCTGGCGCGTTCATAAGGACCAGGCGGACACCGATAGGGCGCGGCCGGCGCCGACATCACGACGAGACCGCCATCCTCCATAGCCTCTAACTGTCGACGCAGGAGCAGTGTTTGCGGCCCCGCTTTCCAGGCATGCGGCATCGTATCCGCCGCTTTTGGACTATAGCCCTCAAGCGCGTTCCACCGAATATCGATCCCCGGCGACAAGATCAGGCGATCGTAGAGGACAGCCTGACCGCCGGATAAAACAAGTCGACGGGCGTCCGGATCAACGGTCTCCGCGCGGTCTTGGATCCGCTCGATCCCGTCAGCCGCTAGCGCGTCGTAGGAAAAGGTCTGTGCGTCGAGATCGCGTTCCCCCGCCAACACCAAATTGCTGAACGGACACGAGACATAGGCGTCGTTCGGCTCAACCAAAACGACGGTCAGCGCCGGCGCGTACCGCTTGAGGAAACGCGCCGCCGTCGCGCCGCCATATCCGCCCCCGACCACCACCACGCGCCCTTTGGCCTGCGCGCGCGCCGCCTGGCTTGTGATCAAAGCCGCGCTAACTGAAAGCCCGGCCGCGAACACGCGTCTGCTCAGCGCGCCGACCATCTAATCGGCTCCGGATGCGGCGAGGTATTCGGCAATAAGATCGATGTCCGCGTCGTCATATCCGCGCGCAACGCGATGCATGACAGTTTGCAGAGCGTCGTCATCGCGATAGGAGCGAAAAGACGCGCGAATCTCATCTGCGGACAGTGCAGCCAAGCTGACCAAAGCCTCGCCTCCTAACGCGGTATGGCACCCCGAACAAACCGCCGCTAAGGACGCAGCCCGGCTTAGGTCACCCGACGCGACGGCCGACGGATCGTCCGGCGCGCCGCAAGCAGCGAGACTTAGGATCGCCGTACTGAAATACGCAGCGCGCCTCAAACAGCCCTCAAATCGACATTCTTCAAAGGCAATTGGCGCACCCGCTTGCCCGTCGCCGCATAGATGGCGTTCAGCACCGCCGGCGCCGCCACAGCGATGGTGGGCTCGCCCACCCCGCCCCAAAATCCGCCAGACGGCATAATAATGGTTTCAACGTCCGGCATCTCATCGATGCGCAGACTGTTGTAGGTGTCGAAATTCTGCTCGACGACCGCGCCATTCTCGACATTGATCTCGCCATAAAGCAGCGCCGACAGACCGTAGACGAAAGAGCCTTCCACTTGGGCTTCGATCTGCTGCGGGTTGACCGCATAGCCAGGGTCGGTGGCCGCGACGATGCGGTGCATTTTCAAGCGACCATTGTCGTCGACGGAAACCTCCGCGCAGGCCGCAACATAGCTGCCGAACGCATAACACACGGCCAATCCGCGCGCCTTGCCATCATCAGATCCCCAGCCTGACCGCTCCGCCGCCGCTTTTAAAACGGCTGCGTTTTTAGGATGGTTGTCCATTAGCGACAGACGAAAATCCAACGGATCGCGTCCCGCCGCATACGCCATCTCGTCCAGAAAACATTCTATATAGATGGCGTTCTGATTGACGTTCACGCCGCGCCAGAAACCTGGACGCAAATGCGGATTACGCATGGCGTGGTCGACAAGAAGATTTGGGAAGCCGTAGCTGATCACCTGATCTTCAGCGCCTGGGAGCCCCTCAGGCAGCAAGCCTTGGAAGGTCGCGTAATCGACGCCATCTCGAAGCGCTTGGGGCAGAATACCTGCTAGGATGGATTGTCCGGAAATTCGAATGTGCAGCCCGGTAAGATTACCGGCCGCGTCCAATCCGCCGCGCATGCGGCCCTGGGTAATCGGGTGATACATGCCTTGCGCCATGTCTTCTTCGCGCGACCATTGAAGTTTGATCGGCGTGCCAGGCATTTGCTTGGCGATCTTCACCGCTTGGTCCACGAAATCATGGCTGCCTGCGCGACGCCCAAAACCGCCGCCCAAATGGATCTTGTAGATCTCGCACTGCTCAATCGGCAATTCCGCCGCTGCGGCCGCCACCGCTATAGCGCTTTCGCCGTTCTGCGTGGGGCACCACACCTCGCATTTGTCTTCGGTCCAAAGCGCTGTGGCGTTCATCGGCTCCATGGTTGCGTGGTTTTGGAACGGGTAGTTGTAAGTCGCCTCAATCACTTGGTCGGATGTATCGAACGCGGCGGCGACATCGCCGTTCATATTGCCGACAAAGGCTTCATCCGCCGTCAAACCCTCTTCCAAGAAAGCGTTGATCTGCGCGCTGTCGACCGTCCCGTTTTCGCCGTCATCCCACTCGATCGGCATAGATTGAAGCGCGGAATGCGCTTGCCACCACGTGTCGCCGATCACAGCGACCGCCGTATCATCCAGTTTCACGACTTTCCGCACGCCCGGCATGCCTGAGACGGCGTCGGCGTCATAGCTCGCCAGCGTTCCGCCTTTGACCGGGCATTGCTTCACCGACGCCAACAACATGCCCGGCAAGGTGATATCGGCGCCGTAAATCTGCTTCCCGGTGACTTTGTCGACCGTGTCCAAGCGCGGCAACGGCTGACCGATCAGTTTCCAATCCAGCGGATCTTTTAGCGTCACTTCTAAGGGCGGCGCCAATTCAGCGGCGGCCGAAGCCACAGCGCCATAAGTCGTCGAATTGCCGGAGGCCGCGTGCGTAATCACGCCCTTCTCAACCGAGCATTCCGATGGCGATACGCCCCATTCATTGGCGGCGGCTTCAATCAACATCAAACGCGCGGCGGCGCCGCCTTCGCGGACATATTGATGGCTGCCGCGTACGCCCTGGCTGCCACCGGTTGCGAAACTGCCCCATGCGCGCTCGCGGGCGATGCTCTGTCCCGGTGTTGGATATTCGGTGACGACCTTGTCCCAATCGCATTCTAGCTCTTCCGCGACGAGCTGCGACAAGCCCGTGAGCGTGCCCTGACCCATTTCAGAGCGTGCGATACGAACCGTCACCGTATTGTCCGGCGCGATATGCACCCAAGCGTTAATTTCTGGGATTGGTTCGGAGGACGCGTCGGGAGTATCCGCCGGCGAGCAGCCCGACGTAAAGCCGATGGTCAAGCCGGCGGCCCCGGTGACGACCATGAAATTGCGGCGGGAGAGCGTTACAGTATCAGCCATAATCTTGCTCCCTAGATCTTCGTCTTTGCGAGGTGCACGCCTTTGCGCACCCGCCCCAAAGTGCCGCAGCGGCAAATATTGGTGATCTCCGCGTCGATATCTTCGTCCGTGGGGTCGGGATTATTATTGAGCATGCCCGCGACCGCCATGATCATACCAGGCTGGCAATATCCGCATTGCGGCACGTCCAATTCCACCCACGCCTGCTGGACCGGGTGGTCGCCATTTTCCGACAAACCTTCGATCGTGGTGATTTCTTCGTCTTCCGTCACGGCCGCAACCGGGTAAACGCAAGAGCGAATGGCGAGCCCATCGACATGGACGGTGCAGGTTCCGCACTGCGCGACGCCGCATCCATATTTGGTCCCCGTGAGCCCCATCTGTTCGCGCAGCACCCATAGCAGAGGCGTGTTCTCGTCGACATCCACGTCGACTACTTGCCCGTTCACTTTCAATCTCGCCATGACGCGCCTCCTAATTCGGTTACCGTTGATGATAGCTCAAAGCGCGTGCTTGTCCGCTGAAATCGTTGTGAAGCTCACGATTTTCGGCCTATCCGCCCGCTCTACGGCGATGTCCGCTGGGTCAAGCCTGCTAGGCCGGCGCTGAGGAATTCAGAACCAAGACGTCCACGACATCGCCCGGCCGCGCGGGCGGTGCTTTGGGCGATCGACGCACCAGAGCATTTGCGGCGGCGAACGGTGTAAGCAAAGAGCTGTCCTGGCGTTGGTCGACATGGGCGACCCGGCCGCCAGATGGGTCGCTCGTCACATATCCGCGCAGATATGTCTCCCGCCCGCCATTCGCCTCAAGCGGCGTGAACAGGCGCGCCGTCTGCAATTGAACACAACTTTCCGCGTCGCAGCCGAGCGACACGCCGATCAGCGGCGCCAAAAACAAATGCGCGCACGCGAGCGCAGAGGCTGGATTGCCTGGAAGGCCGAGAAGTAGCGGTCCACCGTCCAACCGACCATGCCAGACCGGTTTGCCGGGGCGCACGGCAACGCCCTGAAAAACGATGCGTCCGCCGATCGCCTCGAAGGCCGGCTTCAGCAGATCGCGCGCGCCGACGGATGCGCCGCCTATGGTCACGATGATGTCTGGGTCGTTGCCGGCGATGGCTTCCAGCAGGTCCGCGCTCTCGGTCAGATCATCCGGCAAGATTGTTTCGACATTCGCATCTGCGCCCAATGACTCGCAGAGCGCGGCAACGCCATAGGCGGCGGAATTCACAATGCTGACAGGGCTTAAGGGACCGCCCGGCTCCACTAATTCGTCGCCGGACGCGACAATCGCGATGCGAGGCTTGCGAAACACGGCCGCGTCTGCGCGATTGGCCGCGGCCAGCAGAGCGATCCGCGCCGGCGTTAACAGCTGACCGGGGCCCAGCAACACGGTCGTCGCCGCAAAATCAAGTCCTTCCGGACGTATAAAAGTCTCGCCGGTCTGCGCTGCAGGAATGACGATCTCGTCGCCCTGTGCGTCGACATTCTCCTGGATCACGACGCGGTCGGCGCCGTCGGGAATGGGCGCGCCGGTGAAAATGCGTACGGCCTGGCCGGCGCCGAGCTCGCCACAATGAGCCCCGCCCGCCGGCGCTTCTCCGACAAGCGTCAAACGCGCGCCGTCCCTTGCGACATCTTCGCTACGCACCGCATAGCCGTCCATCGCGGAAAGCGCGGTCGGCGGTTGCGCCCGCGCGGCAGACACGCATTCGGCGAGAACACGACCGGCCAGATCCGCGAGTTCAATCCGCTCTGTCGACGTGGGCGCCACGCCCTCCAACAGCAGGGCCCGCGCCGCATCCAACGACAAAAGCTTGGTCACGCAACCGATCCTTCGCGCGTCCAATGACCGGATTTACCGCCGGTCTTTTCCTCCAGGCGCACCGCCTCGATCACCATGGCTTTGTCGACAGCTTTGAGCATATCGTAGATTGTCAGGCATGCGACAGAAACTGCGGTCAGCGCTTCCATTTCCACGCCGGTTTGACCGGAAGTTTTCGCCGCAGCCTCCACAATGAGTCCCGGCAGCGCGTCATCCGGCTCAATCGACAGCGTCACGGAGGAGAGCGGCAATGGATGACAGAGCGGGATCAAATCGCTGGTCCGCTTGGCGCCCATTATCCCCGCCAATTCCGCCACACCGCGCACATCGCCTTTCTTTACCTCGCCCGACAACGCCAACGCCAAGGTTTCCGGCTGCATGCGCACGGCGCCTGTCGCCACGGCGCGGCGGGCCGTCACCGCCTTTTCGGATACATCCACCATCGTCGGGCGGCCGTCCGCGTCGAAATGGGTGAGCTTGTCGCCCATACTCAAACTTCCATGAGGCGCGGCATCAGCTCGACCAGATTACAAGGCTTGTGACGGCTATCCAGCTGATACTGGATCACCTTGTCCCAGCCATCTTTCACGCCGCCATTCGACCCCGGCAGGCAGAAAATGAACGTGCCTTTCGCTAAGCCGGCGCACGCCCGCGATTGCAGCGTCGAAAGACCGACTGTTTTATAGCTTTCTTGGTGGAAGATCACAGAAAACCCTTCAATGGTCTTCTCAAATAAGGGCTCTATCGCTTCAACAGTGACGTCCCTGCCGGTGAGACCCGTCCCGCCCGTGGAGATCACGACGTCGACGCTGTCATCCTCAATCCAAGCTTCAACCTTGCGGCGGATGATCTCCATATCGTCGCGCAGCAGATCACGGTCTGCCAATTCATGACCGGCCTCTTCAAGGCGGCTCTGTAAAACGTCGCCAGACGTATCATTTTCGCGCGTGCGCGTGTCCGATACCGTCAAAATAGCGATCCGCACCGGGCGAAAGACCAGATCCTCATTTATCCCATGCATGCTGGTATCCTCTATGCGTCCGATTGCGCCCAACGCGCTTTGTCGGCGTAATCTTCCGCGCGCGGCTCAATCCAATGCGCCTCGCCGGCGCGCGTTTCTTTTTTCCAAAAAGCCGCATCGCTTTTCAGATAATCCATCAAATAATCAGCCGCCTCAAAGGCGGCGCGTCGATGCGCCGACGCGGCGGCGACAAGCACGATCGGTTCGCTCGGAGACATTACGCCCACACGGTGGATCACCAAAAGGGCTTCCAATGGCCATCGCTCCGCCGCCGTTTTGCAAATGGCGCTGATCTGTTTTTCTGTGAAGCCGGGATAATGGCTCAGCTCCAGCGTCTCAACCTGGTCGTTTCCGGCGTGTCCCCGAACGACGCCCGTGAATGCAGCGACGGCGCCGGATTTTGACAGCGTTTTACGAAAACCCGCCTGCGCCGCTTCTGGATCAAACGGCGTTTCGCTTATCTGAATATCTATGGCGCAAGTCATGACGATCAGCCGCCGCTGACCGGAGACAAAAACGCGATCTCATCCGCATTCGAGATCGGCGTCGCACCGCGGACGATCGCTTGGTTCACGACCAGAGAATTGCCTTTCTCGCGGACCATATCCGCAAAAACGGGATTGTCGGCGCTTAGCCAGTCAATCAACGCGTCGGTGTCTGACACGCCCTGAGGCAGATCGACGTCGCGATCCGCTTCAATGTCGCTCATCCGACCGAAGAAAAGAAGTTTCGCCATCTCTAACCGCCGGTCACGGACATGTGGCGCGGCACGGAAGGCGCGGCGCCCCGACGATCGATCACAAAATCATGGCCCTTCGGTTTGCGGCCGATGGCCTCGTCAATCGCCGCCAATAAGGGCGCATCATCGTCTGGCGACGCGCGCAGTACTTTGCGCAAATCGCCCTGGTCCTCCTGGCCCAAACACATATAGATTTGACCGGTGCACGTGATCCGAACCCGATTGCACGCCTCGCAGAAATTGTGACTTAGCGGCGTGATAAATCCCAGCATACCGCAGGTTTCCTCAACGCGAACATACCGCGCTGGACCGCCGGTTTTGTAAGCCAAATCGGTCAAACGCCAATTTGCCTCTAAGCGTTCGCGGATTTGTGTCAGCGGGATGTATTGGTCGTATCGATCCTCGCCGATCTCGCCCATTGGCATGGCTTCAATAATGGTAAAATCCATGTCGCGCTGATGCGCCCATTCGATCATGGACGGCAAAGCGTCGGCGTTGTCCTGCTTTAGCGCAACGGCGTTCAGTTTCACGCGCATGCCCGCCTGCTGCGCGGCGTCTATCCCATCCAAAACCTGCTTAAGATCGCCGCGGCGCGTGATGCGTTTAAACACGTCCGCATCCAAACTATCGATCGACACATTGATCCGTTTGACGCCCGCATTGGCGAGCCTCTTTGCATAGGTCGTCAATTGGGTGCCGTTCGTCGTCAGCGTTAGCTCTTCCAAAGCGCCGCTATCGAGATGTCGCGACAGATTTTCGATCAGCAGCATCACATCGCGGCGGACCAGGGGTTCGCCTCCGGTGATGCGAAGCTTCTTTACGCCTTTAGAGACAAAGGCCGTCGCCAACCGGTCCAATTCGCCAAGCGTCAGCAAATCCGCTTTCGGCAGGAATTTCATCTTCTCGGACATGCAATACGTGCAGCGCAGATCGCATCGGTCCGTCACGGAGAGCCGCACATAATCAATGCGCCGGCCATAAGGATCGATCATCGGGCTTTGATCGGAAACCTCGCCTCCGACGGCGCGTGGCCGCACCGTTTGCAAAAGGATGGATTTGCCGCTCACGCCGCCGCCTCCATCATCGCTTCAGCGCGAACAAGATCGGCGACCGTATCAATGTCAAATGCGGCGGCGGGATCCAAATCGATCTCAGCGACAAACGGCAAATCTCGCAGCACCGATTTCGCCCCCTCATCCCCGCTCAGCGCCCCCAATCTCTCGATGGTAGAGCCTGCAAAAAGCACAGGCGGCGTCTGGACGCCATTCGCGACGCTGACCGCCACCGGCGCGTCGCCGATCGACGAGATCAAAGCCTCGCAATGACGCAAACCTATAAAAGGCATGTCCGCGAGTACGACCATTACCCCTTTGATGGTCTCTGCGGAGACGGCCTTAGCGCCTAAAGCTAAAGAGGCGCCCTGCCCCGCAGCCGGATCCACGTTCGCGACGCATTCAAAACCGGCCGCGTGAAACACCTCTCGGCGCGCTGGCGTGTTAGAGGGATAAACCGCGATGCGAGTTGCGAAACCGCCACGTCCTAATGTGTCCGCGATATGCGCGCACAGCGGGAGACCCTGAAGCGGGGCCATGAGTTTGTCGCCGCTCTCAAAGCGTCGCGACAGTCCGCTCGCCAAAACAATAAGGGCGATGTCGTCTATGCGCACGCCGCCACCCTTTCCTCGCGCGCGCCATAATGATGCGCGGACACAATTTCCGCCAAGATCGACACCGCGAGGAGGCTCGCATCGCGCATAGAGCGAATCATGCCAATCGGCCCGCGAATGCGGCGCAAGTCTTCATACTCGAACCCTAGATGACCAAGGTCTTGAAGACGCCGCGTATGCGTATGCTGGCTGCCCATTGCGCCAATGTAGAACGCCGGGCCGCGCAAGGCTTGGGCGAGCAGCGCTTCTTCCCAATCATGATCGTGGAACAACAGTGCGAAGGCCGTCCAATCATCGTCTGATATATCCGGCGCGCTGCTGGGCGTTTTTAGTTTGACAGTCTCTGATGCGCCAAGCGTTTCGGCTTGCTCTAAAAGGCCGTCATCCGGAGATTGCATCACGACGTCGAACCCGCCTGCGCGCGCAACGCGCAACAGCGCCAAGGCTTCCGCGCCCCGCCCCGCAATGCGCAGCTTGAGCTTCGGCGTATAGCGCGCCAGGTACGTCTCGCCGCGCCACCCCGCAGGCCCGACAACACCATCCGCCAGCGTCATCCGCCCGCTAACACAGCAAAAAGATAAATCGGCCGACCGACGTTCGGCTAACGATTGGGATAGGTTTGCCATTATCTCGGGATTTGGATCCGGGATCACCAAAACATCGATCGCGCCGCCGCAGGGCAGACGAATGTCGATAAAGGGCGATCCTTCTCCATACCTGAGACGCCGCGGCGCCTTTTCATTCAGGGCCTGGCGCGCCTGTAACGCGAGGTCGGCGTCGACACACCCATTGGATACATATCCTGCGACAGCCCCCTCGGTTTCCGGCACAAGCATAAGCGCCCCGTCGGACCGTACAGCGCCCCGCGTTGAGCCTGTCACCACCACCAATGCGTACCGCGCGCCCGCCGCCGACAGGGTCAAAGCATGCGACAAGATATCGAACGGATGATCCAATTCGGATAAGGTGCGCGCCATTTCCATCAGTCCGATATAAATCGTGGGCTATAACGGGACAATAGTTGGTTTCGACTTCTAGGTTTCGTCATCCGGCGTTCCCGCTTTAACAAAGCGCACGACCGCGTCTTGTGTGGCGGCCGCCGCCTGGACGGTGATCTCGTCATAGCGAGCTAAAATCGCTTCGCCCGCCTGTGAAACACGCGCGCCGCCACGCTTGCTGCCGCCGTGAAACGCCTCAACCAGGCGGGCGCCAAATTGGGTATTCATGTCTTCCACCAATCCATGCGCGCGCGGGTAAGACATACACAGCGATTTTGCGGCGCCGGAAATCGATCCCGTCTCTCCGATCGCGCGCAGTAACGCCGCTTTACCAGGTCCAAACCGCGTTCCATTGGGCAAATCTATCCGAACGCTCAAACGGGGTGTTTCGTCCGACATGTCGCTTCTTCTTCGGGGCGATCACCGCCCATTGACCTTGAGCCATCGCTGATTAATCTCGTTATAAGTGAACATTTATAACGGCTATCGGCAATGGCTTTGCGGCGCCTCTTAGCGATCTTTGCATATTTTGGGGCGGCGGTGAGCATCGCTGCGCCCAGCGCGCAAGCTCGCGATGCGCTTATCGCCGTGGCCGCCAATTTCGCCGATCCTATGGCGGCCCTGGAAGTCGAATTCGAAACGCAAACGGACTATGATATCGACATCGTCATTGGATCGACCGGCAAGCTGCACGCGCAAATCGTCAATGGCGCGCCATTCGACGTTTTCTTGGCCGCGGACGACGCACGCCCCGCTGATCTTATCGATCGCAGTCTAGCGCTAACGGAAAACCGAGTGACCTATGCAATTGGACGTTTGGCGCTGTGGACCAAGACGACCGATGGCGCGATGGGCGAGCTTGAGGACATACTCTGCAAAGGGGATTTTCGACGTTTGGCGATCGCAAACCCAAAACTGGCGCCCTATGGCCGGGCGGCGCTTGAAACACTCCAAGCGCTCGGGCTGTCGGAGCAATTGTCCCCAAAACTGGTGATGGGTGAAAACATTGGCCAAGCCTATGCGATGACGGCGACTGGCGCGGCGGAGTTCGGCTTTGTCGCGCAGGCGCAATTTCAAAGCGATACTGGCGTCCGATGGAACGTCCCGGATCACCTTCACACGCCCATCCGTCAAGACGCCGTGCATCTGACGCGGGCTAAAAACAACCCGGCGGCGACCGCATTTATGCGTTTTCTGGCCAGCGAGGACGCCGCGGAGCTTCTGACTCAGCTCGGCTATCTGCGGCCTGGCGCGTGACGGATATCGGCCCCCTCATCCTCACCGCTAAGCTGGCGGCGGTCACGACAATTGCGTTGTTCCTTGTCGGCGTTCCCCTGGCGTGGTGGCTGTCACAGACCCGCTCGGCGGCGAAACCCATAATAGAAGCGGTAACGGCGCTGCCGCTGGTGCTGCCGCCGACCGTTATCGGCTTTTATCTTCTGATCGCGTTTAATCCGAATGCGCCGCTTGGCGGATTTTGGGTGAGCGTCACAGGCGACACGCTGGCGTTTTCGTTCGCAGGCTTAGTCATCGCCTCCATGATCTATTCGCTGCCCTTCATGGTCCAACCGCTGCAGTCCGCTTTCGAGGCGGTCGGGCGCGCGCCCTTGGAAGCGGCGGCTAGCCTTCGCGCCAGCCCGATGGATGCATTTTTCACCATCGCGGCGCCGCTTGCCGGCCGCGGGTGTCTCACTGCCGGAATTTTGACGTTTGCGCATACGATTGGCGAATTCGGCGTGGTTTTAATGGTCGGCGGCGCCATTCCGGGCGAAACCAAACTCATCTCGATCGCGATTTATGAGCATGTGGAAACGCTGAATTACGCCGAAGCGCATGCGCTGTCGGCGATCTTGCTTGCGTTCTCGTTTGTCGTGCTGCTCAGCGTCTACGCGCTCAATCGGAAATTCCCGATCCATGTCGGCTGACACTTTGGACATTCGCGTACGCGTCGCTTTCCCAGAGTTTGAACTCGATGTGGACGAACGCATCAACCTTTCAGGCGTTACCGCCGTGATCGGCCCCAGCGGTTCCGGCAAAAGCACGCTTCTTCGCGCAATCGCAGGGTTCGCCGCGCCAGCAGAGGGGCGGATCGCCTGCGGCGCCGAGACCTGGTTTGATTTGGAGGCTAGTAAGCGGCCGCGCATCAATACGCCCGCCCACAAACGGCCGGTCGGCTATTTGTTTCAAGATGGCCGCCTCTTTCCGCATATGAATGTTGCGTCCAACCTCGCCTACGCCGTCAAGCGCGCGCCGCCAGGCGGTCCGACGCCCGAGAGCGTTATAGATGCGTTAGATCTCGCACCGCTTCTGCTGCGGCGCCCTTCGAGCCTATCGGGCGGCGAACGGCAAAGAGCGGCGCTCGGGCGGACCTTGCTGACCCACCCCAGCTTGTTGCTTTTGGACGAACCCTTGTCGGCGTTGGATGACGACCGCAAGCGCGCAATCCTACCCTATCTGGAAACCGTGCAAACGCGCTTTGAGCTGCCGACACTTTATGTGTCGCACAATATCGACGAAGTCGCGCGCCTTGCGGACCGAGCTCTTGTTTTGAATGACGGCGCCGTTGTCGCTCATGGCCCTTTGCAAGACGTCTTAGAAAGATTGGATTTGTCGGCGACTTATGGAGTGTTCGAACCCGGCGCGGTTCTAAATGGCGTTGTGGCGCGTCAAGACACAGATTCCGGGCTCGCCCAAATCGATGTTGGCGCGCCGGACCTTCTCAAAGCCCCGCTTTCGTTCGCTCTTCAAACAGGCGACAAAATTCGCATTCGTATTCGCGCCCGAGACGTTGCAATCGCGCTGGAACGACCTCAGCGAATTAGCATTCAAAACTGCCTGCCGGCGCGCATTTTGGAGATCGAAAGCGCCGCCGAAAGCGCCATGATCGATATCCTTGTCGAGATTGGCGACCAACACGCGCGCGCGCGGATTACCGCCGACTCCGCGAAAGAGCTCGGTTTGATTGTAGATCAAGATGTTTTCGTTCTGGTCAAAACCGTGAGTTTTGAAGGCCGCGTCTAGCGCTATTCAGCGCCGGAAGACTCTCGTCGCATATAGGCCAGCAGATCCGCCAAATCGCCTTCATTGCGAAGCCCAATCATCATTGACGTGCCGGGGACCGTTCCGCGCGGATCCAGAAGATAAGGGCCAAGCGTCTCATCGTCCCAGATGATTCCGCTAGCCGCCATAGCAGGCGAATAGCGCACGCCTTCTGCGCTTCCTGCGCTCCGTCCCCAAAGGTTCAAAAGATGCGGCCCCTGCCGACGCGCATTGGGATCGAATGTATGACACGCCACACACTGCTTAAAAACGCGTTCCCCCTTGGCCGGATCGCCAGCGGCGGCGTCTTGAGCATGCGCGCCAGCAGCGAGCGCTACAGCGGCGGAAAGAACCGTCAGCGTTCTCATTATTCCGTGACCTCCTCCGGCACTTCAGCCCCGCGTTCAAAGATGCAGCCACCAAGGCCCGGCATCACTCGGCAGGCGCAGGCGCCTTCTCAGCCTGCAAGCGACGCGCGACATCGCCTGGCGATCCAGATTTGCGCGCCAGCAGGGCGTAGGCGGTCGGCACAAACAATACGGTCACCAAGGCCGCCGCCACAACGCCGAACAGGATCACCACGCCGATCGCTTGGCGTGTTTCGGAGCCGGCGCCGGACGATAAGATGAGCGGAAGCGATCCTGCGGCCGTCGTCAAACCTGTCATAACAATCGGACGAAAGCGCGCCAACGCAGCCTCTCGCAAAGCGGCTTCAAATTCGCGGCCTTCATCGCGAAGCTGGTTGGCGAATTCGACAATCAAAATACCGTTTTTAGCCGCAAGTCCAATCAGCATAATCAAGCCGATTTGCGTGTAGATGTTCAGCGTATTGCCTGTGAGCCAAAGCCCTAACAGGCCGCCGGCGATGGTCGCCGGTACGCAGAGCATAATGATGATGGGATGCCGATAGCTTTCAAACTGCGCCGCCAACACTAAGAAGACAATGATCAAACCTGTCGCAAAAACGAACACGATAGATCCGCCCGCCGTCTGATAATCCAAAGATTGGCCTTTGAAATCGATCGTCGCCTCTTGCGGCAACACGTCTCGCGCGATCGCCTGCATTTGCGCGAGCACTTCTCCCAAGGCGGCGCCGTCCTCAAGGCCGGCTTCGATCGTTATCGCTCGAACACGATTATAGCGATTCAGAGACGGGCTGTCCGCGACAGCTTGTATAGAGACCAAATTGGACAGAGGGATCAGCTCGCCCGAGCGCTGCGACCGCACATAAATGTTCTGAACATCATTCGGCGTATTCTGCTCAGTCCGCAGACCTTCAAGAACCACGTCGTATTCTTCGCCATTATCCATGTAAGTGGTGACGCGCCGGGATCCGAGCATAGTCTGCAGCGTCCCGCCAATCTCTTCGACTGTGACGCCCAAATCGGCCGCGCGATCATAATCGACGCGAATGCGATATTGCGGCTGCGTTTCTTTGTAGTCCCAGTCGATATCGATAAGACCTGGATTATTCTCCTCCAGCGCGGCGATGAATGTGTCGCGCCATTCCGCCAAATCTTCATACGAAGGCCCGCCGAGCACGAATTGCACCGGCTTTCCGGTTCCTCCGCCAAGACCTTGGCGCATCATGGCGAAGGCCCGGATTCCAGGTAGGTTGGAGAGTTTTCGATTGATCTCGGCAATGACGACCTGTCCCGGCCGACGTTCGCTCCAATCATGCATAACGACGATGACGAAAGCCTGGTTGAAGGCCGAGCTGCCGAACCCAGGCGCGCGCATCAACAAACGATTGATTTCGCCCGTTTCCGTGTAGGGCAATAGCCGTCGTTCGATCTCGTCGATATAGCGCACCATATAGTCGAACGACGCGCCCTCCGGTCCGCGAACGGCGATGAAGAAGCCGCCGCGATCTTCTGTCGGGACGTATTCCTCTTCGATCTCGCGATACAAAACGGCCGCCGAGGCGAAGAAACTCAGCAAAAGAACGCCAACGACGATCGGACGCTTGATCAAACGATCGAGCACCCACGCGTAACCGGCGCGCAATCCGGAAAACGCCGCGTCGATCGCGCGCGGCAACAGGCTCATTGCGCCGGTTGCCGTCTCACGCTTGAGCAGTTTGGAGGCGAGCATGGGCACCAGGCTCAGCGCCAACAGGCTGGAAAACGCGACCGCCGCCGCCATGGTCAAAGCGAATTCGGTGAACAAACGTCCGACATCGCCTTCCAAAAACGTGATCGGCACGAAAACAGAGATCAAAACCAATGTGGTGGCGATGACGGCGAAGCCGACTTGGCGCGTTCCATTAAAGGCCGCGACAAGCGGCGTTTCGCCTTTTTCATCCATCCGCCGATGAATGTTCTCGAGCACTACGATTGCATCATCAACGACCAAACCGATCGCCAAGACCAACGCCAGCAGCGTCAGCAAATTCACCGAAAGACCCAGCGCATAAAGCGCGATGAAAGTTGCGATAAGCGAGATCGGCACCGTAATGGCCGGGATCAAAGTCGATCTTATGCTGCCTAGAAACAGGAAGATGACCAGCGTCACGAGGGCCACGGCGATGCCGAGCGTCATATAAACTTCGTTGATTGAGGCCGAGATGAATACCGAGCTGTCAAAGCTCTGATAAATCTGGATGCCGTTTGGCAATGTAGAGTTGAGACGCTCGCCAAGATCGCGCGCGGCTGCGGCGACGTCGACTGTGTTGGCGGTCGATTGTTTGACGATGCCCAGACCAACCATCGGCACGCCATTGCCGCGAAACACGGTTCTGTCTTCCACCGTCCCGCGTACGACGCGCGCCACATCGCCGAGACGCACAAGATAATCATTTTCGCCTTCCGCCACGACGAGTGCGGCGAACTCTTCTGGCGTTCGAAACGGTCGGTCAATGCGTACTGTGAAGGTGCGGCTTTCGCTTTCTAAACTCCCCGCCGGAGCTTCAATATTCTCGCTTCTCAGCGCCCGCTCGATATCGCTCACCGTCAATCCGCGCGCCGCCAAAGCGCGTCGGTCGATCCAGACGCGAAGCGCATATTCGCGAGCGCCGCCGACGCGCACCCGCGCCACCCCGTCAAGGGCGGAAAATCGGTCGACAATGTATCTTTCGGCGTAATCCGTTAATTCCGCTATCGTGAGGCCTTCGCCGGCCAGATTCAGCCAAATAATGACATCGTCATTGGCGTCCGCCTTTTCGATTTCAGGCGGATCGGCCTCTTGCGGCAACCGGTCCAACACGCCGGAGACGCGGTCGCGAATGTCATTGGCGGCCGCCTCAATGCCTTGATCCACGTTAAACTCGATAGTGACGCTGGAGCGCCCATCGCTCGAGTTGGAGTCGATAAAACGTATCCCCTCCACGCCAGCTACGCGGTCTTCGATCACGCGCGTAATCCGCGTTTCCACAACGCTGGCGGACGCGCCAGGATATCGCGTATCGATCGAAACAACCGGCGCGTCGATGTCCGGATACTCACGCAGCGGCAGCCGATCGAATGAGACAATCCCGAAAATGACCAGAAGCAGCGAAAAAACGGATGCGAAAACGGGGCGCTTAACGGAGGTGTCTGAAAGGAGCATGGTTTAACGCCCCGGCGCGACGGATACGGTGTCGGGAGACGCTCTGCCCGATATCCTATCCGGCGACAGGATCGTTTTTTCCTGGATGACGATCGACGAACCTTCGCGAATACCGATAACGCCCTCGGTGATGATCCGATCATTCGCGCCCAGGCCTGACGTCACTTCGACAAATCCGGCTTGTCGCGCGCCGATTTCAATCTGTCGCCGCGTCGCGACGAGGCCGCCATCCGCGTCCGTCGCGACAAACACGAAATTGTCCGGCCCCACGGGCTGGATCGCTTCTTCAGGGATCGAAAGCGCCCGTCTTGGATCCGCCAAAAGCGTGACCTGCATGAACATGCCGGCTTTCAAAACCTGATCAGGATTCGGCAAAGTCGCCCGAACACGCACAGCGCGCGTCACGGGGTCGATGGAATTGTCCAAACTTGCGACTTCGCCGGAAAATACCGTCCCGGGCACATCATCCGTCGTGGTTTCAATGACGGCGCCCGACTTCAAAACCCGTAAGAAGACTGACGGGATCGAGAAATCGAGATTCATCTCGCTATCGTCGATCAACGTCGCGACAACGTCCCCGGGTCGAATGTAAGACCCGACGCTCACTTGCCTAAAGCCGAGGACGCCGTCGAAAGGGGCCACCAAAACGCGATCGCGCTGGCGTGATTGCACCGCGCGCAATTGCGCGGCGGCGTTGTCCATATTGCGTTGGGCTTCGTCTAGCTCCGACCGGGACACCGCTTCGCTGTCGACCAATCGTCTGACGCGCTCCAATTGACGCCGCGCCTCTTCAACGGTGGCCTCGGCCGCCTCCACCAACGCGACCTGTTCGCGTTGCGCGAGAGAGAGCAGCGTTTTCCCCTCTTCCACCCGCTGCCCATCGTCAAAAAAGATCGCCGTCACCCGGTCGGCCGCGTTGAGCGTCAGGTCCACCCGTTCATTCGGCTCCAACGTCCCCAGCGCCTCGATACGCATCGCGAATTCGCGTTCTTTAACCGGTTCGGCGAACACGCTGGCGGGGCCGCGTTGCGCAAGGGCCGGCGAACTTAAAACCGCCACTAAACTTGCGAGCATGATAGATCTAAGCATCATCATTTCACTTCCATTTCAGCGCGTGACGCAAACAATGTGTCATCGCTCCAAATTCCGCCCAAACTTCGATATGCGGCGATTGCGCTGCTTGTTGTGCGCAATCGGCTGTCGACTAACCTGTCTTCCGCGTCCAGCTGCGTGCGCTGGGCGTCCAACACGTCCAAATAATCATCCAAACCTTCTTCAAAGCGGATACGAGCCAAATCCAACGCGCGGCGCGCAGCTTCAGCGGCTTTGACCAAATCGCTCCGACGACGACGCTCCTGCGCATAATCGGTGAGCGCGGTCTCCGCTTCGCTCAACGCGTCAAGCACGGTTTGTTCGTAAAGCGCCAGCGCTTCTTGCGACTGCGCGTCCGCAACGTCGATGTCGGCTTCAACCCTGCGAAGATCGGGACCTTCCCAAAGGATCGACGGACCAATTGCAAACCCAAAACTGCTCGCGTCGCCAAAATCATTCGTATCATTAAACAAGCCGGAAATCGAACCGTTCAGCGTCACGGTTGGGAAAAGCCGCGCCCGCGCAGCTTCGCCCAACGCCAAGCGTTGACCGATCACCGCTTCAGCTCGCCGAATGTCGGGACGGCGACGCATTAAATTCTCCGGCGATCCAACGACAATCGCGCCGGAATGTTCCGGGATATCGCGGTCGGGGTTTCTCAGCGCGTCGCGGGTCGCAGCCAGGCTCGGCGCCTCGCCGGACAGGGCCGAAATCCGGCTAAGCGCCGCCACGATGCGCGCCTCAAAGAGCGGGAGCGACGCCAAAGTCGTGCGGTATTGAGCTTCTGCGCGTTCAATGTCCAAGCGCGTTGCGCGGCCATTGTCGAACAATTCCTTCAAAATACGCAGGCTTTCCCCCTGCGCATCCGCATTGCGTCGGCCGACATCCAACAAACGTTGAGCCCCGCGAAGCTCCGCATAGGCGAGCGCCGTTTCGCTCGCCACGATCACCGCAATATCTCTGGCCGCCTGGCGCGCAGACTCAGCATCAAATTCTGCGCTTAGGATTTCTGCTTCAATGCGGCCGAACGCATCGTATTCCCACGACGCGCGCAGCCCTAAGCCGCCCGACAGCTCGGTGTCGGCCCCATCTCTCGCCGTGCGCCCAATACCGACATTTGCATCGCTGGATGTCGAATAAGACCGCGACAATCGCGCCCCGCCCAAACGCGCCTGAGCCGCGCGTAGATTCGCCGCCGCCGCATCTAACGACGCGTTGCGCGCGAGGGCGCGTTCCACCAGCGCCGTCAATTGCGGATCGCCAAATCGCGTCCACCAATCAATTTCGATCGCGCCGTCGCCGCTGAGCGCGTCTTGCGACAGCGCTAAAAACTTGGCGCCTGGATCTACGGGCTCCACAGTCGGCGCATCCGGCGCGCTGGCGCAGGCCGCTAGACCTACCCCCATCACACTCGCATAGAGCGCGTTAAAGCTCGGCTGAATCAATCGTTCGCGCATGAGCCGTATGTGGGACGAAATCCCGATTTGGCCAATGATTTCCGTCAATTCTGGGCGGCCTGGGACTTCACGTTCGCGTCATGAGCCGTTTACGGCCCCAAAAAGCCGAAATTAGGCGTCTTCCGCCCAAAATTTGAGCGTATCTATCGCATTTACGGGATGAACGCCGCTAAGCCGCCTGGCGCCTTTTACGACGGCGTCTGATCCAAAAATAAATACCCCTTTTTGGCGCCCTGCGCGCCAAAAGCAGCGAGCGCGGCGACGCCGCTCGCAAAGGGATGTCGCAACGAATATGGCTTTAGCCCAACTTCGAGAGCGCCTCTTCGCTCACCCAAAGCCGATCCCGGCCCCAAATCGACACTTCGCCGCCAAAGCTCAAGCCAGATTTTTCGGCCAGGCTCGATGTATCCCGAAGGCTGTAAGCTTCCAATTGCACGCGCTCTGACGCCGCCCATTCTACGGGAGGGCTCACCAATCGCAGTAAAAATTGAATCAGCGGCACGCGAAACAATCACTGTTTTCAAGGACATGAGCGCTCACCCTTTGTATTACGACATAGGCAATGTCATAATCTTGCTAAGCACCAGCTCATAAAAAAGGCTTGAAGGACAAGAATTTGACCAAGCAAAGCAGCAGTGCCGCGCAAACTGAAGCCTCCCCACCGCCGCAAGACGGACGAAAACTGCGTAGCCAGCGCAGCCGCGAAAAAATAATAGACGCGTTATTCAGTCTTATCCGCGATGGCGACCCCATGCCCCGCATCGCCGAGATCGCAGACAAAGCGGGCGTGAGTCTGAGAACGGTGTTTCGCCATATTGAAGATGTTGAAACCCTCAACCGCGAAATGGCCGAACAGGTTGAAGCCGAGATTACGCCGGTCGTCAGCGCGCCCTTAAAGGCCACCAGCTGGCGCGGACGCCTTGAGGAGATGTTGCAACGCCGCGCGCAAATCTATGAGCATGTGATGCCAGTCAAAATGGCGGCCGGCCTTCGGCGGTTCCGATCCGAGTTTCTGATGGCGGATTATCAGAGATTTTTAGACGAAGAACGGACGCGCCTCGTCGCTATTCTGCCGGACGTCATTGTTCAAAACAAACCACAGCTCGCTGCGCTGCAAATGGCGACGAGCTTTCAAATGTGGCGGCGCTTGCGCCAGGATCAGAGATTGTCGCCGGAAGACGCGTTGGAAACGCTGGCTTTTACTGTGGAACGCCTCATACAAGACGTATGATACGTCTTTCCAGCGCCCTCGCCTTTGTCCTCGTCGGCTGCAGTCCCTCGACGCCGAGCGCATCTTCGGTTTCCGAAGCTGACGCAAAAATCGGCTGCGGCGTTCCAGAAGAAGCGCGCGGCGCGTTTGTCTCCATCCCGGACGGTGAATTTGTCAAAAGCGCCGACCCCAAACAGCCTGAAGAAGGCCGACCTCAACGTCTGGCTGTCGAAGGATTTGAGATCCAAACGCATGAAGTGACGAATGATCAATTCGCGCGCTTTGTTGCGGAGACCGGCTATGTCACGGATGCGGAACGGGAACGCGTCGGCGCAGGATCGGCCATTTTTACGCCCCGCCCTCAACCTGGGAGCTGGCTGGATGTCTGGCGGCTCGACCCGGACGCCAATTGGCGCGCGCCGACCGGCGCTGGGTCTTCCATTACCGATTTGGGCGACCATCCCGTGGTGCATGTGTCGCTGCGAGACGCCGCTACTTATGCAGAATGGGCTGGCGGACGGCTGCCGAGCGAGATTGAGTGGGAATACGCCGCCGCCCTCAATCAGCCTGACCCGTCCGACCCTGAGTCTGGCGCATACACGGCGGATAGGACGCCGATCGCCAATACATGGCAGGGCTTGTTTCCGATCGAGAACACCGCCGCCGACGGCTTCGACGCGACCGCGCCTGTCGGTTGCTATGCGGCGGGCGGCGCGGATCTGTTCGACATGATCGGCAATGTCTGGGAGTGGACGACGACGCCCTACGCCAATGGACAAGCGACGCTGAAGGGCGGGTCCCATTTATGCTCTGACAATTTCTGCGCCCGATATCGGATCGCCGCGCGACAAGGCCAGGACATCGACTTCAGCACCAATCATATCGGCTTCAGGATCGTCAAAGATCCCCCCAACGCCGACGACTGATGTCTATCCGAGGGTAGACCCAACCGTTTCGATATTGAGCTGACCAGCCAATATCGCGCCCTAAATACTTTTGGCGCGCAAAATGACGATTCAGGCGGCGCCGACTCGAATGAGCTGTAAGATTGAACAATGCGTAGCGTCGACGCACGGCGAGCTCGGTGGCGCTAATCGTGCTTTTGCCCTAAGACGAGCGCCGTATTTTCGACTATGGGACCCTACGTCTTGAAAACCCTTATCGTTGTGCCCGCCAGATACGGTTCCACGCGTTTTCCCGGCAAACCGCTCGCCATGATTGCAGGCCGCGCCATGATTGACCGCGTCGCCATGCGCGCGCGCCAGGCGGCGGACCAATTGCCCAACGCCGATTATGTCGTTGCAACAGATGATGCGCGGATCGTCGATCATTGCGATCGCGCGGGCCTAAACACCATTATGACGTCGACTTCGATCGCCAGCGGGTCGGACCGAGCGCTTGCGGCGGCCGACGCCCAAGGAGAAACGCCCGAGATCATCGTCAATCTACAAGGCGATGCGCC
>JBCCMB010000039.1:0-20974 GCA_039026555.1 Pseudomonadota bacterium
CCAAGAAGCTTGGCTGCCGCGTCATCGCCGTCGCCGGCGGGCCAGAGAAATGCGCGTTCGTTGGGAGCCTCGGCGCCGACGCAACCATTGACTACAAAGCCGACGACGTCGCCAAAGCGCTTCCACAAATCGCGCCCGACGGCGTCGACGTCTTTTTCGATTCCGTCGGCGGGCCGATCCATGACGCGGCGATGAACAATCTTCGCACCCACGCGCGTATCGTGATTTTCGGCACTATGGACTATTATTCAAACCCGGAGCTCGCCGACGACGGCCCCCGCCACACGCGAACAATGTTGGTCAAACGCGCGGTTATGTCCGGCTTCCTGATCCGCGATTTCGAAGCGGAGATCCCGGCCGCGCGAAAACAGCTGCAGCAATGGTGGACGAATGGCGACCTCGTGGCGCGCGAGGATATCCGTGATGGAATTGAAACGGCGCCTCAAGCCCTCGCCGACGTCATCGCGGGCCGCGCGCAAGGAAAAGTACTTGTGAAAGTCTCGGACTGAACACGCAATCTGGATGAAGCTGGGACGGCAAAAACGCCCAGAAGGAGGATCGAATGACACCTTTTGTGACCCATATCGCCTTATACTGCCAAGACCTCGACAAGACCGTCGACTGGTACAAGAAGGTCTTCCACGTGAAGACGATCGCGAACTCGCCCGGTCGGTTCGCCGCGCTTAGTTTCGGCGAAAAGCACCATGATTTCGCTTTGGTGCAGCGCCCAGAAGGCTTCGGCCCCCCCGTGATCGAAAAAGCCGGCCTTTATCATTTTGCGATAGATACCGGCTCGTTCGACAATTCCATGCGCATCTATGGCCGCGCGCTTGAGCAGATGGGCGACGCCGAAAAAGCGATCGACCATCGCGTCGGCACGGGCATCTATATTCGCGACCCGGATCTCAATCTCGTGGAATTGTGGTCGGAGCATTACCCAACCTACGCGCAGGCGATCGCGTCCATCCCGGAGATGGATCCGCCTTTCGAAGAAAACCCGATCGGCTTTCCGCTCAACGCTTCTGAAATTTATGAGAAGTGGTTGTCAGAGAATGCCGACTGATATCGACGCCTCAGTAAACGGCTCGCCAAAACAAGGCTCCCTCTTGGCGTGGAGCGCCGTCACGCTTCTATGCGCGCTTTATGTGATGTCGTTCGTCGACCGCATGATTTTGGCGCTTTTGGTGCAGCCGATCACACAAGACCTGGGCGTGAGCGACACGGAAGTCGGCGTCCTGATCGGCATCGGCTTTGCGCTTGTCTATGTTTTAATAGGTCTTCCCATCGCGCACATTGTGGATGGCGGCGCGCGTCGGAAAGTTCTGATTGCAGGCGTCGTTTTATGGAGTTTGGCGACCATCGCGTCCGCCTTCTCCGAGAATTTCTGGCATTTGGCGATCGCGCGACTGGGCGTCGCCATAGGGGAGGCGGCGCTCACTCCGGTTGCGATCGCGGTGATTGCCGACATGTTCCCAAAGGAGCGCCGCGAGCTTCCAACCAGCATCTATATGGCCGTCGGCGTGCTGATGGGCTCCGGCGCCTTTATTCTAGGTGGATTTGCGGTTGACGCCGCCGAGCAGGTCTCGCCCGTCATCTCCATGGACGTTTGGCGCACAACGCTGATCTTGGTGGGATTGCCGGGACTTGTCCTTGCGGCGTTGGCGGCGTTTTTGATCGGCCCAGCCAAACAGCAAGAAGCTTCCGCCAAAACCGTCGTCTCCGCTGAAGAGGCCCTGGCCTATCTTCGCGGGGACGGTCTCTTCTTTCTTCTGCTGTTCATTTGCATCGGCTTCGTTTCCATGTTGGCGATGGGGCTTGTCTCCTGGGCGCCGACCATGCTGATCCGCGAGTTTGGGTTTGAAGTGTCGCAAGCGGGCTTCGCCTTCGGAAGCGTCGGCATGCCTGCGGCGGTTCTGGGAACCGTGTTAGCGCCAATCGTCGCCAAATCGCTGTCCGGCCGCTTTGGACATTCGAGCACGCCCTTGGTGATCGGCGCGTGTTCACTCATTGGCAGCACCCTGCTTGTGCTGGGTCTCGCGTCTGGATCCACTCTCTTCTTGCTGATTGGCGTGGCAGGCATGATGCTGTTCTTGTCGGGCGCAATCGTTATGCCCGCCATTGTGATTCAAATTCTATCGCCGCCTCCGTTGAGGGCGCGCCTAATGGCGATGAATCTGCTGTGTCTTGGTCTGATCGGCCAAGGCATGGGCCCCGTAATCGTCGCACGCATCGGTGAAGTACGAGGCGGCGAAGGCGGGCTGAGCTTTGGACTAATGATAACGGCGATGCTGTCCGCCACCCTAGCGATCAGCTTCGCCTGGTTGATGCATCGCCGCTTAAACGCGCCAGAGACACAGCGGAGCTTGGCCGCCGCCTCCGAAGCCCCGTCGGTCTAAACATCATCGTCCGCCTTATCATCGACAATAACTACGCCTCGGTCGCCGCATGCTCCTCTTTCATCCCGACATAGAGGCTGATGCAACATACGAGCAGCACGATCGTAAACGGTAAGGCCGCGGTGATCGTGCCCGCCTGGAGCGTTTCTAGCGCCGCCGCACCGCCGCCATACAAGAGCGCCGACGCGGTCAGGCCGAGCATGCACGCCCAAAACACGCGCTGCGCGACAGGCGCGTCCTGCTTGCCGCCCGAGGTGATGGTGTCGACTACCAACGCGCCGGAATCTGCGGAGGTGACGATAAAGACAATGAGCAATGCGATCGCGACAATCGATGTCAGCCCGCCCCAAGGCAAAGCGGCGAGCATATGAAACAAAACGGTCGCGGAGCTTGAGATCCCGCCGGCCAAATCGCCAATGCCGTTTTCATACTGGAAAACCGCAGTTTCGCCGAATGCGGAGAACCAAACGACACAAATCGCAAACGGCGCAAGAAGGACGACGGCGAAGTATTCGCGCACGGTCCGCCCCCGGGAAATACGGGCAATGAACATGCCGACAAAGGGCGACCAGGAAATCCACCACGCCCAGTAGAAAATTGTCCAATCATGGAACCAATTCACGTCCTCGCGGCCGACCCAATTGGTGAGCGCCGGCGTATCCATGATGTAGGCGATGAAGTTTTCGCCCATGCCGGTGAAGATCAAAGCGGTGGGCCCCGCAATAACGACGAACACCAGCAAGCCAAACGCGAAGCCCATATTGATATTGCTGAGCAGTTTCACCCCGCCATCCATGCCGCGCACGACGGACACGATCGCCAATGCGGTCATCGCGCCGATCAATCCGATCTGAACCCAAATACTGGGCTCGAAATTGAAGACATAGCCCAAGCCGCTGGCCGCTTGAGAGCCTCCAAGGCCGATTGTGGTCGCCAGACCGAAGATTGTGGACACGACGGCGAAGAGATCGATGATGTGCCCCCACCATCCCCATACCCGCTCGCCAAGCAGCGGGTAGAAGGCGGAGCGAATTGACAAGGGCAATCCCTTATTGTGGGCGAAAAAGCCCAAAGAGAGACCGACCACCGCGTAGATCGCCCATGGCGATAGGCCCCAATGGAACAAGGTCGCGCTAAACGCCAATCGGTTCGCATCTTCCGTTCCAGGCTCCGCATTGAGCGGCGTACCAAACCAATCCGTGTGATACGCCAGCGGTTCGGCCGCGCCCCAAAACATGACGCCAATGCCGACGCCAGCCGCGTACAACATCGCGACCCAAGAGTGATGCTTGAACTCAGGCGTCGCGCCTTCTCCGCCAAGCCGAATGCGTCCGAGCGGCGATAAAGCAAGCGCAATGCAAAACGAAAAGACGATAACGGGCGTCGCTGCAAACAACCAATCAAAAGATTGAAGCGTCTGCGCCTTGGCTTGGTTCAACGCAGCGCCGGCGATTTCCGGAAAAAGCAATGTCGCGCCAGCGAACACCAACACCAAACTCGCCGCCAAGAAGAAGACGGGATTGTGGACGTCCAAACCGAGCCATTCGACATTGTCCTGCCCAATCTCGTAATCGATATCGTATTCGATACTATTGGGTTCGGATTGTTCAGTGTCCGGCATTTTCCACCATTTGCGATTGCTATACGCCGTCTTGCACTATTTGCGTCGATCTTCAAAGCAATTGCCGCACCGACATGAGCGCTTGGCTGGCCCGAACCTTTGGCGGATGCGATAAAATTGTCACTATTTGGCGGGCAAGCTGACGTTTCGGTAAAGAATCTCAGCCGAAATTCTTTCCACCGTCGAACTATCTGCTACATAGCCAATCACGATCGAGACGCCGCGATTCTCGTGCGCCCTGCGTAATTCGACGTGGGCCTGCGCGGCTATATTGAACCCGAGGAACCAAAATATGCATCGACTTATGGGTGGCGCTTCATTGATCGCCATTACGAGCTTGTTTGGCTTGAGCGCGCACGCGCAAGAGGCGGAAGAAGCCGAAGCAAGGCTCGCCACGATCAATGTGACGGCCACCAAACGATCGGAAAGCGCGCAAGATATTCCCGTCGCCGTTAACGCCATCGGCGAACAAGAATTGAACGAACTCGGCGTCAAAAATTTCAGCGATTATCTTCTTCAACTGCCAGGCGTCACGGCCGGCGGCTCAGGTCCTGGACAGAATACGATCTATATTCGCGGCCTCGCGTCTACCACGCCGAATTTGACGACAGCGGGCGTCGCCGGCCTCGCGCCGAACGTGGCGTTTTATCTCGACGAACAACCTTTGGCGCAGCCTGGTCGTAATCTGGATGTCTACGCAGCCGATTTGGAGCGCGTCGAAGTCTTGTCAGGCCCTCAAGGCACGCTCTTCGGCGCCAGTTCGCAAGCCGGCACAGTGCGCCTCATCACCAACAAGCCGGATTTCAGCGGGTTTGGCGCCTCGTTCAAGGCCTCAACGTCGTTCACCGATGGCGGCGACATGAGCAACAGCGTCGAAGCCATGCTCAACGTCCCCGTCTCCGACAAATTCGCGCTGCGAGGCGTCGTCTACAGCGACAATCAGGGCGGCTATATCGACAATGTGCCCGGCGTTCGCACAGCAGAGGAATCCGCACGCTTCCGTCCAGAAGGCGCCGTTCGTGACAATGGTACGATCGTGTCCGCCGCTCGCGCCGGTTTCCAGGCAGGTGCTGATCTGTCCAACGTCACCTTCATACCAGCGGACAATACAAATATTGCGGAAAAGGATTTCAACGACACGGTTTACGCCGGCTTCCGCATCAGCGGCCAATACGACTTCAACTCAGATTGGAGCCTGCTCGTCTCGCACGCCCAACAGCAGATCGACAGCGAAGGCGTTTTCTTCTCCGATCCGGATCTGGATGATTACGACATTCAGCGCTTCTCAGAAGACGATGTCGAAGACAGCTATCATAACACAAGCTGGACGCTGGAAGGCCGTCTGGGCATGCTGGAAGCGGTGTATACGGGCGCGTACACGGAACGGACAACAGATCAAACGGTCGATTATTCCGACTATTTGTTCGTGGGCCAGTATCTGCCCTATTACATTTGCGACGCGTCGGTGACCTATCCCGGCGCCGGCGGGCCCCAGGGCACGTGCCAAGCCCCCAACCTGTTCGTGAACTCGTCGACCGAAACGGAAGTTCAAACCCACGAAGTTCGTTTCAACACGCCAAAAGAGGACCGCCTGCGGGCGACCGTCGGCGCGTTCTATTCGGATTTGGAACTCGCAGAGCTCAATGATTTCGTATATCCGGGCTCAGAAGCGGTCGTGGCGTTTGACGGGACCACGCTCGGTTTTGGCCCGAACTTCCCGCTTACAAACACTGCTGTCACAGGCTTGGTAGGCAGTGCGGCCCCTGGCTATTTTAGCGACCCGGGCCCGTTCCCGGAGGGCGTGATCTTCCGGAACGACATTCTGCGCACGGATGAGCAGCTTGGCGTTTTCGGCGAAGCGACGTTTGATGTGACCGATCAGTTCGCCGTCACCGTCGGCGCGCGTTGGTACGACATTGAAGTCGACCTTGAAGGCTCGGCCAACTCGTCTTTCTTTAACCTCGGCGCCGCGACAGATGCGCAAGTTTTCGGCACGAATATCTCCGATCAATTTGATGGAGACGGCCAAATTAACTCTGGCGGTCTCACCTACACTTTAGATCAGAGCCTGGCGGACATCGAAGCGACAGGTTTAACGACGGCCCAAGCCCAGGCTATTTTTAATGCGCTTCGAGCGCCTGATAAGGCGGCGACGGATGGCGCGATCTACAAACTGACCGGCACGTGGACGCCGACGGCCGATCTTTTGTTCTATGCGACTTATTCAGAAGGCTTCCGCCCAGGATTGCTGAACCGTCCCGGCGGCCGCAGCAATCCTGCAGGAACCTTCACCGTTCCCTTCGCCGTCGATACAGACGATGTTCAGAACTACGAAATCGGCTGGAAGACCGAGCTCTTCGACAATTCGCTGCGCTTCAACGGCTCGGCCTTCTTCGTCGAAATCGAAGGGCTGCAGACCACGATCTTCGACCCGTCCATCGTCAATCTGTTCTTCTCCGACAATGCGGCGGACGCTGAGATCAAAGGCGTTGAAGGCGATTTCACCTGGGCGCCCTATGCGGTCGACGGCCTCACCATCGCCGGCGCCTTCTCGATCCTCGACACCGAGGTGACCGAAGTTCTAACGCCCACTAATGATGTGATTGAGGGGTCGGACCTTGCGTTCGCGCCGGCGTGGCAAGGCAATCTGCGCGTCCGCTATGAATGGGATCTTGACTACGAGATCGACGGCTCCGGGCTACGCGCCCATGTGATGCCGCAAATCGTGTTCTCCGACGACAGCGTCAGCGACATCATTGAAATCAACAAGGCGGATATTGACGGCTACGTAACGTTGGGCGCCACCTTGGGCGTTACAGCGGATCAATGGTCGGCCGAATTGTTCGCGACAAATCTGACGAATGAGTACGCCGAGCTCAGCAATAATTTCGTCTTCGACCGCGAGCGCGTCACGCCGATGCGTCCGCGTACGATTGGCGTTCGCGTTGGGTATGATTTCTAGTTCGACGCTCTTGATAAGCGGCGCCTTGATCCGGCAAGGCGTCGCTATTTTGATATCGACATGACGGACACCGCAGCAAACGCCGCCGACCTTGTCGCTCGCGCGCAAGCGGCCGTGCAAAACGGGCGCTTCAGCGAGGGCGCGCGTTATGTTGAGACGGTCTTGAAAGACCATCCCGACCATCGCGACGCGCTTTACATCGCCGCCGTCTGCGCGCGTTACACAACTGATTTCAGCGCAGCGTCCGACTATATCGACCGCCTAAAGGCGGCGTCGCCGGATTTTGGACGGGCGTTTCAGGAAGAAGGCCATCTTCGCAAAGCGATGGGGTCGCTGGACAGCGCGCTCGCCGCATATCAGTCGGCGACGCGATGCAATCCGGCGCTGACGGCGAGCTGGCGCGCCCAGGCCGATTTGCTTCGCGCCGCCAATCGCGCGGAAGAGGCTGCACAGGCCGAGGCGCAATTGGCGCGCATTGAACAATTGCCGCGCGAATTACTGGCGGTGACCAACCACATTTATGAGGGACGGATCCTCCGCGCCGAAGAAATCGTCCGCGCTTTCTTACGGAAAAACCCAAGGCATATCGAAGGCATGCGCCTACTGGCGGATATCGGGTCGCGTATGGGCGTTCATGAAGATGCGGACTTCCTGCTCGAAACGGCGATCGAGCTTGATCCCGACAATGTTCAGCTGCGCATCGACCACATCCAAGTGCTGCGCAAGCGACAAAAATTCGCCGCAGCTCTCGCCCAAGCAAAATCGCTCCTAGATCGCGATCCCGAAAGCCCAGTCTTCCAGTCCCTTTTCGCCATTGAGAGCATGCAAGCGGGAAATTACGACGCCGCGCTGACCATGTTCGACAAGGTCGCGGCGGCATTGCCAGGCGATCCGGCGACGCTCACCTCGCGCGGGCACGCTCTTAAAACCTATCGCGGCTCAGATGAGGCGGTGGCGTCCTATCGCGCCGCGCTCGACGCTTATCCGCTGCATGGCGACGCCTGGTATGCGCTCGCCAATCTAAAGACTTATCGCTTTGGTGAAGACGAATTGGGCGAAATGCAGGCCGCCCAGGCCTCGCCGGATTTGAGCTTTATGTCGCGCATACACATCGCCTTTGCGCTAGGAAAGGCGTTTGAAGATCGCGGCGATTATCCACGCGCCTTTGAGAATTATGATTTGGGCAATGCGCTAAAGCGCAAGCAGACGCGCTACACCACCGCCCAAATGCAAGACGAATTCGAGGCGCAAAAACGCCATTGCACGTCCGACCTCTTCACCTCGAAAGCCGATTTGGGCTGCAACGCGCCAGATCCGATTTTCATCGTCGGTCTTCCGCGGGCGGGCTCAACCCTGATCGAACAAATCCTCGCCTCGCATAGCCAAGTCGACGGCACTTTGGAATTGCCGAACATCCTGTCTCTGGCGCATCGCCTGCGCGGGCGAAAACTGGTGAGCGACCGTGACCGGTATCCGCGAATCTTAAAGGATTTGAACCAAGAAGATCTGCGCAAGCTCGGCGAAGATTACATTGAAAACACGCGTATTCACCGTCTGGCCGCGCCTTTCTTCACCGATAAAATGCCGAACAATTTCCGGCATCTCGGCCTAATCCACCTTATCCTGCCGAACGCAAAGATCATCGACGCCCGCCGAGACCCGATGGATTGCGGTTGGTCCTGCTTCAAACAACTCTTCGCCGAAGGTCAGGAATTCACCTACGGCCTCGACGATATCGGCCAATACTATCGCGGCTATGTCGATCTCATGGCGCATTGGGAAGCAGTCCTGCCAAATAACCGCATCCTGCGGGTCCAGCACGAAAACGTGCTCGATGATTTGGAAGGCGAAGTGCGCCGCATTTTGGACTATTGTGACTTGCCCTTTGAGCCGGCGTGCGTGGCGTTTCATGAGACAAACCGCGCGGTGCGAACCGCCAGCTCCGAACAGGTGCGCCAACCGATCAACCGTGCGGGACAGGATCAATGGCGACCCTTCGACGCCTATCTGGGCCCGCTGAAATCAGCGCTTGGCGACGCGCTTGATCAAGGAGTATCAGCCCTCTCATGAACTCGCGCTCCGAAGACGCCCTCATCGCGCTGCGTCAAATTCAGCGCAAGACCGAGCAGGCCTCCAAACGGCTCGCGTCGACAGCGCATTTGACGCCCTCACAATTGCTCGTCATGCAGATTCTAAGCGAACGCGGCGAAACGTCCGCCGGCGAGATATCGAAACTGACCCAACTCAAGCACGCCACGATCACCAGCCTGGTCGACAAACTCGTCGCCCGCGGTTTGATGGCGCGTCGGCGGTCTGAGAGCGACCGGAGGCGCGTGTGGCTTACCCTTTTGCCGGAGGGCGAAAAAGAGATCACCTCCGCGCCCGATTTGCTGCAAGACACGTTTCAATCGCGATTTGAAACCCTGCCCGATTGGCACCAATCCATGCTCGTCTCAGCGCTAGAGCGGGTCGCAGCCTTGCTTGACGCGGAAGACCTTGAAGCCGCGCCGATACTCGACATTGGCGCTCTCGATGAAAGGCCCGAGGTTTAACCCCTATAGCGCTGCCGACGTCGCGTAGATGTCGCTGTCGGTCGGCGCCGTCATTGGGTCGACCGCAAGCAATAAGCGCGTTGTGTTCGAACTCTCAATCGGTGGCGACCTATGGCGAAAAGAATCGCCATTGTCGCCGGGCCAAAGTGTCCCGCGCAGAACAACCGGAGCGCCCGTCGGAGCAGAGAATGTCCAATCCGGGGTGTCGCCATTGTGAACCAAACCATAGTGCGTTCCGGCGCCGCGGTAGGTGCAAAGAAGGCGCGCCGTTACCGAATCGCGGTGGAATTTTCGGCAATTATCGTCTGAAACGACATCGAAACGCAGGCGCACATGGGGCGCGGTAAGGCTTTCGGCAAACGCTGCAGCCATCGCCGTCACGTCTTCGACAAACCAGCGGCGGTGATCGCAATGGGGCATTCCAGAAGCCTCGACGACCTCAGATACAACCCGATCGATCCTCGGGGTGGAACAAACGATCCGCGCCGAGGGCAACGCTTTAACGGGTAGCGCCTCGATCCAATCCTGGAAACCCGCGGGCAATCGCCGCCGCCAGATGACGCCATCCGCGCCGTCGTCGCAAATCTTTTGGAAATCTGCCGGCCCAGCGACGGGCGTCAGCGGGTCAATCTCTGGTTCAAGGACCTGCGCAGCGGAATTCACCCGGCGTCCTCCGCGCGACGCCAAATCGGGAAGGGGTCCTGCATTTTTGGCGGCGCATCGGCCGACATCGTGAAATCTTCAGGCACCAGCGCGTTATCCAAACGCGCCTTCAGCGCTGGCCAATCGATCCCAGAGCCGATGAATACGATCTCCTGTCGCCGGTCGCCCCAAGGCTCTCGCCAATGGTGTTCGATGTATTCGGGCAAGCTGTCGGGAGAGGGCCAATGTTCTTTCGGCACGGACGCCCACCAATTGCCAAGCGGCGTGATGCTAGACAGGGCGCCGGCCAGCGAGAACTCGACGACCCAATCAGGCCTCGTCGCCATCCAAAAATGGCCCTTTGCACGGATCACCCCAGGCAGCGTGTTGTTTAGAAGGTTATGCACGGCCTGAGGATCGAAGGGACGTCGCGCGCGGTAGACAAAAGACGTAACGCCATATTCCTCTGTTTCCGGGACATGATCAGCGAATCCATAAAGCTCCTTCGCCCACATCGGATGCTCATGCGCACGTTGAAAATCGAAAAGCCCGGTATCGAGAATTTCGGACGCCGGAACATCGGAATGGTTGGTTTCAATGATCTGGGTGTCGGCGTTCAAACTACGGATGATTTTGCGCGCGGCGTCCGCTTGCGCCGACGTCGCGTCGTCGACCTTGTTGAGAATGACGACATCTGCGAATTCGATTTGGTCGGTCAGCAGGTGGACTAGGTTTCGATCATCCTCCTCACCCAATGATTCGCCGCGATCACGTAAGAAATCATAGCTCGTATAATCGCCCAAAAGGTTCACCGCATCTACGACCGTCACCATCGTGTCGAGGCGCGCGACATCTGACAGGCTCTCGCCATACTCATCGCGAAAATCGAAGGTCGCGGCGACCGGGAGAGGTTCGGAAATCCCGGTGGATTCGATAAGCAAATAGTCGAACCGCCCTTCGCTCGACAACCGCCGCACCTCGGCCAACAAATCGTCGCGCAGCGTGCAGCAAATACAGCCATTCGACATTTCCACCAGCGTCTCATCCGTGCGCGACAGCTCAGTCCCTGAGCGAACGAGGTCGGCGTCGATATTCACCTCGGACATGTCGTTGACGATAACCGCGACGCGGCGCCCTTCGCGATTGTTGAGCACGCGGTTCAAAAGGGTCGTCTTCCCCGCCCCTAAAAAGCCGGACAAGACAGTTACGGGCAGACGTTTGTCGGTGCTTTGAGCAGCAGTCATTCGGGTGCCTCTTACACTTCGAGCTTGTGAATGCGTCCAAGCCGTTAATGTTACATTGTAACATGTTGGGCAATTGAATTTTTCATATCCATGACGACGGCGGACGGAAAATAGCGATCGGCGCCCGACAAAACGCCTTCAAACCGGCTCAGCGGCGACAACATAATCATATCCCGACCGCAATGCGCCTTCGGTCTTGATCACATCAATCGCATCAGCGCGCAGGGCCTCGCCGCGAGCGATCAGCGCGTCGGCCAATGTGCGATCGGCCAGCCTTTCAAGCCCCGGCCGGCACAGATCTATCTGCGTCTTGACGAAATGGGCTTTGTAGCGAATGGGAAACCGCTTGACGTCGCCGACTTTAAAGGCTGCGCGCTGCAACTGATCCACGACCCAGCGCGAGGGATATTCGCGATAAGGCAATCCGCCCGTCAGCAACAAACACGCATCACGATAGCGGCCAATCTCCCAGACCAACCGATCCGCCGTCGAGGTTGGATGATCTGCTGGAACGTAAGGCTCGACGCCGATCATATAGAGCACGCCGCGCGTCAAAGGCCGAAGGCGCGCAAAAAGATAGGGCTGGAAAAACGGCGCAAACCCTTCCACTGCGCCGAGCAGATAGTCCGCAAGGACGGTGTCGTATCCGTCGCCTTTAAGGAGTCTGCCGTCGGCCCAATTGCCCACCAGGATTTGATCCTGCGGACGCTTTGCCTCCTGGACTTCGTCGCTGACGCGTTGCGCATCGCCCGAGGCCCCCGTGACGGCCGTCCAGCGCTCCGTTTCAAGTCCAGACACCCAACGAATGGACTTAACGCCTGTTCCGGCGTCCAGCAACGCGCCCCAGGGGCGCGCGCCTTGCAGGTCTTCGATGTGGCGAAACACAGCGGATTTTGATCGCGTCGTCATCGTCTGCGCAACGACACCACAATCCGATCGTATTCAAGGGTCGACTGCTGAATTCTCGAAAACGAGATGGCGTTTGGCAAAACCGAACAGTCGCCGGACTAGTCCGACATCCCAAACGCCCTTTCGAACTCACGTGGATCGAAATACTCGCGATAGAGGGTGATCACACCCTTGTCGACGTGGAAGAGCGCGCCATAAGTCTGCCGATAGTTCCGACCGGTCGATACAATGTCCACATCGCCTTTGAACTCCACATAGACGGTTTGCGGATCAACCATCGGATAGAAGATGAGCTCATCGGTGAAGTTTGCGGCGCCCGAGACGTCGGGCCAGCCGGCGTATTGCGCGATGAGACCCTGCTTGCCGATGATTTGATGATCCCAGCCATTTGGGACGTAGGGCATGTCTTGCACTGCATCTTCGGCCCAAACGCCGTTGACCGTCTCCATGTCTTTGTCTTCAAGGCCGGAGAGAAAATCGATTACGGCCTGGCGGGTTTGGTGACGCTGAATGTAGGGCGCTGGGTTCGCCGCAGCCGCCTCCATCGCCGGGCCGAACACATCGCGCGAGCCGATTTCCGTTTCGAGTGTGAACGTCATTGATGTGATCTTCCAAGCCCCGGCCTGACGCTCAAGTTCATAATCATAGCGCCCATCGACTTGCCAATACGCGTCGTTAATCCAGTGGCCTGCCTCCACGTAGGCGATGGCTGCGGCTTGGTCGCCATCAATTGTCGCGTCCACATCGGACAGCGCGTGGCGTGTGCGGTCAAAGCCTGGCAGCACGCCGGCCCATTCCGTCATCAAGGCTTGCGGGCTTTTGAGCTCCGCCGGCGCGCCGGACAGAGATGAGTAGTCGAGCACCAGCTCGTCGGCATAGAGCGTCTCAAGCGCCTCGAATTCATGTCGATCGGCCAAAACGGCGACGCTTTCAACAATTGTTTTGATGGCGGCTTCATCTTTCGAGGCGGCGTGGGCGAGCGGGTTTGATGCGAGGGTTGCGCTCATTGCAAGGCTTCCAAACAGCTGTTTCATGAATCATTCTCCTTGAATGAAAAAGGGAGCTGGCGACAGAATGATCGCCCGCGCCCTCATCAGGATGGGTGGCGCGCAAAGAAGTCGGCGACGGCGTCGCTCGCGGTCGCGACCACGTCTTCGCGGTGATAGAAGTCGAATTGCGTGACGCCCTCGAGCCAAAGCGCGTCCTTCTCGCCAGCAAGATTGGCGAAGAATTGATGCGCGCCATTGGGAATAGCGGCATCATCCGAGTGAACGAGTATGAAGGGCTGATCGACGTCGGTCGCCGCACGGATCCCGTCAAACGTTAGCCAGCCTTCCCAAGACGCAAGATTGAAGGTGTTCTCCCACTCCGGGATCAGGCCGAGACCTGGCTCTGTATAATAGGGCGCGCCGGGCATTAACGCTGCGGAGCCTTCCGGTCCAGAAGCGGGGATCAGCTGCGGCTCTCCCGTGTCGGCTTCGATGGCTGCAGCTTTCCTGCCCGTTTCAATGAGACTGGCCACCCCGTCTGCGCCGCCGTAAACTTGCTCAACAATTGCGCTGTTATGAAGCCAGGGTGCAACAAGGGCGATGGCTTTAAATGTCGAGGATTGCTCCGCAGCGGTCGCCATATAGCCGGCGCTTGCGCAAATTCCAAGGCCGTTGACGGCGTCGACTTCGGGGCGGGTCGAGAGATAATCGCCCGCCGCGATGATATCCTCAATCTTAAGGGCGGGGTTTTCGAAGCTACGCGTCGCGCCGCCGCTTTCGCCCCAATTTCTAAAGTCAAATGCGAGCGCGATGTCGCCCCGTTTCGCCATTTCGGCGGCGTACGTCCCGGACATATGCTCTTTGATCGTGGTCCAGGCGCCGGTCACGACAATGGCGTCCGTCCGATTTTCGTTGTCGGCGCCGGCTGGAATATAGAGATCGCCAACCAGCGTCTCGCCGCCGGATTCGAAGGTTACCCGTTCAACCGTATAGGCGGCGTCGGCACCGTCTGTGTTTGCGTTTCCGCAGGCGGCGATGGCGCCTGCGGCCGTGGAGACGGCGAGGGCTTTGATGAGCGTGTTCATGAGTGGCGTCCTTGGCTCGAGGATGATGAGATCAAGCTAGCCGGGGGCCGCACATGATGATTGGCGGGATCAATTTTATTTTTGAAGATTCCTGCTATTTGGCCTAATGGGACGCATGAGGACCTATCAGGAAATCTACCCTTCGGAACCGCTGATGCGGTCGGGAGACCAAGTGCGGCCCCGGGCGGCGGATCTTTTATCGTTTGAATACTTTGAAGCTGATCCGGACACGATGCCGACAGAGGCCTTCGCGCAGCATCACATCTTGATCAATTTGAAAGATGAGCCGCACCGAGTCGAAAACTGGCGCGGAGAGACGCACCGCGATTTCATGTTTCGAAAGAACGAGATTGTAGTGACCCCTGCAGGTATGGCGAGCGGGTGGCGCTGGCATGAACGATCGAAATGCATCGTGATTACGCTTGATCCAGCGAGACTTGAAACCTTCACTCAAACCGAGCTGGGTCTGCTGTTGACCGACCAGCAATTGCGCGACCAGCCGCAATTCGAGGATGCAGACATCGCCTCGGCCGCGACCATGCTGCTGGAGGCGTTGCGCATGGGCGGCGCGAGTTCGGACGTGATGTTTGAAAGTCTCGCGCGCGTCTTCTTGGTCAAGCTGGTACAGAAATACGGAGACGACCGCGCCGAAAACATCGCCTTTTCAAGCAGCTTCAGCGCGGCGCATTATAAGCGCGTGCTCGATTTCATGGCCAAGAATTTCGGCAAGCCGATCCAGATCGAAGATATGGCGCGGGAAGCAGGTCTGTCGGCCTCGCATTTTTCTCGGCTTTTCAAATCCGTCATCGGCGACAGCCCCTATCAATTCCTGATGCGCTATCGCGTTGAGCGCGCCGAAGAGATGATGTTGAACCCGGCGAACTCATTGATCGGCGTAGCGCTCGCGTGCGGGTTTTCAGACCAACCGCATTTGACGCGCATCTTCAAACAGCATCGCGGCGTAACGCCTAAAGCGTGGCGTAGGGCGCATATGTGACCGCGGCGCGAAACTGCGCAACTAGGCGCCGAGTTCCCAATACCGCTGCCGTACTAAAAAGTCCGGCCTCAATAACGGGACCGTCATTCGCCTTCAGCTTTGGCTAGGTGCGAGCGGGCTCAGCAAACAAAATTCTCACCGCCGCTACAGCGCGTTGTTTCAACTGACGAAACATAATTTTGATCAGCTTCTTTTGTCGCCAAATAGTGCGCCCTCAAAGCCGACTGTATGAACTTCGGCCGATATGCGCACAGCATTTTCTCAACCGTTTGGCGAAGAACCAAGGAAGCTCGCACACTATGCATTTGTCTGGTTTGCGGCGAAGTTCCACGTAGGCTCTTGTTTCGCATCGGCGTCCCGAAAAACGCGAGAGCCCCTCTAAAGTCTTCGGCTTGGTTTGTGGCGGTGAGACAGGGATTCGAACCCTGGAGACGGTTGCCCGCCTACACACTTTCCAGGCGTGCGCCTTCGACCACTCGGCCACCTCACCGCGGAGCGGCGGACAATAGCGAAGGCGGCGAAGATCGCAAGCAGAGAAAGCGGTTTTGATGCGGTCGTCATGGACGCCGCCCATGCGCGATCCTAGATAGATTGAAGAGCGGCGACGTATCACGCCGCTAACACTTCGCACCGGACCGCTTCTCATGCTGTTTTCAAGACCCAAGACAAGTCTGCCCTCGCCCACAAACGCCTTGCGCGGCCGCGCGGACCCCATTCCCACGGCCGATAGGCATTTCGTCACCGGAAACCCGCTCAAAGGCCCCTTCCCCGATAGATTGGAGACAATCGTCTTCGGCCTAGGCTGCTTCTGGGGCGCGGAGCGATTGTTCTGGGAAACAGACGGCGTCTACGCCACAGCGGTGGGATACGCCGGCGGCCATACGCCCAACCCGACCTATGAAGAAGCCTGCTCCGGCCAAACCGCACATACGGAAGCCGTGCTGGTCGTGTTTGATCCCGGCATCGTCTCGCTCGACCAATTGCTGAAAGTGTTTTGGGAAGGCCATGACCCGACGCAGGGCATGCGTCAGGGCAATGACATCGGCACGCAATATCGCTCCGCGATTTACACCTCCTCGCCCGAGCAAGCCGCGACGGTCGAAGCGTCACGTAAGACCTACCAGGCCGCGCTGCGCGCCGCAGGCCGCAACGACATCACAACCGAAATCGCGCCGGCCGGCACATTCTATTTTGCGGAGGATTACCATCAGCAATATCTGGCGAAAAATCCGAACGGATATTGCGGCCTGGGCGGCACGGGCGTGGCCTGCCCGATTGGAACGGGCGTGGCGGCTCTATAGAGCTTAAATACCGCCGGAGCTGATGGAGAAGCGACGACGCGCGCCCAACATGCGTTGAGCTTCCGTAATGGCCTGCGCCGCAGCTTCCGCCCGCTTGAATTTCGGTTCCGCGCGCAACGCTTCCAACGCGTCCGTCAAATGCGCGACAGCCTCTTGCAACATGACCGGATCGAAACGACGTTCGCAGCGCAGTTTCAAAGCGCGGCCAAGATTGATCTTAGCGGCCACCCAACGTTCGGGCGCGGCGCCGCGATCTACGCCGTTCAGTGTGCGCCGCGCGACATCCAAGGACCGGCCCAGCCAAATCTCTTCGCCGGCGAACGCCATTTGCAGCGCGCCCGCGGCGAAATCATCTACGATTTCCGCTTCGAGCGCGGCATCCATCTCCGGACCGTCTTCCAGGATCGCCTCCAACGCTTGAACCACGGGCTCTAAACGTTCGCTTCGAAAATTTTGCGGACGCCCCAAGGCGGGACGCATTTGGCGCGCGGCCGCATAGGCCGTCGCACGTGAAAAAACTTCCGTCCATTTCAACCGCGATTTCGGCATCTTCAGCGCGCGTGGCGGCGGATTATCCTCGCGCAGGCCAGGTTGACGGCTAGCCATACGTGCGAAAACCCCGCCGCGGCCGTCGCTATCGCCCCATAGAACAAGATCGGCGCCGGCGCGTTCTAACAGCGCCTCGGCCTGGGCGTCGGATTTCAGCGTCGCAGGGAAGTTAATCACTGAAAACGGGCCGCCAAACATGAAGTCCGCTAAATGCGTGCGGGCGGAATGTCCTAAGAAATCCGATGCTCGCGCGCTGCGCCGACCAACGCCGCGGGCGATCAGAATGCGCGCCCCAATATCGTCGCTCCGACGGATCGCCGCGGCCTTTGCGGCCCGACGCGCCACAATGCCGGTCGATACAATCGACCTCGCCAACCATACCACAACGGCTAGCGCCGCCGCCGCCGCAATCGCCGCCCCCAAACCCGCAAGTTCGGGGTGCGCCAGGATGCGCGCCTCGGCGGCGGTCCATAAGCCCTGAAGGCGATTTGTAAGTTCGGTGGCGGTCAGCATGATCGTCCGGACGAATATTACACAAAACTAACGCGCATCTACGCTGGTTTTGGGCTTGCACGCAACGCGCCAAGGCGCCCGACGCGTAAGTTCGGGGCCTCGTAAGGAGTCAAAGGTCAAAACCCGCGCCGCCAAGATCGGCGCCCTCCCCCGAACCAGGCCGGACGGGCGAGCTCAAACCGGTAGGCGACGCGAACCGGCGTGTCGATCGCTTAATCGCCATCCATTTTCAGCGCCGCGACGAATGCTTCTTGTGGGATTTCCACCTTGCCGAATTGGCGCATGCGCTTCTTGCCGGCCTTTTGCTTGTCCAACAATTTGCGCTTCCGGCTGGCGTCGCCGCCATAGCATTTCGCCGTGACATCTTTGCGCATCGCCGATATCGTCTCGCGCGCGATCACACGCCCGCCGATCGCCGCTTGGATCGGAATTTTGAACATGTGGCGTGGGATGAGGTCTTTCAGCCGCTCGCACATCGCGCGACCACGACTCTCAGCACGCGCCCGATGCACCAGCATGGCTAAGGCGTCGACTGGCTCCTCATTGACGAGGATAGACATTTTTACCAGGTCCTCGGAGCGATGGCCGATCAGCTGATAGTCGAAACTCGCATAGCCTTTCGAGATCGATTTCAGCCGGTCGTAAAAGTCGAACACCACTTCGTTCAGCGGCAATTCGTATTTCACCATCGCCCGCGCGCCGACATAGGATAGCTCTTTTTGCAGTCCGCGGCGGTCTTGGCAGAGCTTTAAAACACCACCGAGATAGTCGTCAGGCGTAAAAATGGTCGCCTCGATCCAAGGTTCGCGGATCTCTTCGATCTGCATTACATCGGGCATATCTGCCGGATTGTGCATTTCGATGACCGAGCCGTCGCGCATCTGCATCTCATAAACCACGCTCGGCGCGGTTGCGATGAGATCAAGGTCGAACTCGCGGCTGAGACGCTCCTGTATAATCTCCAGATGCAAAAGCCCCAAAAACCCACAACGAAAGCCGAAGCCAAGCGCCGCTGAGGTCTCCATCTCCCAGGAAAAGCTGGCGTCGTTCAGGCGCAAACGCTCCATCGCAGCACGGAGATCCTCGAAATCGGCTGCATCGACCGGGAAGAGCCCGCAAAACACGACCGGCTGCACGTCTTTAAAGCCGGGCAAAGGCGTGTCGGTCGGTTTCTTATCGTCCGTAACCGTATCGCCGACCGCGCAATCGGCGACGTCTTTAATCGACGCTGTCAAAAAGCCGACTTCGCCGGGATAAAGCGCTTCCGCGTCTGTCAGTTTTCCGGGCGTGAAATGGCCGACGCGGTCGAGATCATAGGTTGCGCCGGTCTTCATCATTTTGACCTTTTGGCGCTTCTTCATCACGCCGTCGATGATCCGAACAATCACGACAACGCCCAGATAGGGATCATAATAAGCGTCGACCAAGGACGCCTTCAGCGGCTTGTCGGCCTCCCCTTCAGCCGGCGGCGGCAAGCGCGTGACAATCGCTTCGAGAACCTCGTCGACGCCGACGCCGGTTTTAGCCGACATCTCTACCGCGTCGGATGCGTCCAGACCGATCACATCTTCGATCTGCGCTTTGACGCGGTCGGGTTCGGCGGCGGGGAGATCGATTTTGTTGAGCACCGGCACGATTTCATGGTCGACATCGATCGCCTGATAGACATTCGCCAGGGTTTGCGCCTCAACGCCTTGGGAGGCGTCAACCACCAGCAAAGAGCCTTCGCACGCCGCCAAGCAGCGCGAGACTTCATAGGCGAAATCCACATGCCCGGGCGTATCCATAAGGTTTAAAACATAGGTCTCGCCGTCCTGCGCCGTGTAGTCCAGGCGCACGGTTTGGGCTTTGATCGTAATGCCGCGCTCGCGCTCGATATCCATATTGTCGAGCACTTGCTCTTTCATCTCGCGCTCGGTGAGGCCGCCGGTCATATGGATCAAACGATCCGCCAGCGTGGACTTGCCATGGTCGATATGCGCGATGATGGAGAAGTTGCGGATGTGGTCGCGTGGTGTCATTTGCGCGATGTAGCACTGGCGAGGTAGAGCGCCAACGCTATTCGTCCTTTCAAACTGCAGCCTTGGGATCGCCGAGCGGGTTAGGCGCGCAAACGGGCGCCGACGCCTTTCGCGACGGCTTTGACGATCTTGTCAGCCACGGCGTCGATATCCTTATCCGTCAGCGCTTCGCCGCGCGGTTGCAGCGTCACTTCAATGGCGACGGATTTGTGGCCGTCCTCTACGCCTTTGCCGCGATAAACGTCAAACACGCGCGCGCCGGTGATGAGCGCTTTGTCCGCCGCGCCGGCCAATCGGGCGATCTCGCCGGCCGGGGTTTCGTCCACCGTCTCAAAGGCGAAATCGCGAACAATTGGCGTCAGATCCGCTTTGTTGAGCTTGGGCTTGGTCTTGCCGCCTTTCGCCTTTGGCGTCGGCAGTGCGCCAAGATCCAGTTCGAACGCCGCGATCGGACCTTCCACGTCGAGCGCCTTTAAGGTTGCAGGGTGAAGTTCGCCGAAACGGGCGATGATGTTCTTCGGGCCCATGCGCAAGGTCGCTGACCGGCCGGGATGCCAATAATCCGCATCAATCTCGCCGATCTGGAACCGGTCGGCCGGCTGACCCAAAGCCTCAAGCAGTGCGAACGCATCGGCTTTCGCTGCGAACGCGTCATAGGGTTTAGGCGCGCCCGCCCAATGCCGCGCGGGCTTTGGCCGCACCAAGGCGGAGACTATGCTCGCCTGCTCTTTGGGGCCGTCGCCACGATAAACGGGACCGGCCTCGAACAAGCGCACTTCTCCGGCGCCGTGATCGGCGTTGCGCTGCGCCGCCTCCGCCAGATTGGCGAGAATGCTGGGGCGCATATAGTCGAGATCAGACGCGATTGGATTGTCGACGACTAGCCCGCTATGCAGCGCATTGGCGCCGCCGACGAACAACGCCGCTTTGTCTTTCGACATGAAGCTCCACGTCACCACCTCCAAAAAGCCGCGGGACGCCATCACGCGACGCGCAATGCGCACGCGATTTTGCAAGGGCGTCGTCACCAGCTTCGCCGGCCCCTCCGGTCGCGGAAGACTGTCGGCCGGCAAGGCGTCAAAGCCTTCAATCCGGATCAACTCTTCTACAATATCGGCCGATTGCGCCATATCCCGCCGAAAGGAGGGGGCGCCGATCTTCCAGATCTCGTCGGTCAGCGACGCCGATTTCGG
>JBCCMB010000040.1:0-20917 GCA_039026555.1 Pseudomonadota bacterium
GACCACACGTTTCGCGGGCAGCCCTTGCGTGTCGACAAACCTGCGCCAAGCGGATGCGAATTCGGCCAAAGGCTTGGCCGGGATCAGATGCTCGTGTGCGCCGTCGATGGACGCCAGGCGGCTGTGCACGCCGATATCTATTGAGAGCACATCGTAAGAGATCGGAGATCGTCCAGGAACGCGCACCGTTTTGGCTCTAGCGCCTAGCCCATCAACTGCGCCTTGCACGAACTCTGCGCCCGCACGCCGCGCCAACCAGACCAGATCAATGTCCAAGTCTTCGCGCGCGTAATGCCCCGCGACATAACCGGGAAGCATGCCAGAATACGCCGCTTTTGGCGCCGGATCGATCAGCGTGATTTCGATATTGGGGTTACGGTCTGCGCGCCATTTTTCCAGGACCAGCGCATGTGCGTGCCCGCCACCGACTAGAACAAGGCGGCGCTTTGGCTTCGCGCTGGGAGACGGAGCGCTAACGACGGCCTCGGACTGCGCAGTTGAAAGAGAAGTTTCTCAAAGAAACGGATCAGCGCGCCGCGATGACGCGGCCGGGATTCATACGTCCGTCCGGGTCTAAAGCAGCTTTCAAGGTTTGCATTAGATCGATCGCGACGGGCGAGGTTCGCGCCGCCAAATCATCGCGCTTTAGCAGGCCGATGCCGTGTTCCGCCGAAATAGATCCGCCCAACTCTCCAACGATGTCGTGCACCAGCGCCATAATCGCCGCGCCCTCGGCCTCGACATACTCGCTGTCGTCGACACTCGCCGGCGGCACCACATTGTAGTGCATATTGCCGTCGCCGACATGGCCGAACGCCATGATGTGCGTTCCCGGAAACTGCTTGAGGACTTCCGTTTCGGTGCGTTCGACAAACTCCGAAAGCGCCGAGATGGGCACGGAGACGTCATGCTTCACGGCCTTGCCATCCAGCTTTTCCGCTTCCGGCAAGGTTTCGCGCAGTTTCCAAATCGCTGCGGACTGGGCGTCGCTTTCCGCGATCACGGCGTCGTCGACAAGCCCTTTTTCAAAGCCTGCGCCCAGCGCCGTCTCCATCGCGTCCCGCGCGCCCTCGCGCTTTGCGAAGGACAATTCCACCAAAACCCGCCAAGGTTTGTCGCTGGGCAGCGGATCGCGCGTGTCGGGAATATGCTTCAACACCAAATCCACGCCGCGCGCCGGTATCAGTTCAAAACTGGTCACTGCGCCGCCCGTTTCCTGCTTCATCAAGGACAGCAATTCCACCGCATCGCGGGCCGACGCGACGCTGGCCCAGGCGACTTCTTTCGCCGCCATTTGCGGGAAGAGCTTCAGCGTTGCGGCGGTGACAACACCCAACGTCCCTTCCGCGCCAATAAAGAGGTGTTTGAGGTCGTAACCCGTATTGTCTTTGCGCAGCGCCGTTAGGCCATTCCAGATCCGACCATCCGGCAGCACGGCCTCCAAACCCAACACCAAATCCCGCATCATGCCATAGCGCAACACTGCGACGCCGCCTGCGTTTGTGGAGATTAGCCCGCCGATTGTCGCATTGCCTTCCGAACCTAGGGATAAGGGGAAGAACCGACCCGCCTCTTCCGCCGCATCTTGCACGTTCGCCAGAACGGCGCCGGCTTCCACGGTGATGCTGTCATTGATCGGATCAATATCTCGGACCGCCCGCATGCGCGTCATCGAGATTAGAATCTCGCCATAAGGCACGCCGCCATTGACCAGCCCAGTATTGCCGCCCTGAGGCGTCACCGCCACACCATGTTCCGCGCACAATTTCATAAAAGCGGCGGTCTCTTCCGTGGACGCCGGCTTCACGACCGCCGGTGTCTCTCCCCGCCAACGCCCGCGCCAATCGGCGATATAAGGCGCGACTTCGTCCGCATCGATGACCAAGCCTTTGTCGCCGAGAAGCTGTCTCGCCGTCTCCAAAAATGCCGGGGTCACGCCCTTTGGGCTTAAATCATCCGCCATTGCGGCGTCTCCATTTCTTAGACACTCAACGCGGCCTAACCGATCGGCGCGCCTTCGGACCTGCACTCTGTAACGCCGCGTTCCACCGTTTGGGTGAAAAACAAACCATTCCCGCCGCCCCAAAACGCGTATCCGTCGCCGCGCCGCGTCACCGCGAAGCAATGCTGGCTTTCGTAATTGTCCGTATCATATCGAAAGCAGGCCTGCGCGTCGTTGGAGATTTCCAATCGTCCGCGTTGTTCCCAACCCGCGAAACTATAGACCGTGTCCCCATCCGGTTCCACGCATTCCCACCAAGGATCAGCGCTGAAACTTGTGACGCCGGCCAGGCGCACGCCGAACAATTCGCGCCGCGCCTCATCCGGTGACAAAACCACGTCTTCGACGGGTTTGATGGCGCGATCATCCGTCTCCTCGGCGGCGATTCCGGCCGTCGCCGCGATGACAATGCAAAACACCGATAAGACGGGACTCAATCGCATCGAAACCTTCCTTCCGCTTGAAACCCGTCTAGCATGCCCAAATGACAGACCCAATGCATCCCGTCCCAGCCGCTGGAATCGTATGTTTTCGCGAGGATGACGTCTTATTAATCAAACGCGGGACGCCGCCAAGATTGGACGAATGGTCTATCCCCGGCGGCAAAATAAAATGGGGAGAGCGCGCCGCCGACGCGGCGTTACGGGAACTGCGCGAGGAAACCAGCGTCGAAGCACGCCTTATCGGCTTAATCGACGTGGTCGACGGCGTCTTTACAAGTCGGAGGACAGGCGACGTCACACGTCACTATTTGCTGGTCGATTATGCGGCCGTTTGGGTTGCCGGCGAGCCTGTGGCCGGCGATGACGCCGCGCATGCGGAGTTTCTGTCGCCCGACCGCCTCCAAGACATCGAGCTTTGGGACGAAACCCGCCGCATTATTGACGTCGCGCGCAGTCTGACGCGCGCTTGACGCGCAAGGCGCGCCAGCCGCTATGTGCGTCAACAACGCCTGAGGAGGACGCCCATGCCCTACGCCCCGTTTAACCTGACCGGAAAAGTCGCTCTTATCACAGGCGGCAATCGCGGCATCGGCCTGGGCATGGCCGAGGCGCTCGCGGACGCAGGCGCGGACATCGCCATTTGGGGCACGAACGAAGCGCGCAATGCGGACGCCAAAGCCAAACTCGCTGCAAAAGGCGTTAAGGCGGAAGTCTGGCGAGTCGACGTCGCAGATGAAGAGTCGGTAAAAACCGCGATGCTGGAAACAGTCGACCAGATGGGGCGCGTCGATACAGTCATCGCAAACGCCGGTATCGGCAGGCCGTCGCCTTCATTTGTCGATATGGAAACGCAAACCTATCGCGATGTGTTGGCGGTGAATTTGGACGGCGTTTTCTTCACCCTGCGCGCCGCCTGCCGACATATGGTGGAGCGCGCGCAAAATGGCGATCCGGGCGGTTCTCTTGTCGGGCTCGCATCGCTGGCGGCGATCGAGGGCGCGGCGCGTAACGAAGCTTACGCCGCGACTAAGGGCGCGGTGGTCTCGATGATCAAGTCCATCGCGGTTGAGCATGCGCGCTATGGCGTTCGCGCCAACGCTATCCTGCCCGGCTGGATCGCCACGGACATGACCGCCGGCGCTCAGGCGTCCAAAGGCTTTGCGGAAAAAGTCATTCCGCGCGTGCCGGCCCGGCGCTGGGGCGAGCCGAAGGATTTTGGCGGCGTAGCTGTGTATCTCGCCTCCGACGCATCGTCTTACCATTCGGGCGATCTGTTCGTGATCGATGGCGGCTACGCCATTTTCTAAAGTGTCGCGCGGTCGACGTGACCGCTGAACCTTACGGCAAGCGCAGCGTTGACCCCTGCGTCATGGCTTGAGCTAAAAGAGCGAGGCGGCGACGCTCATCCTCAGTGAAGATATAGGTATTGAGGAGGCGACGTTATGAGCTTGCGGACCCCGCTTTGCGACCAGTTGAACATCGATCACCCGATCATGCTTGCGGGCATGGGCGGCGTCTCCTACGCGCCCTTGTGCGCGGCGATGTGCGAGGCGGGCGGCTATGGCGTTTTGGGGATGGCCGGGCGGACGCCGGAGTTTATCGCCGAACAGATGAAAAAAGTCCGCGCGCTGACAGACGGTCCTTTCGGCGTCGACCTGCTCGCGGCTGATCCCGCTAGTCTGGAAGCCTCCGTCGACGTTATCATCAAGGGCGGCGCCGACAGCTTCATCGCCGGCCTGGGCATACCGATGCCCATTATGGAAAAGCTCAAAAAAGCAAACGTCAAAGTGATGGTCGTCGGCGGTGCGGTGAAACACGCGATCAAGGCCGAACAAGCTGGCTGCGACGCGGTGATCCTGCAAGGCGGCGAAGGCGGCGGGCATACGGGGCTGGTCGGCACGCTTCCGCTTGTGGCGCAGGCGGTTGAAGCGGTGAACATTCCCGTGGTCGGCGCCGGCGGCGTTTACGACGGTCGCGGCTTAGCGGCCATTCTTGCGCTCGGCGCGCAGGGCGTTTGGATGGGCACGCGCTTTATCGCCTCCGATGAGGCGCACGCAGCGCAAAGCTACAAATACAATATTGTCGGCGCGAGCGACGTCGATACGACCCGCACCAGGTGTTATTCGGGCAAGCCGATGCGCGTGCGCACAAATCCCTATGTCGAGGATTGGGAAAAGCGCCCCGACGAGATCCAAGCCTTCCCGATGCAGGCTATGCATTCGATCCAAACCGGCGTCATCGGCGGGATTGGCGGTATTACTGATGAATCCAAACTAGATCCTGACAAATCCTGTTTCGCGATGGGCCAATCGGCCGGCGGCGTCAAAAGCGTGAAGCCGGTTAAAGAGATCGTCGACCAGATTATGGCCGAAGCGCGAGCGACTATCAGCCGTCTGCACGGATTGTTCGAAGAAGCGGATTTGGTCGCTTAAGGTCGTTTTCCGCGTCCGCTGTCGCCGCGCGGCACTAGTCGACTCACGCCGTCGGATTTAAAAGGCGGATATGCTTCGCGTCGTATCGCTTCTCGCCATGATCTACGCTCTGATAGCCATGCCGGCGTTCGGACAATCCGCAGGCGTTAGCGATGCGCGGCCCAGCCGGCTGGATTCTCGCTTCTTGTCGCAAAAGCGCGATCTTGCGAGCGTGCTCGGCGAAGTTCACTACATCCGCACGCTTTGCAATGGCAAAGGCGATCAATATTGGCGCAATCATATGCGCGCCTTCCTGGATATCGAAGCGGCCTCCAGCAGCCGTCGTCGCATGCTGGTGGATGCGTTCAATCGCGGCTACGCAAATTTGAACAGCCGCCTGGACGCTTGCACGCCGGACGTCGCCGTCATGGAAGCGCGCTTATCCGAAGAGGGCCGCAAGCTCGCCGAAACAATCGCAGCGGGATACCTCCAATAAGGAGCCGCTATGGCGGATCAAAACGACCATACGCCGAAAGACAAAGCGAAGGCGCTGCAACATATCGTAGACGCGTGGGAGCGCGCATTGGCTGAAGGCGTATCGCCCGAAGCGCTCGCCTCAACCGCCATTTTCGCAGCGCTAACCGACATGATCGACATCCATGGCGCAGAAGCGGTTGCGCAATTTTGCGACGGATTAGGCGACCGCGTTCGCGCGGGAGAATTCACCCTGTCGGACGAGCTTTAGCCCTCCACCATAGCTGCGATGAGATGGGGGCCCGGCTCTGACATCGCACGCTCCAACGCGACATCGAAGTCTTCCGCCATTGCGCATAGCGTGGCCGGCACACCCTGCGCTTCAGAGAGTTTCACCCAATCAATCTCGGGGCCGCCCAGCGACAACATGCTTTCAGCGGCCGGACCTGGATTACCCGCGCCGGTCCGAGCGAGCTCCACGTTCAAAATGCGGTAGGAATGGTTCACGAAGACGATGGTTGTGACGTCAAGTTTTTCGCGCGCCATCGTCCACAGCGCTTGGACGGTGTACATGCCCGCGCCGTCGCCTGTGAGACAAATGGTTTTGGCGTTCGGCCGCGCGGTCGCCGCGCCGACGGCCAAAGGCATGCCCTGGCCGATCGCGCCGCCGGTGAGATACAGCCAATCGTGACGCGCCGCGTCGGCGGTTGATAAAAACACGCCCATGCTGGAGGTGACGCCATCGTCCGATACGATGGAGTCGTCAGGCATATGACGCGCCACTGACGCGCCGACGCTGGACGCAGACAAAACGCCGGTCGGCATAGCGACATCCGCACGCTCAGGCGCCGGCGCCGCATGCTCAGCGCCTAGAGCGTCCGCCAAATCGCGCAACGCGGCGGCGGCGTCTCCATCCGGTCCGGCTAAACTCAAGGTCTCCGCCTCGTCCGGCGTCAATTCGCTCGGCGTGTTGGGATAAGCGAAGAACGAAACCGGAGCGGTCGTTCCCGCCAGAACGAGCAGATCCACGCCAGCGAGATCCGAGATCGCCGCTTCCGCAAAATATTGCATCCGATCGGGCGTAAACCTGCCAGCGCCGCGCGCGTGGCGGCCGATAAATGTGTCGGTAAGAATTCGCACGCCATACGCCTTTAAGCGCGCTGCAGCGTCCAACCCTTCATCCAAGCATGCATTCCCATTGATCAGGATGACAGGCTTCTTGGCCGCTTTCACCGCGGCGGCGGCTTCGGCGATACGCTCCGCGGAGGTTTGGCGCAGGCCAGGCAGCATCGGCGCGGGCGCCGCGGCCGCACCGTTCGTCCAGGCTGTATCCGCCGGCAAAATCAGCGTGACGGGCCCCGGCGCAGGGCCATAGCTTGCGGCGAACGCCTCGGCCGCCAATCGCCCGGCTTCGCTTGGATGGTCAGCCGACTTAATCCACCGCGAATTCGGCGCCGCCATACCCGTAATGTTTGAGGCCAAGGGCGCATCTAATTTCCGATGGGGCACGGCGTGATCGCCCACCACATTGATCATTGGCGCATTCGCCCGGCGCGCATTGTGAATGTTCGCGCCGCCATTGAGATAACCGGGTCCCAAATGCAAAAGCGTCATCGCCGGACCGCCTGCGATGCGCGCAAAGCCGTCAGCAGCGCCGGTCGCCACGCCTTCAAACAGACAAAGCGTCGAGTGAATGCGCGGCTCATGATCCAGGGCGACTACGAGATGCATTTCGCTGGTTCCTGGGTTCGCAAAGCACGCCGTCACGCCGCAATCGGCCAGCGTTTCCACCAACGCCTGCGCGCCCGTTTTCGTTTCAATGTCTTGAGCGTCGGATGTGTCCGCCATGGCCGCCCTCCCTGGGTCTCTAAACCAGTCTTAGGACGAATTTTCGGGAGGAGCGAGGCATACCCCCGCGATAGGCTCGCAAAGCATCTAAAGCTTCGCCGACACCGCTCGCGGAGGTCGGTTCTACGCTAATCTACACGAGCCGATGCGACGTTTTGGCGTCGACGACAATGCTCGATCGATAACAAACTTCTTGGCAAATTACGACCGCTTTATATGTCGGGTTTGCAAAACTTTTGCGCCACACAAACACATGCTGTGGATAATTTTGCTAACTCAACCGCCGGTTTCGACAAATCGGACAGGTTGTCCAGCGCCTTCCAAAACAAGGTCGTCTTCCCGCATCACAGATCGACCGCGGACGATGGTCGCTTTAGGCCACGCTTTGGCTTCAAATCCATCAAAAGGCGTCCATCCGCTTTTGGACGCGGACCATTCATGCGTAATCGTCCGGGTCGCCTTCATGTCCACTAGGGTGAAATCTGCGTCATAGCCTTTAGCGATGCGGCCTTTGCCCGCCATACCGAAAATCCGCTGCGGGCCGGCGCTGGTCAGTTCCACAAATCGGCGCAGCGACAGCATGCCGTTCACCACATGGGTCAACATGATCGGCACCAAAGTCTGAACGCCCGGCATGCCCGAGGGCGAGGCCGGATAGGGCTTGGCTTTTTCTTCCTTCGTGTGCGGCGCATGGTCGGAGCCCAGCACGTCAACGACGCCCTGATTGAGCGCTATCCAGAGTTTATCCACATGCGCGCTCTCGCGAATGGGCGGGTTCATCTGCGCATAGCCTTTGAGGCGTTCATACGCTTCCGGCGCGCGTAAAGTGAGGTGCTGCGGCGTCGCTTCAACGCTGGCGAGACGCTTGTGCTGCGCAAGAAGCTCCATCTCTTCGCCCGTGGTGACATGCAAGACGTGAATGCGTTTGCGCGTCTTCTCCGCAAGGCGCAGCAAGCGCTTGGTCGACATAATCGCCGCTTCCGCGTCCCGCACCTCCGGATGACTGGTCCAGTCGCCGGGACGCGCCAGATCACGGCGCTCGGCGAGGCGGTATTCGTCTTCAGAATGAAACGCCGCGCGGCGGGAGATGGCGTTTAGCACCGCTTCAACGCCCGCGTCGTCTTCCACCAACAATGACCCGGTCGATGCGCCCATGAAGACTTTGACGCCGCAGCAGCCCGCCATCCGCTCCATCTCGGGCAGAACGCCGATATTATCGTGCGTCGCCCCGGCATAGAAGGCGTGGTCCACATGCATTCGGCCTGAGGCGCGTTTGAGCTTGTCCGTCATCATGTCCGGCGTGGTTGTGGTCGGCTCCGTATTAGGCATTTCGAAGACCGCGGTCACGCCGCCCAGCGCCGCGCATCGCGCGCCGCTTTCTAAGTCTTCTTTCCACTCCAAGCCGGGTTCGCGAAAATGGACTTGGCTGTCGATCACGCCGGGCAGTACATGAAGGCCGGTGCAGTCTATCACCTCACCCGCCGCCTCAACGGGGATATCGCCGATCTTCGCAATTCGGCCGTCTTTCACACCAATGTCGGCGATGTCTTCTCCGCCCGGCGTCACAACGCAGCCGGCCTTGAGCACAAGATCATATGTATCGGTCATGAGTGTCGTGTCCCAAGACGCGCCGCGCCCGTCAACCAAAACCGCCTTAGACGGCTTCCGCTGTGGCTCCGCAAAGCTTGCTTTACCTTTGTCGCGGCGCGTCTTACATCGCGGTCATGACCGATACTTTGCTACTGTCTGAGCGCGCCGTCCTATCCGTCACGGGCGAAGAGGCTGAGAGCTTTCTTGACGGATTACTGACCAACAGCGTCACGAATATGCAGTCGGGCGACCAACGCTACGCTGCGCTGTTGACGCCTCAGGGTAAAATCATCGCCGACATGATTATGAGCCTCATTGAAGACGGCTTTTTGATCGACTGCCCAAGCCAAGCGGATCAAACGCTGCTGAAACGCCTGAAACTGTTCAAATTGAAAGCCAAAGTCGACATTGACGAGCGAACGGATCTCGCCGTCTACGCGTTTCACGATGACGGACTTCCCGATCCGCGCAGCGCAGATCTGGCGACGCGCCACATCGGCGTGCGGAAAGAGGATGAAGGCTTCGCCGACAGCGCCTATCACAGCGCACGCATCGCCGCGGGAATTCCCGAATTCGGCGTCGATTTCGGCGCGGAGGACGCCTTCCCAGCGGACGTCAACATGGACATGATCGGCGGGGTAGATTTCAAAAAAGGCTGCTTTGTCGGCCAAGAGGTCGTCTCCCGCATGAAACGACGCGGCACGGCGCGGCGTCGAACGCTGAGGCTTGATTTCGAAGAGAGCGCACCGACGCGCGGCGCAGCAATTATGGCCGGCGACGCACAGATCGGCGAGATCACCTCGCGCGAAAGCAAAAGCGCCTTGGCGCGCATCCGCATCGACCGCATGGCGAAAGCGGAAGCCAAAGGCGACGCGATCAATGTGGACGGAGAGCCCGCCATTATCGTCAAGCCTGATTGGCTGGCGGGCGAGTTGGAAGCGGTCGTTAAATGACGGCGGTCGACGACATTCCCTGCGGTTGGGCGCCGGCGGGTGATGCGCTTTATCGCAGATATCACGACGAAGAATGGGGCGTTCCAGAGCGCGACAGCCGCGCCCTGTGGGAGAAATTCCAACTCGACGGATTTCAAGCCGGCTTGGCGTGGATCACCATATTGAGAAAACGCGAAACGTTGCGCGAAGAGTTTGAGGGCTTTGATCCCGAGAAGATCGTTCGTTGGAATGAGAAACGGATCCACAAAGCGCTTCAAAACCCCGGCATTATCCGCAGTCCCAAGAAGATCGACGCCTGCGTGAACAACGCGCGCATCTATTTGGACATGCGGGACAAGGGCGAAGATTTCGCAGACTGGGCGTGGGATTTCGTGGATGGGACGCCCATCGTCAATTCATGGACACATTGGCGTCAGGCGCCCGCGAAAACCGAGCTGTCGGAAAAAATCGCCAAGGACATGAAAAAACGCGGTTTCAAATTCTGTGGACCCGTTATCGTTTACGCCGTTATGCAAGCCATGGGCATGGTGAATGATCACGAGGTCGCCTGCCCGCGCCACCAAGCTGTTCAGGAGCTGTAGATTATGCGCTTAACCCTGCTCGCCGCCGCTGTGTCAATCGCCCTCGCCGGCTGCGCGTCGCTTGGACAAGATGTCTATGACAATCGCGCCAAGGATGAATGCAAGGAAATCATGGATTTGGAGCAGCGGCGCGCTTGCGAAGCGGAGATCGATCAAAAACGTTGGGAACGCGACGCGGCGAGACGCGGCGAAAGCAAAGACTAATCGCGCTCGACGACGCGCCCGCGCTCAGTCTAAGATTTACCATAAAACAGAATCCGGCGTCCGGGCGAGAAGCGGTCCGATCGACGCGCACGGATGGAGGCACGCTCAATTATGTCCAACGACGCGGCAATCCCAGTCATCTCATCGACCGGTTTGTGGACCCCGCCCAATTCCGTCTCCAATGAGGAATTGGTCGCCAGCTATAATACTTGGTCGGACAAATGGAATGTCGCGCATGCTGAGGATATTGCGGCGGGAAAGGTCGAGCCCAAATCGCATTCCAGCGTCGAGTTTGTTGAAAAAGCCTCCGGCATTAAATCACGATATGTCATCGACAAATCAGGCGTGGTCGATCCAGACATTATGGCGCCGCGCATTGACGAGCGTCCCAATGAGGAAATTTCCGTGCTTGCGGAAATCGCGGTCAACGCCGCGCGCCAAGCTTTAGAGACCGCTGGCCGCGACGCCAAAGATGTTGATGCGGTGCTGTGCGCCGCGTCCAACATGCAGCGCGCTTATCCCGCCATGGCGATCGAAGTCCAAGAAGCGCTGGGAATAGATGGGTTCGCCTTCGACATGAACGTCGCGTGCTCGTCGGCCACTTTCGGCATTCAAACCGCCGCGGATTTCGTCCGCTCCGGCAGCGCCAAATCTGTGCTGATGGTAAATCCTGAGATCTGTTCCGGTCATCTCAATTTTACGGACCGGGACAGCCATTTCATTTTCGGCGACGTCGCCACCGCCGTTTTAGTAGAGGCCAAAGACATCGCCCCCGCCGCGCATTGGGATATTTTGGGCACACGGCTGAAGACCGTGTTTTCGAACAATATCCGCAATAATTTCGGGTTTCTGAACCGCGCAGCGCCCGAAGGCGTCGGCGCGGAAGACAAGCTCTTCGTTCAGGAAGGCCGAAAAGTGTTCAAAGAAGTCGTGCCCATGGTCGCAGCGATGATCAGCGATCATATGGCGGATCTTTCGATCGATGCGCCCGAGCTCAAGCGCATGTGGCTGCATCAAGCCAACGCCAATATGAACCGGCTGATCGCGCAAAAAGTGCTAGGCCATGAAGCGTCGGATGAGGAAAGCCCGACCGTGTTGGACACTTACGCAAACACGTCCTCGGCCGGATCCATCATCGCGTTCCACAAGCATTCGACGGATTTCGCGGCCGGCGATAAAGGGCTCATTTGTTCCTTTGGCGCGGGATATTCCGCCGGCACCGTCTTTGTCGAAAAAGCCGCCTAGAATAGTCGCTCAGGGGTCCAGATGGCACGAAGGCGGCCTTAAACAGGCCGCCCTCGCCATCACCCAATCGCCTTCGCGGGCGCATTTTCGACGTTAGTCGTCCAGCTCGTCCGAAATCATATCGCCCCAGAGGGCTTCCGGACTCGCTTTGTAGGCTTCGACTATCACGGCGATCGCCGCTCCAGACAATACGAGCCAATGTACGGCGGGTTGCCGCACCATTTCCACCATCATATCCATCATTATTTTTATCTCCGAGGGACAAGGAGGAGGATGCGCAGACTATGCTTAAAAAACCCTGAGTCGCCGGCTAAAAAAGTGACAAAAGCGGACAATAAATTTCAAAACCGTCCGCGCGCGTCTTGTCTCAGCGTCAAGATGGCCCGAAGTAAGGTTTTGTAAGGAAAATCAATGGCCAAGCCCGCTCGTGCGTCCAAACTCAAAAAGGCTGAGGCGCCGCCGCGCGCCTGGCAACGAATGCTGTCGGGCCGCCGTCTGGACTTGATCGATCCATCTCCCCTAGACATCGAAATTGAAGACATCGCGCACGGCCTTGCGCGCGTCGCGCGATGGAACGGCCAAACCTCGGGCGAACACGCCTTTTCGGTGGCGCAGCATTCGGTGGTCGTCGAGTGGATCTGCGTGGCGCTCGCGCCGAGTTTAAGCGCTCAGGACCGGCTTGTCGCACTTCTCCATGATGCGCCGGAATATGTGATCGGCGACATGATCTCGCCGTTTAAAGCGGCGTTAGGCGTTGATTATCGCGTGTTTGAAGATCGCTTGGAGACGGCCATCTACATGCGGTTCGGTCTCCCCGCCAAGCCAACGGCAAAACTCAAGAAGTTGATTAAGCGCGCCGACCACGCCTGCGCCTATTTTGAAGCGGTTGGTCTCGCGGGCTTTGACGTAACGGAGGCGCGCGAATTGTTCGGCGCGCCGCCTGAGGGAATCGCGCCAAACGTCACGCCTTTGAGCGTCGCCGAAGCGCAACACGCTTTCCTGAACCGCTTCAGCGCCCTTATGGGGGAAGCTGATCCGACCTATAACGGCGATAGGGCTTAAGTTGAGACCGCTGGGGAGCGCAATGCTATGGCGATTTGGGTGTCATCTCTCGCACGTGTGCGGAATATCGCCGAATTGCGAAAACCTGAGCGCATTTTGTCTTTGTTAGATCCCGACGACGATTTTCCGGAATTCGACGGCTATAGCGCCGATACCCATCACACGATCGGCGTTGAGGATGTGTCGAACGCGGAGGACGCCATACAGCTTCCACCTGGCCTGGAGCATGCGCGCCAGGTCATAAACTTCGTGGAAAGCTGGTCGAAAACCGCGCCGATCCTCATTCATTGCTGGGCGGGCGTCTCGCGCTCGACAGCCAGCGCGTTCATCGCCGCATGTATCGCCAATCCAAAAACGGACGAATACGATATCGCGGAGACGTTGCGCGATGCATCACCCACGGCGAACCCCAATATCCGTCTTGTCGAATTCGCAGACGAATTATTAGGCCGGCGCGGCCGTATGGTCGCCGCCATTGAAAGCATGGGCCGCGGCGAGCCAACATGGGAGGCGCAGCCCTTCTATATCCCTTCGAGCTTTGATCCCGTACGGGGGCATATTTGAACACGCCGCCGCTCGTTGTCGGCCTATCGGCCGTGATCGTTGCGGCCGACGCGCACGCGCCTTATGTGCTTGCGACGCGGCACGGAGAAACGACGGGCCTGCCATTTGGCGCGTTTGATCCTGCGGGGCATCGCACCTTCGAATTGGGCCTGCGCGATTGGGTGCGCGCGCAAACCGGCTTTGAGCCCGGCTATGTCGAACAGCTCTACACATTCGGCGACCGCGGCCGTGAATTGCCCAAAGCGGATTTCACCGACGCGCCCAAAGATGCGCGGCTCTTGTCGGTTGGATATCTAGGCCTGACGCCGGAGCGCCCGGCGATCGGCGCGTTCGACGCCGTGTGGCGCGATTGGTATCGCTATTTCCCTTGGGAAGATCATCGTGGCGGCCGGCCCGCCTTGATCGACGATGTTATCGCGCCAGGTCTGCGCCATTGGGCCGCAGATGCGAGCGATGACGCCGATCGGTTGAAGCGTGCGCGATTGGCGTTCGCGCTGGATGACGCGCCCTGGATCGAAGAACGCGCGCTGGAACGGTATGAGCTTTTGTACGAAGCGGGACTCGCCCCTGAGTCGATGCGCGATCGCGGCGTGCTGAGCGATATGATCGTTCCAGGCGATGCGATGGTGTCTGACCATCGCCGGATTTTGGCGACCGCTATCGGCCGTTTGCGCGGAAAGCTCAAATACCGTCCGGTTGTCTTCGAGCTGACGCCCGAGCGGTTCACCCTGTCGCAACTGCAAGGCGTTGTGGAATCCATTCTGGGCGTCGATCTCCACAAGCAGAATTTCCGTCGCGCCGTGGATAAGGCCGGCTTTGTGGAAGGCACCGGCGCGCAGGCCACCGAAACAGGCGGCCGCCCCGCAGAGCTTTACCGCTTCAATCAGGAAGCTCTACGCGGCGGCGGCGCGCAAGGCGTGCAAACCCCTATTTTGCGCCAACCCCACTAGGCGGCTCCACTCGGCGGCCGCATTAGGCGACGCGGACCCAAAACAGCGCCGTCATAAAACGATCATGCAATCAGTCTAACCCCCGATTTCATGACAATACCGCACGCCAAATATCGCAGCATCTTCATTTCCGACGTGCATTTGGGCTCCAAAGGCTGCCAGGCGGACGCCTTGTGCGCCTTTTTGAAGACCAATACGTCTGAGAAGCTCTATCTGGTCGGCGACATTATCGATGGTTGGCGGCTGAAGAAGAAATGGTATTGGCCGCAAGCGCACACGAATGTCATTCGCCGCATTCTCACCGCGTCTAAGCGCGGGACCGACGTCACCTACATCATCGGTAATCATGACGAGTTTCTGCGCGCCTTTTTGCGGTTCCGGCTCAGCTTCGGCCATATCGCTGTTTGCAACCGCACCACTCATACCGGCGCAGACGGCAAAACCTATCTCGTCGTCCATGGCGACATGTTTGACGGCATGATGCGCACGAACCGCAAATGGATCATGTTCTTGGGCGACAGCGCGTATAATTTCATGCTGTCGGTGAACACGAAATTGAACACAGTGCGGTGCTGGATGGGCTTGCCCTATTGGTCCTTGTCCAACGCGTTGAAGAAACGCACCAAGCGTGCTCTGAACTACATCCACAAATTCGAAGACCATGTGGCTGATTATTGCCGGCGGAAAGGCTATGACGGCGCAATTTGCGGACATATCCACGTCGCCGAAATGCGCGAGATCGAAGGGATCGCTTACATGAATGACGGCGATTGGGTGGAAAGCTGCACGGCACTTGTCGAACATCATGACGGCCGCTGGGAGCTGATCGAGCACAAGCCGGAAGCGATTAAAGACCGCGCCCCGAAATCCAAAACGCGCGCGGCGACCTCACAGGTGAAGGAGCCGGTCCCGGCTTAGCAGCGGAGCTAAGCGGTTTAGATCGGACGAAAATAAGCCATGGGCGATCCGTCAGACTTCGACGTGTGGGCTGGCGCGCGCCCTGCAAATCATCGTCCCCAAAAATGCGCATTTGACCTATCTGAAGTCGGACTCGAGCTGTTTGGAAGACCTAAAGACTTGGTCTAGGCGCTCTCAATCCATTCATTCACAAACGTCTGCGCGTGAACGCCGCTCGGGTTCCTAAGCGTGCTGAGGCGTGTATCGATGAGTTCCGAGATCAACTGAGTACGGCGCTCAATTGATATGCCATGCCTCCAATCGTCAAAAGCGGAGCGTTTCATTATACGTTTTGCGGATTTCCTTGGCGTAAAAACGGACGCTGGCGCTATGCCATGATGACATCATGTTGCAAACGATTATCGTTCGCGATAGCTCCTGCAAACCTGAAAATACAAACAGGCTATGAAAACACATCCAATCATCATCATTGGCGCCGGTCCCGCTGGAATCGGAATAAGCGCATTGCTCTCACAATGCGCTATTCCGGCTTTGACCCTGGAGCGCGGTCGAGTTGGCGAAAGCTTGCTGAACTGGCCGAAAGAAACCCGCTTTATCTCTCCATCTTTCACTGGAAATTTCTTTGGCGCGGTGGACTTAAACGCTGTCACGCCAGGAAGTTCGCCAGCCTTCGGATTGCAAACTGAGCATCCAACAGGGCGGCAATATGTGAACTATCTTCGTGACCTGGCGGAATTCTATAATCTTCAGATCGACGAAGGCGTAGAAGTTCTGGATATCGCGGTTGAAGACGATGGAGCCATTCTGCTGACCACAAATGAAGGGGAACTCAGGTGCCGCGTACTGATTTGGGCGGGTGGTGAATTTCAGTACCAGAAATCCATCCCCGGCGCAGTTCGTGTGGGCGGGTCGTACAAGACTGTTCCCACCGGCCACCATGTCATCATCGGCGGCGCGGAAAGCGGCATGGAAACGGCGTATCATCTTGTCAAAAACGGATCATCGGTCAGTGTCATCGACCCGTCCGCGCAATGGGCGGATCGCGTGAGCGATTCCAGCTACGGTTTAAGCCCATATACTTTCGCCCGCGTACGTTACCTGAAAAAGAGCGGCAAAGCTGAGTTTATCGCTGAACATGCCGACTATATTTCAGAACAAGAAGTACGTACGCAAACCCGCGTCTTTAAACTGAAACACCCCGCCATTGATGCAACGGGTTTTGATATTTCCAAGAGCCTCGCTGGTCAGCTGTTCGACTTCTCGAAGGGTCATGCTGAACTCACCGATTGTGATGAAAGCACCCTTCACAAGAACATTTATCTCGTCGGCCCAAACGTCCAGCATGAAAAAGCGATCTTCTGCTTCATCTATAAGTATCGACAGAGGTTTGCCGTCATCGTCCGTGAGATTATGAGTCGCTGGGGTCAGGACCATCCAATAATCGAAGAATATGCTCAGAATGGCTTTCTTCTTGAAGATCTGAGCTGCTGTGATGGGGAATGCGAATGCTGACCAAATCCCTCGAACAGGCGGCGAATTTCATGTCCGGGCGCGGAACCGCGATCGCCCTGATTATGGCGATCATTTTGGGAGCTGCGGTCGGTGTGCTTTGGCCGCAATCTGAAACCCTCCTATCTGGACAGATCGATTTCACGATCCTGCTTTTAGTGTTTTTTCTGCTCTTTGAAGTTCGTCTTGAGAGCATTTTGTCGAGCACCAATCGTTGGCAATTCATCGCCGCCGCTATTCTTGCGAACTTCCTGATCATTCCGGTGCTTGGCTTTGCAATCTCATCAATATTTCTGTCGGCTTATCCTCTCTTCTTCATTGGTTTGGTCATCTATTTTCTCGCCCCTTGCACCGACTGGTTCTTGGCTTTTACACGTCTGGCGAAAGGCAACACCGCACTTGGCGCCGCCTTGCTGCCGATCAATATGATAATCCAGCTCCTGCTCTACCCGTTCTATGTTCAATGGTTCGGGTTCGGCGCGGTGGGCCTTGAGGCGATGGAGATTTTTGAAACGCTATGGACCTGGTTTTTAATACCTCTCGTTCTGGCCGTCGGCTCGCGTTTCCTAGCAGAGAGAATTTTGAGCAAGCCGCAATTCGAGAGGGTGCGCGCGATGGTCGCAGTCGTCGTACCCGTCTTATTGGCGCTCGTCGTCTGGCAAATTATGGCGGTCAATATAGGGACTTTAATGTCCAATGCTGAGGTATTCCCGCTCATATTTGGGGCGATCTTCTTATTCTTTTTTGCAACCTATTTCGTGAGTGAGATCATTTCCAAGTGCATGCGTCTCTCATACGAAGATCGTGCACTGATGACGATGACAACGGCGGCGCGCAACGCGCCGATGATGCTTGTGATCACAATGGTGACGTTGCCGGATCAGCCGATCATTTATGCTGCGATCATTATCGGCATGTTGGTGGAGCTGCCACACTTGATCGCATTGAAAAGCGTATTGATACGCCAACGAAAAAGCGTCACTAGCTTAGAGGTCGAATACAGCAGCTGACCCCCCCGCGCCAGACTGCACACCTTTACGATGTTCGCTTCTGATTCAAGGAGCGCACGTTAAAACTAGATCGCGTCCGGCCTAGCAATAGACCGTCAAACTTCCCCGCCAAATTCCCCCTCTTGGCGAAACCTGTCATATATCGTATATAAAGCACCAGCTTATGCTCAATCTGAGTTAAAGGGTGTGGGTAAGTTTGGGCTGATCCACGGATGTTAGACGAGATATTTGGTCGTTTCCCTTGAAGCGGCACGTCTGAGCACCCACCTTATACTCATATTGAGCAAAAGGGCGGCGATTAATGTCCGCCTGCTCAGATAAAGACGATGGAGGGTTGCTTTATGGCGCGTATTATTGATGCAGGACCCAATTGCGAGACCCCAGGCGGCGCACGTGGAAGCGATGCGGCAAGCAAGCGCGGCCTCAGATATAACAACGTCGTACGCGCGGCGGTCGATCACCTCTATGACGAGGTGAAGGATTTCATCACGCCGATGGAATGGCCGGCGATCGCGCCCTTTGTCCATGCAATCAACACGCTGAAAGCGGAAAAAGACGCTGTTATCTTGGCGCACAATTACATGACACCGGACATTTTCCATTTGGTCGGCGATTTTAAAGGCGACAGTTTACAGCTCGCCCGCGAGGCGGCGGCGGTCGATGAAAGCGTCATCGTTCAGGCCGGCGTGCACTTCATGGCGGAGACGTCGAAAATCCTGGCGCCGGAAAAAACCGTGCTGATCCCCGACACGCGCGCGGGATGCTCGCTGGCGTCTTCGATCACCGGCGCGGATGTCCGCCTAATCAAAGAGCGTTTCCCACATCTGCCGGTGGTGACCTATGTCAACACGACGGCTGACGTGAAAGCCGAATGCGACATCACCTGCACCTCGTCCAACGCCGTGCAAGTGGTGGAGCATATCGCCGCCGATTGGGGCGTGGACACGGTGATCCTCGTGCCGGACCAGTATTTGGCGAAGAATGTCGCGGCGAACACCTCGATCAAAATAATGACCTGGCCGGGCGCGTGCGAAGTGCATGAGCAATTCACCGCAGAGGATGTGACCGAATTGCGCGAGGCGCACCCCGGCGTGTTGATCCTGGCGCACCCGGAATGTCCGCCGGACGTGTTGGAGCAAGCCGATTTCGCCGGCTCCACGTCGGCGCTCGCCAATTACGTTTCGGACCGCTCCCCCAACAAAGTGGTGCTGCTGACCGAATGTTCGATGAGCGACAATGTGGCGGCGGAAAACCCGGATGTAGAGTTCGTTAAGCCCTGCAATCTGTGCCCGCACATGAAGCGCATCACCCTGGAAAACATCTATGATTGCCTCATCGATATGGAGCATGAGGTGACGATGGATGAGGATGTACGCATCCGCGCCAAAGCGGCGATCGACGCTATGCTGGCCCTTCCGAAAACCGACAAGCCGCTCGATTTCGTCACCGGCGCGGCGCCTATTGAGCTGGAAATGGCCTAAATCCTTAGCCTGCGCGCCCTAGATCCGCCGGATTGGGCGCGCAGTTTGCAAGTCGGGCTTAGATCAAACGATAAGCTCACAACTGGAACGCGCAACATGAAGTCATCCCTCGCGACACTTGCAGCCCTCGGAATTTTTGGGTTTAGCGCCTCTCCTGCGCTCGCCAATGATACGGACATTTCCGGCTCTTGGATCTTTGAAACCGGCGGATACTCCAATCAATGCGCCATGCATGGCCGCATGACGATCGAACCAGACAATGGCGAGGGCGTCCACGCCTGTTATTTCACGGTGTACGAGACGTGCGCCAATCATCGCGCGGAAGTAGAGCAGGTTTGCTCGGCCAAGCGCACCGGCACGCAAGTCACCATCGAGAGCACGATCACAAAATTCGCCAAGATGGAGCCCTATGAATATGGCTACGCGCCGGACAATTGGGCGCTCGCTATCAAGCAAGGCGGCGAGATGTTCGGCTCGCTTGTGAGCGCACACAACACGTGGGCGCGCTTTACGCGGCAAGACGCCCCAATTTCTTGACCCAAGCGAATACGGACGACGCGCGCGATATTCTCATCGTAGGCGCCGGCTTGGCGGGATTGTTTCTGGCGCTCAAACTTTCGCCGCGCCCCTGCACGATCGTCTCGCCCGCGCCCATCGGCCAGGCCTCGTCCTCCGCATGGGCTCAGGGCGGGCTCGCAGCCGCGTTAGATCCGGGAGATAACCCCCAATTGCACGCCGCCGATACCATTGCGGCCGGTGCAGGACTGGTCGATCCCGTTGTGGCGGACCTGATTGCGACGGACGGCTCTGCGCGCGTGCGCGATTTGCTGGCGCTGGGCGTCCCGTTCGACCGAACGGAAACCGGGGCGCTCGCCCTTTCACTTGAAGCGGCGCATTCGCGTCCTCGCGTGGCGCGGGTCGCTGGCGATCTTGCCGGAAAAGCCATCATGGACGCGCTGTCAGACGCCATCGCGGCGGCTGATCATCTGACCCTCATCGAAGGTCTCAAAGCCGTCGGTTTGCTACAGGACGCGGAAGGACGCGTCGGCGGAGTATTGGTCGAAGATGCGACAGGCGCGCTCTCGGAGCTCAAAGCCCGCGAAACCGTGATGTGCGCGGGCGGCTCGGGCGGCCTTTATGATGTCACCACCAATCCAAAATCCTCACGCGGCGACGGGCTTGCGATGGCGTATACGGCCGGCGCGCTTGTCGCAGATCCAGAGTTTGTCCAATTCCATCCCACTGCGATCGATGTCGGCCTCGACCCAGCGCCGCTCGCGACCGAAGCGTTACGCGGCGAAGGCGCCGTCTTGAGAGATGGCGCAGGACGTCTTTTCATGGCGGATTATCATGCCGACGGCGAATTGGCGCCACGCGATGAGGTCGCCCGAGCCATCCATATGGAACGTATCGCCGGGCGCGGCGCGTTTCTCGATTGCACCCAAGCCGTGGGCGACGCCTTTCCCGCGCAATTCCCAACCGTCTTTGAAAGCTGCCAATCCGCCGGGATAGACCCGCGCACTGCGCCTATCCCGGTCGCGCCGGCGGCGCATTATCATATGGGCGGGGTCGTCTCGGATCTCTGGGGGCGAACGACGCTGGAAGGCTTGTCCGTCTGCGGGGAAAGCGCCTCCACTGGCGCGCATGGCGCGAACCGACTGGCGTCAAACTC
>JBCCMB010000041.1:0-20401 GCA_039026555.1 Pseudomonadota bacterium
GAAGCTGAAGACATGTTGTTTCCCAATGGCACAGTGATCACGCCGGACGGCGGCACGCTGATCTGCGCGGAGTCGGAGGGTTGCCGTCTAACCGCATTTAAGCGCGCGGAGGATGGAACGTTGAGCGATCGTCGCGTGTGGGCCGATTTAGGCGAGTATGGGCCGGATGGGATTTGTCTGGATGCGTCGGGCGCCGTTTGGGCGTCGATCATCGCCGATGGGGTGTTTTTGCGCGTCGCGGAAGGCGGCGAAATCCTACAGACGCTCAAACCTAACAGCAAACGTGCGGTTGCGTGCAATCTCGGCGGCGCCGATGGTAAAACCCTGTTTGCAATGACATTCGACGGTGAACTCGAAGAGATCTGGACCGGCGTCAAAAAAGCGCGTGTGGAGGTCTGCCGCGTCGACACGCCCGGCGTCGGGTCTCCCTAATCGTCGATCTGAAGACTGGTAGCGCATCGTTCCGATGCGTCATTGGACTTACGAAGCCTGTCCTGCAGCGTTTTACACCGTCGATCGAGCTTGCGCCGCCGACCTATCTCGAATGTGGATCAAGCCCGACTCGCGCGAGCGATATGTAACGCCGCGCGGTCTTTCCCAATTACACAAATGCGTTCTCTAAGATGCCGAGGGAGCACATTTTGACATTCGATTTACAATCCGCCACACCGCGACTTTCAGTATCTCTCCAAATGGCGCATTCAGAACGCGCGCTTTCACTTAAGCAGGCGAGGGATTTTTGAAAGCGCGTTGTAAGCGCCCACAAGCGGCTTAAGCCGATAGACGGGCTAAGACAAACGGCGTTTTGCGGTATCCAACCCTGGTGAGCAAAGCGAGCGATCTGTAGGCGGAGCGTTTGGACCGGAACTGCAAGCTTGCAAGACTGCAAAAGCGCACGCCCGCTATGTTGCGTTAAAGATGATGCACAATGGGCAAAGGACGCAACGATACTTCATGCGCGTCGTCCCGATCCAGTCCCGCCAAAACCAAAACTAAACGCGCAAATTCCGAACTTGTGCTTTCGTCAAGCCTATTTTCCAACTGACCCAGAACCGTGGCGTTTATACCCGCAATCAATACAGTGAAGAACAAGTCGCGATCGCGCAGCTTAAACCGACCTAGTTCAAGGCCGCTATCGATATTATGATTGAGGGTTGGATCCGCGTAACGTTGTAGCAAGTTTAAGCTGGCGGGCGCATTAATTATGAAGCGGCCAACCTCGGGATCTTCCGTCGCCAAAAAAATATGCACTCTAATGCTCGCGGATAAGACTTCCGCTGGGTCTTCAATGCCCTTGATCGCAAGCATTGTCCGATCCGTCATTCCGACAATGATTTCGTCTAGAGTTGCAAAAAAGAGGTCCTCTTTGGAGGCGAAGTGATTGTAAAAACTGCCCTTGCCAACCTCGGCGCGCTGAATGATGTCATCGATTGTAACGGCTTCGATGCGTGTCTCCGCCATAACCGATTTCGCCGCCGCCATAAGACGCTCTCGCGTCGCCTTGCGGCGCCTACGATGCCCATCAACAGATTGTTCCGGTACCTTCATTGAGCCTCACCACGAGTTGCGCCAGCACTCATACTTGCATATCGGCGGATGTCCAAGGCGGAGTTAATGCGGCGTGAGAAACCTCTCGTCCATAGCATCTCCGTTCTATAATTACGCATCCCAGTCAAATGCGGTTTTTGGCCTTGTCCAACACGTGTTTCAAAATTCTCTCCTGTGCGCATACCCGCGCCTCATCAACCGTGCGTTGAACCTACGACGCTTCAAACACGCTAAGTCTTTAATACGAGAGCAAATTACTGACGATCTAGTCAATAAAATTTGACGATGCGGTCATACTGTGCAATTCCATCTCTAAACCGCCTGCAATCTGTTGATGGGCGGGACGGGCGAAAAGTCGCTCGGTCTTTGGGAGGAAATTAGTATGCACCAGTCTTTTAAGGCGCTAATGCTGCTTGGTTGCGGCGCCGCTTGTTTGACATCGCCAGCGTTGGCTCAAGAGGGGGAAGGGGCCGGCGAAGCGCGGACGCTTGATGTGATTACTGTGACGTCGCAAAAGCGCGCTCAAAGTCTTCAGGATGTTCCGTTGTCAGTCGCGGTCACCCAGGGTACTGAGATCAACGACCAAATTGTCACCAATTTGGAAGACCTGACAGACGGGTCGCCAACGGTCACCGTGACGCGAACGCCGATTGGGGACGCGCTTTACATTCGCGGGACGGGGTCCGGGGGAAGTTCAGGGTTCCAGCAATCCGTCGGAACGTTTGTCGACGGCATCTACCGGGGGCGCGGCCCGGCGGCTCGCGGCGCTTTTCTCGATCTTGAGCGTTTGGAGATCCTTCGCGGTCCCCAACCGGTCTATTTTGGCAACAGCACCATCGGGGGCGCGTTCAACATTGTTTCGCGCGGCGCAAGTGATGTCTTTGAGGCCAATCTTACCACGAGCTATGAATTTGAAGCCGAAGAATGGGTGACCGAAATCGGCGTTGGCGGACCTATTACCGACACGTTGGGGTATCGGTTCGCTTACAAACATACCGAAAGCGACGGCTACGTAACCGACACTGTCCGCGACGTAAAAGTTCCGAGCATCAACAACGACGCATTCCGCGGCACTCTGGAATGGGATCCAACCAGCAATTTCACCCTCATCGGCAAACTTGAATACAGCGAAAACGACGAGGATGGCACCGTACTTCAGATCATCGACTGTGGGCCCGAAACGGGCCCGTTTGGTCCCACCTGTAATCCTGGAATTTTTGGAATTCCCGGTTTTGAAGACGATTTCGATTTCAACAATGCGCGGGGCGGGGCGCTCCCCAATGGCCGTGAGCAAGAAGACGGAAACGAACTGGACATTCTCAACGCCTCGATCAATGCGTCTTATGATTTCAGCAATGGTCTGACGTTGAACTCCGTGACCGGGCTTGTCGACTATGAAAATGAGCGTTTTGTCGACGTTGACGCTGGACCGGGCCCGGCAGCGTTCGCCCTTGCAGAACTTAATGAAGAATTCCAGCAATTCAGTCAGGAATTGCGGCTCGAATCCCCAACAGATCAGCGCTTGAGCTATATGGTGGGCGTCTATTACGAGACCGCTGAGCTTGAATTCGTTGAAGATTCTAATCTTGGAGCGAACCCTGCGCTTTTGGATGGCGCGCTCGTAAGGCAGTTCTATGAACAAGACCAGGACACGGCCGCGATCTTCGGTTCGATGACTTATGAACTTACGGACAATCTGAATTTTATCTTTGGCGCTCGTTATAGCGAGGTCGAGACGGATGCATTGAAGGTGCAACGAATTCTGACCTTGGACGAGGAGCCAGCCTCCCAGGCGGTTATCGATTCGGTCTCCAACCCCTTTAGTCCAAATCCATTTGACGAACTCGACCTTCCGGGGAACCGAAGCGAAGAGAGCTTCACGCCTTCGGTGGAACTGCAATGGTATCCAGTAGATGGTATTATGGTTTACGGCTCTTACAAGGAGGCGACAAAAACTGGCGGCTTTGACCCGCAAATCCGTCTAATAAGATTTGCAGAGCCCACGTCTTTTGATCCAAATGGCGGCTATGAGTTCGACACGGAAGAAGCTGAAGCGATTGAAATCGGCGCCAAGACGCGCCTGTTCAACGATACTGTAACGCTAAATATCGCGGCGTTTGATACAACGTTTGACGACTTGCAAGTCCAAACGTTCGAGCCTTCGAGCGCGACCTTCCTGACGACCAACGCCGGCTCGGCGGAATCGCGCGGCGTTGAGATCGAAACGGTTTGGCTTGCGACTGACAATCTAACCCTAAACGCCGACGCCACTTGGCTCGATGCGACCTACACCGAATTTGCCGGCGCCCAATGTAACAACGCGGAGCTTTTGGCGTTCGTGCCGACCCCAGACATGGTGCAGTGTTCAACGACGATCGATGGACAACCTCTCCCATTCGCGCCAGACTTCTCCGGATCGATCGGCTTTGACTTCAACATGCCGATATCAGGCGATCTGGAGTTTATATCTACGGGTAAAATGTCGTTCACCTCTGAGTTTCGCCCAGGTCAAAATCCTGACCCTGAGGAGATTCAGGAAGGCTTCGAAAAGTTTGATCTTCGGGCCGGCATAGCCGGGAATGACGGACAATGGGAACTCGCCTTCGTCGGCAAGAATCTTACGGATAAAAAGACATTCCGGTTCAATAGCGAATTACCCGCCTCTTTGACGAGCCGCTTTGTCCTGATCGATCGCGGTCGCGAGCTCGGCCTTCAGTTCAAGTATAATTATTAGAGACATCGGGCGCGTCTGTCGCGCACCGAAACGGTCTTCCCGTTGCCGCGCTGTGGTGGTTCTCGCCACGGCGCGGATTTTTTTGTTGACCATCGAACCTACGCAGAACGAGACCTGAGCGAACGCTGGTTGGAGGCACTTAAGCGCCACGTGTTGAGGATGATGCTTTCTCGGGCCGACGCCGCCCGAAAGGACCCATTCTCTCGTTACCGTAGGCGCCAGGATCTCTATCTCGGACCCGTCGTTTAGCGAGTCTTAGCCATAACCGCGTCCTAAGCCATTTTTTGCCTTATGATTTGGTTGTATCGAGGGCTGAGATGTCGAGGAAGTGTCGTTTTCCCCGAAAAACGGGGCCGTCTGTTACTTGGTGGTAATGGCGGTGTGGGGGATGGCTCGGAAGCGGTGTTCGGGTGAGGACACCTTGCGTTTTTTGCGGGAGATAGAGCTGGCGCTGGCGGATGGATTGGATGTCCAGACCCTTTAAATCGAACCGGGCAGCCCTTGGGTTGAGACCGTCAAGCAATCGATTGAGGATCGATTATAGGTCGAATGGCTACGAGGAGAGCTTCAACGGCAAGCTCAGGGACGAGACCCTGATGCACATAAGCCTTGAACGCCGCACCGTCTATCACTCCATCACAATGATGGAGACGCAAAAATTAGCATTCGGCGCCAACAAAAATCCCGCACACGAAACTCGGTTTCAGTTCAAATTGATCTCGGCGGCGTTTTTGAGCAAGCCGAGATTAAGGACCTGAGTTCCAGCAAAAAATGGGGGCTAACCGCCCCCATTTCCAAATACGTATTTCTCAATTCGCGGCATTACAGACTTCTCGGATCAACCGGGTTCGTACCCGCATCCATCTCCGCTTTGTCGTCAATGCCATCGCCATCCGAGTCAGCTTTGAACGGAAATGTACCTGCTCTCAATTCACTCGCATTGGTGATGCCGTCCCCGTCAATGTCTCCGTCTCGCGAATCCTTGATGCCGTCTCCGTCTGTGTCCGCCCAATTGCTAGGATCGTCGGGAAATCCGTCAAAAGCGTCTTCGACCCCATCACCATCAGCATCGACCCCAAGCGGAACCCTAACGTCAAGCCAATCGCTTATGGCGTCTGTGACCACGCCCGTCGCCATATCAGCACCGACAACCGCGTAAAACTGACTCATATGATAGGGGCGCTGCTCGTTCGCGAGCCCGGTATGAACACCGGGGTTCCATCCAGCAGGTCCCAAGTTTCGGATAGACCACGCCATGCTGCGCTGATCAGTAACAGTCGCTTGCGATTGCATAACGGTTGAGAGCCAAGGCGTTAAGACAAGAGTCGAAATGATCTCTTGGATTTCTCGATCCGAATAATGCCGACGTAGTTCTTCAATATGCGCGGCGGTGGTGCGCCCAGGAAGCGTCCCAGCATCGCGAGCGACCCTAAAAGCTGCTTTCTCCGCATCAGAATAGTGTTCTGACCGTTCGAAATCCATCAAAGATCGGATTTTCGCGGCGACCGTCGGCATCTCCTCTGGCGGCACTTTGTCATATACATAATCGTCCTCGATCTCCTGGAACGTGCCGTAGGCGCCGTGCGCTTGGCAGTGAACACATCCGCTCGCCAGCTGATACACGAAAAAGAGCGACCATTTCATTTGCAGCGTGATCGCGCGGTCCCGCTGCAACGTGAAAGCGTCCATGCCAAGCGTTCCGAGACCGCTCTTGCGGCTCCAGGAGTTATCCAATTTGTGTCGTTCGCTGAACGGAACGCGTGTGTCTGGAACGATTGCCGGTTTAAAGTAGGCGTAATCGTAGGCGGCGACATCGAACGGCGCCGTCCCAGATGGCGGAACGTTAGCGGCGTCGGCATCGGGCGCTTCCCACCGAAGATATTCCGCAGGATAAAAATCAAACGGTTCTTCAATGCCGTCTTGATCGCCATCAAAGGTCATTTCAGACACGCCATAGCCCGTGATTTGGTTCAGATAATCCGTTTTCAGTCTGGGCGCTCTCGCGGTCAGGTCTCCGGCGTTCCAATCCGCGACAAACTCGTCATGAAGCGCTTGGATCATTGATCCAACAAACGGATTTTCCCGCTGTTCCTCGGCGCTGCCTTCATTATGCCCTGGCGTCCAACCAACTGAGCGAAGGTTTGCGTTGGCCCAATCCAACGTTTCCTGATCCGTTGCAATCGGCAAAATTTGATCGTGTGTCGCCATCGCGGCGTTGATGCCGGTCAGCTCAAATAGTTCGACGATCTGCCGGTCTGCAAACTGCATCCTCAATGCTGCATGGATGTCGGCCGTCACGCGCGTTGGGAGATTTGAAGCAAGGTCCAAATACTGAAACGCGGTTCGAATACGCGCGTCCTCGATCGACGCCGCATAGTCTTCCGACCAGATGTCTTGAATCTCCCCGATCGACACGCCGAGCTTTGACAATTGATAGGCGCTGCGCGCTTGGTGATGGCCGCTTCCCGCCTTGATCATCTGATAGAGGGTAAACTTCCATTTTGTTGTCGCGTCGAACATTGCGTCCGCGTGGATCATCGTATCAGCGATCAAAAGGTTCTCGTAGAAATCCCTGACATTGCTAATATCGATCTTGTGGCGATCATAGTATTGCATCGCCGCGTCGGATGTCGGCGGCGCAGGTGGCGATTGGGCGAATGAAGACGCCGAAAAAGTGGTTTGAGCGATTAAAAGTGCGCAGCCGAGTAATAGTGTCTTTTTCATTGCCTATTCACCTTCGAATACTTTGACGAACATGCCGTTTGCATTTGCTGAGTGGGTCGGCACCTGTTGCAAGACGTCCCAATGTTCTTCAATCCGGCCATCTTCACCAAAGAAGTACATATCGACGGCGGCCGTCCCCAAATCGTCTGGCTCTGCATTGTCTACATTGCGGAAATTCACATGCGCCATCGCCCAGTCGCCCATGACCATGACTTTGTGTACGTCTATTTTTACGTCGTATTGCGCAACCGACGACGCGAAGAGCATGGCGATCGGATTTCTTCCGTTCGGAACCCCCGTACTATGCTGAATGTATGTGTCCGACATAAATTCTTCCATCGTTTCACCCGATGGATTGGTGGCGAACACGTCATAGAGCTTCATAATGAAATCCGCGCGTTTGCGGTCGGCTTCGGTCGCTACGATGATATGCGTTTCGAATTCCTGCGGAACGGTGTTTCGCTTATCCATTTGCTGATCCTGCGACTTCGTCGGCGGAGCGAAGGCGGGATCGATAGGCGGCGCAGTTTGTGCGCTGGCGGCGCCCGGCAAGGCGAATCCCGCAAGCAGAAGTATCGTCGATAATATTAGCCGCGACCTCTTAATCATCTCATTTCTACCTTCCGAAATATTCCATGTTGTTGCGGCCCGGGTCATTGCGTCCCGGGCGCCACATTGCAACCCGATATTCCGCAATTAAAACAGAGCGCTAGAAGCTGATGAATTTGTTCCTTGTGGATAAAATACTATCGCAAGCTTTCATGCTTCCAAACTTGCTTTGACGCACAGTAAGTGCGCGTATGCGCGTCTTGAGAACGACCCTCGCGCCGGCAACAGTCCGTGACCGTCGTATTGGCGGAGCGGGTTCTCAACTCCACCCCTCAGATCTGAAAAGAAGTCGCAGTCAACACGACCTAGGAGGTTGGAGCAAAATTAGAGTGCAAAGGACTTAAGTATTCCGCGCCTTTTTGCCTTAATCCTCCTTATGCGAACAAAACAGGATTTAGTAATGGGATGTACGGATGTCGGGATGTATTAAGCGTGGAAAAAAATCCAAGCTAATTATTGCACTTATGCTTACGACAAGTGTAGGCGTAAAGTCCGTAGACGCTCAAACCAAAGACGAAGAAGTTGAGGCGCTTCGAAAAGAAGTACAGGAATTGCGGGCGCTCGTGGAGAGCTTGGCGAATGCTAACGCCGAAAGACTAGAGTCCGCTGATCAAACCGACATTACGCGCCCAGAGGACATTACAGAACCCGTTGCGAGATTGCCTGCAACGTCTTCTGAACCAAGCATTGAGTCAGTCGGTGATAAAGATGCAGACAGCGTTGAGGATGTCCTGCAAGCCGTTTTAAGCAACCGTCAGCCAATTGGCCGGTTTCCAGATGATGCTTTTGTGACTGCGGGCAATTTTGACCGTTCAATCAGTGTATCGGGGACGCCAGGCTCGTTTCGAGTTGGCGGGCTGATTCAAATCAACTCTAACTTCGACCCCGATAATCAGGGCTTTCAGTTTATCGGAACGGCCCCGACCATTCCGCTTGATGGTGATGCGGATGATGAAACGAGCCAGTTCGCAATTCACGCGCGCCACACTCGAGTGAATTTTGATTATCGCGCGCCCACAACTCTTGGTGAATTTCGGACCTTTGTAGAATTCGACTTCTTTGGCGATGGAGATGAATTCACCAACGATTTCGATCTGCGTTTACGTCATGCAGCGGCGGAACTGGGACCGTTTAAAATCGGTCAATTTTGGTCAGGGTTCGTGGATGTTTTCTCATTTCCCGAGACCGCTGACCCTGGGGGGCCTCTTGCCGCTCCTGTCTTGAGAAACCCGGGGATCTATTATGTTCGCGGTGAACGCCAAGGTTCAAATTGGGGCATTGGCATCGAAAACCCGGCGGCTGATTTGGGAGGCAATGAAGATCTCCTAGCATCTGAGTCCGCTCCCAACGTTGTTGGCTTTGCTCAGTTGGAACGCGACTGGGGTCATCTTCGGATCGCAGGTCTGGGTGTTCAACTCAAATCAGACACGGACACAGATTATACCGGCGCCGTTCATGTGTCGGGAAGAGTCCAGACACCGTTTACGGGATCGGAACAGAACAACATATCGTTCGCAACACAATACGGCGCCGGCATCACGCACTATTATTCGTCGTTCACTGGCGGTTTGGACGGCATCATCGACGATGACGGTGAAGTAGGCTCGACGGAATTGTTCGGCGCTTTCATTGGATACCAGCATTTCTGGACGGATCGCTGGCGGTCCACGATAACCGGAAGCGTTTTCGATTTGGACCAACCGAGCGGCGCAGACCCGCTCTCATTTGATAATGCCGAACGCGTCAGTTTGAGCCTATTTTACACACCGATTGATGGCGTCACCCTTGGATTGGAAGGCATCTATAACACCATTGAAACCGACGATGGTTCCGATGGTGAAGGCACCCGGATCGAATTTGTCGGACGCTTCGACTTTTAAGTCTCGCAAGCCGACATAGCTAGGGCGCAATATGAGGTCATTAGTCCACGTGAACGGGGCCTCTCCTAGTACGGTCGACCAGAAAGCTCTTCTGGTCGATTACCCGCTAGGTTTTCGAGCAGTTCATCCATCACCCGGCGACGAGCGAAGCTTTGCCGCGGGTTAGTTCGTATAAATTGCGGAACGCTTTCGTCGCGACATAGGACATTTTGAACATCATTTTGAGCTTTGAGTGCGCCGTCTCGACCGGATTGAAGCCGGGACAGAAGCGCGGTAGCGCTCGCCCTTGCCCCCCGGCCGTGCAGGCCCGCCATCTTCGTCGACGCCGCGGTTTCGTCGATCAAGATCAGCCGTTAGGGGGCGAGGACGAGGCGGCTTTATCATGTTTGACGCTTATAGGAATGGCGGCGTACGCGACGCGTTACTCACCCATAATCTCAGAAATCTCGTCTGCGGAAAATCCTAAAGCCTCGAACACGGCGGCATTGTCCGCGCCTAGAGGACGCGGTTCTTGTCTGATCTCTGTCGGCGTTCCCTGAAAATTGACCGGATGCTTGATCGCCCGATAGGGGCCTGCTTGGGGGTGATCGCGTTCCTCGAAGAAATCGACGGATTTGAGATGCGGATCCCCGATGACGTCTTCCATCGTGTTGTAGCGCATCGCCGGAATATTGGCCTCGTCTAAAATCTTCAGCCATTCATCCGTTGTACGCGTGGTGGCGACCTCTTCGATAATTTCATAGAGCGCGCCAATGTTCTCGGTTCGCTTCTTATAGGTTGCAAACCGCTCATCGTCGAAAACACCCGGGCGACCGCCAATCTCGAAAAACTTCGACCATTGATCGTCATTGTATGGAACGATGGCGATATAGCTGTCCTTCGTCGCATAGGGTTTGCGGCGGGGGTTGATGGATCGGGTGTAAGCCACGCCATAGGTCGATGGAACAAAAGTCCGACCATAGAGATTTTCCACCATGTTGAAGTGGGTCACGCTTTCCAGCATCGGCACTTCTATAAATTGCCCTTCGCCTGAGCGCTCGCGGTGAAACAGGGCGGCGATCGTAGCGTAGACGGAGTAGAGACCCGTGGTTTTGTCGGCGACTAAAGTCGGCATGTATTGCGGCGCGCCGCCGTCACGAATCGCCAACAAGTCGGCAAGGCCCGAGGCGGCTTGCACGAGATCGTCATAGGCTTGTCGTCCGCCATAAGCGCCGTCTGCGGCGAACCCGCAACAATGCACATAGATAATGTCGGGATTGATCGCTTTGACCGCGTCATATCCAAAGCCCAATCGCTCCATACCGGCGAGACGCACATTGTGGAAGAACACATCGGCGTCTTTTAGGAGGCGTTCGAGCGCTTCGCGCGCTTTAGGGCGTGACAAATTCAATGTGACACCGCGTTTGTTGCGGTTTAGCCCCATATAGATGGGCCCTAGACCCTCGCCAGGGGATCGACCGGCATGGCGCATAATATCGCCGGCGCCATGTTCAATCTTAATGACGTCTGCGCCCAAATCGCCAAAAATCTGTGTAGCGAACGGGCCAAGTACGACGGTCGACATATCGACGATTTTAACGCCGCTCAGCGGACCGGTGGAGGGGGTGTCTGTCGACATGCGGGGGCGTCTCCAAGGCTAATCTGTTTCGGCATCCGTTTGAGGCTCGGATACGCGCTGCGCTTGTTTTGCCCCAGGCGCGGCGCGCCGTCAGCGTGACGCAACGGCAATCCGTTGTGAGATATTATTGGCCGATGTCGTTGCGGATCTCGCGAAAGACGCTGCGGAACATATCGGGCGTTAAGCGGCGTGTATTCGTGTTGTAGCGGGAGCAATGATAGCTGTCGAAGAGCGTGATCGGACCGTTCAGGCCCTGAAACGCATGACGCGCGCCGTGCGCGAACTTTACGTCGGCGAGTTTACCGCCGAGCGCGCGCACCGTGCTGTCATGCGCGATCTTTCCTAGGGCTAAAATCACTTTCAAATTCGGCAAAGCTTGGATTCGAGAGATAAGATAGGGGCGGCAGGCGTTGATCTCGGCGCCGTTCGGCTTGTTCTGCGGCGGCACACATCGCACCGCATTGGTAATCATCGCCGATCGTAGTGCGAGTCCGTCATCGGGACGCGCATCATATTGATCGTTTGAAAATCCGAACTCGGCCAGCGTCGCGTAGAGCAAATCTCCCGCATAATCGCCGGTAAAGGGCCGCCCGGTTCGATTGGCGCCTGTGATGCCGGGGGCGAGCCCAACGATCAACAGAGTAGCGTCTTCGGGTCCGAATGACGGCACCGGCGCGTTGAACCAGTTTGGCTCTTTGGCGCGCGTCTCGTCCAGATACGAGACCAATCTTGGACATTTCGGGCAGTCTAGCGGCGGTTCCGGAGGCCCCGTTCGGGCGACGGCCGCCACGTTACTCGTCTTCGTAATCGTCTTCGGCCGCTTCGCTTGAACGGCGCGGCCGGCCCACCAATTCCGCAAGATCGACGAGATCAATGAAATCGTCAGACGCGCGGCGCAAGTCATCGGCGATCATCGGCGGCGAGGTTTTGACCGTGGAAACAACCGAGACCCGCACCCCTTTTTCCTGAAGCGCCTGAACCAGCCGCGTGAGATCGCCGTCCCCGGAAAACAATACGATATGGTCAAGATGTGCTGCGAGGTTTAGCGCATCGACTGCGATCTCGACATCCATATCGCCTTTGACGCGCCGGCGTCCCGTCGGGTCTGTAAATTCTTTGGCGGCTTTTGTGATGACCTTAAAGCCATTGTATTGAAGCCAATCGACCAGCGGACGAATGGGGGAGTAATCGTCATTCTCAACAAGCGCCGTGTAGTAATAGGCGCGCATCATGCGGCCCTTGCGGCGAAACTCGTCTAGAAGCTTGCGGTAATCGATTTCGACGTTCAGAGTTTTGGCGGCCGAATAAAGATTGGCGCCGTCTATAAAGAGCGCCAAGCGCTCGTCTTTGTAAAAAGCCATGTGTTCAATGTCGCTCCAGCTACGAACAAAGGATACTGCCGACAATGGCGCGTCGGACGAGAAAGGCGTTTACATCGCGTTGGGTGGAAACATGCCGTTTGAGGGGCTTGAAGGGGGCCGCCTATTTGAAAAGGTCTTGAACGTTATCGATCGCTCCGGTTTTAAGCCGATCCGCGTGTCGAGAGTTTGGTCGTCCCCCGCATGGCCAGACCGGTCGACGCCGGCTTTTGCTAATGCAGTCGCCGAGTTAGCCCCCGACGAGGCGGATGCGCAAGACTTGTTGATGCAATTGTTAAAGATTGAGGAGCGTTTCGGACGTATTCGAAAGGAGGTGAACGGTCCGCGCACCCTAGATCTAGATCTCATCGATTTTTGTGGCCGGGTATGGGTTGATAAAGACCCAGCGGGCCTGACGATTCCGCATTTGCGGGCGCATGAACGGTCATTTGTCATGGGGCCTCTTCAAGAGATTGCGCCCCAATGGCGCCACCCAGTTCTGGAGGCGCCTGTGTCGGAACTCTTTGAAAGCGCTTTAGCTGTTTGGCCGGCGGAAAAAAGAGACCCAATTCCCGCGTTTTCGCAGGCGCCGCAAAATAGTGTTGAGCTTGCGGGCCGCTTGGACTAAAAGAACCGACTTCCCTTTAGGAGATATTCATGGCGCGCGTCACCGTCGAAGATTGCATTGAAGAAGTTCCAAACCGGTTCCAGCTTGTTTTGCTGGCGGCGCATCGCGCTCGGATGATACGCGCGGGCTCGGAACTCACCGTTGATCGGGACAATGATAAAGACCCAGTGGTTTCCCTTAGAGAGATCGCTGATCGGTCCGTCGATTTGGAGATGGTGAAAGAAAGCTATGTGGCCGATCTGCAAGAAGTGCGGCCTAATGAGGAAGCTGAGCGCGAGGCGGACGAGCGTGCATTGACGGCGGCGCCGACTGCGTCGGAAGATGACGTTCTGAAAGCTTACCAAGCCGAAATGGAATCGGCTCGGGAAGACCGCTACTAAACCAGGGAAGAAAGGCGCGATGGACGACGCCGCGCCGGCCACGATCAAACAATTACGCGAACCGGGCCTGCTATCAGGCCACGGACAAAATTTTTTACGCCAATATGAGCTCGTCGAACGCGTTCTGGCGTATCAGCCGGATGCCGACGAGGACGCCTTAAACCGCGCCTATGTGTTCGCGATGGTAAAACACGGCGCTCAAAAACGTCATTCCGGCGATCCTTATTATGCGCATCCGGTATCCGTGGCGGGATTGCTGACGGATTTGCGGCTCGATCAATCCACCATCATCGCCGGTCTTTTGCACGACACGGTCGAAGACACCGGTGTGAGCCTTGAGGAAATCACGGATAATTTCGGCGAAGACGTCGCTGATCTTGTCGATGGCGTCACCAAGTTGACGCGGTTGGAGGGCGTGTCGCAACGCGTCAAACAGGCGGAGAATTTTCAGAAATTCATCCTCGCCACCGCCAAGGACATCCGCGTTCTGCTCGTAAAACTCGCCGATCGGCTGCACAATATGCGCACGATCCAGTTTATGCCGAAACCGGAAAGCCGGCTGCGGATCTCGCGCGAAACAATGGACATCTACGCGCCGCTCTCGCGTCGGGTCGGCTTGTCCGTGTTCGCGGCGGAGTTGGAAGATTTGGCGTTTTCTGTGATCAATCCGGACGCTCGATCCGCGATCGAAAAGCGCTTGGAGACCCTGGCGTCGCAGAGAGACGCCGACGTAGAGCGCATTCGCCGCGATATTGGCGCTGTGATGATGGGGGCTGGACTAGGCGACGAGGTGAGGGGACGGCTAAAGCGCCCGTATTCAATTTGGCGAAAGCTCGAATCCAAATCCCTCTCTTTCCAAGATTTGGGAGACATCTTTGCATTCCGTTTGATTGTTCCGAATGAAGCGGATTGCTACAAAGCGCTCGGCGTCGCACACCATAATTGGTCCGCCTTTTCTGATCGGTTTAAGGATTATATCTCCGTTCCAAAGCCGAACGGATATCAATCCATCCACACCACATTCCGCGGGTCGGGCAATATGCGTGTCGAGCTTCAAATTCGAACGCCTGAGATGGACGCGGTGGCCGAACGCGGCGTCGCGGCGCATTGGCGTTACAAAAACGAGCGCTATGGATTTGACAGCGACGCCGCCCGTGCAGCGGGTCTTGATGCGAAAGCGTCGTTGACCGCTTTCGCTGACATGCTGGCGCACGGTGCGGAACCGGAAGAATTCCTTGAGCATGCGAAGCTCGAAATGTATCGAGACGCCGTGTTCGCGTTCACGCCGAAGGGGAGCTTAGTGAAGCTGCCGGCAGGGTCGACGCCGCTGGATTTTGCTTACGCGGTCCACACCGAAGTCGGCGATACGTGTGTCGGCGCACGTGTAAACGGTGCGGAGCGGCCGTTGCGGACGACGCTTCGCAATGGCGACGTCGTCGAGATTATTCGTGGTCCCGTCGCGGCGCCGCCGCCAAATTGGGAGGGATTGGCCGTCACGGGGCGTGCCCGGTCGGCGATCCGCCGCTTGACGCGCGTTAAGGAGCGCGAAGAGTTTGTCGCGCTTGGACGGAGCCTCTTGGAGCACGGTCTTCGCCGTCTCGGTATGGATCCGGCGGAAGTAAGCTTAAAATCCATTGCTGCGAGCGCGGAGTTTTCCTCGCGTGACAATATGTTGGAAGCGCTAGGACGCGGTCGCGTTAGCGCGCGTAAGACCTTGCTCGCCGCATTTCCGGCCGCCGCAGCTGGCGATCGCGACGATCCGGTGCCGCGCGTTCTTGATGACGTCTCTGCATCCAGTCTGGTGGCCGGTGAAGATTTGACGTCCGGCGTGACAATGCGTTTGGCGGAGTGTTGTTCGCCATTGCCGGGAGACCGGATTGTCGGCGTCCTTCAACCCGAAGCGGGTGTTGAAGTGCACGTCATCGATTGCAAGCGTTTGGCGGATTATGAGGCGGAGGCCGATCGTTGGATCGACCTAAGATGGCGGCGCGGCGCCGACGATGTGCTGGCCGTCGCGCGTATCTTGGTGACGACCGTCAATCAGCGCGGCGTATTGGCTTTGTTGTGTAAAACCGTGTCCGACGCTTTGGGAAACATCACCAATGTCAAAATGGTGAAGCGCTCGCAGGATTTTTTCGATCAGCAATTCGACATTGAGGTCGAAGACGCAAAGCATTTGACGCAGATCTTGGCGGCGCTTAGGGCGTTGAAGGTCGTGGATTCTGCTAAACGCGTGCGTGGATAACAATGGGATGAGAGACGTGAATTCTGAAGCTGTATTGGATGAATTCCGACAAGTCGGCGCCCTTTTGGAGGGACATTTCATCTTGTCGTCGGGGCGTCGCAGCCCCGTCTTTCTTCAGAAGGCTCTGGTTTTTTCTCATCCAGAGACGTCCGCGCGTCTTTGCGGCGAATTGGCTAAGACGTTGAGCGCCACTTTCGGAGAGATCGATATTGTTTGCGGGCCGGCTGTCGGCGGGTTGATCCCGGGCTATGAAACCGCGCGCGCCTTGGGATGTCGCGCAATTTACACCGAGCGCCAAGACGGCGTGATGACCTTGCGGCGCGGGTTTGAGATTTCACCGGGTGAACGCGTTGTGATCGTCGAAGACATTGTCACAACAGGCTTGTCCATGCGCGAGACAATCGAAGCGTTACAGAAGACGCCTGGCGACATTGTTGGGACTGCGTGCGTCGTAGATAGATCCAACGGCAAGGCGGACGTTGGATTGCCGATGGTGTCTTTAGCGGCGGTTGATTTTCCCGACTATGATCCCAATGAGTTGCCGCCGGACCTAGCGGCCATGCCCGCGGTTAAGCCGGGCAGCCGGGGGCTGGCATGACCGAAAGACTGCGCCTGGGCGTCAATATCGACCATGTGGCGACGATTCGTAACGCACGCGGGGGCGGGCATCCCGATCCGGCGCGCGCGGCCGAGATTGCACGGGAGGCCGGCGCGGACGGCGTCACCATTCATTTGCGCGAAGATAGACGCCATATTCGCGACACCGATCTGGAGATGATCCGAGGCGCGGTCTCCTTACCCATTAATCTGGAGATGGCGGCGACGGACGAAATGCTGGATATCGCCTTGGCGTTCAAACCGCACGCCGCGTGCATCGTGCCCGAAAAGCGCGAAGAGCGGACAACCGAGGGCGGGTTAGACGCCGCGCGCCTTCACAATTCGGTATCGCCTGTCGTCTCGAAACTGCGCGACGCGGGCGTGCGCGTCTCCTTGTTCATCGAGCCGGACATCGTTCAAGTTGCAGTCGCCGAGGCGATCGGCGCGCCGGTCGTTGAGCTTCATACCGGGCGTTATGTCGAACTGATGTTCGCCGGCGAAGTCGATGCAGCAGACGCCGAGTTAATGCGTTTGCGCGTGGCGGCGGAAGAAGGGGCTCGGCGCGGCGTTGAGGTCCATGCAGGTCATGGATTGACCTATGATACAGTCGGACCAGTGGCCGCAATCCCTGAACTGAAGGAGCTCAATATCGGGCATTTCCTGATGGGCGAGGCTATTTTCGTCGGATTGGATACAGCTATCCGCCGCATGCGGGAGTTGATGGACGCCGCCCGGTTGCAGCCGAAGGCGGACGCCGCGCAATGATCCTCGGCATCGGCCAAGACATGGCGGATATTCGTCGCATCGAAAAAACACTCGAAAGATTTGGCGACCGCTTCACGCATCGCGTCTTTACGGATTTAGAACGCGCAAAAGCCGACAAACGCCGCCGCCGCGCAGAAACCTACGCGAAGCGCTTCGCCGCGAAAGAGGCCTGCGCCAAGGCTTTAGGCACCGGGGTCCCCCGGCGTGGCGTGCATTGGAAGCATATGGGCGTTGTGAATTTGCCGACCGGGCAGCCGACATTCGACTTGATCGGCGGAGCGCGAATGCGTCTGGACAGCATGACGCCGCCCGGGATGAAGGCGTTCGTACATCTCACCATCACCGATGATTATCCCTACGCACAGGCGATGGTGATTATTGAAGCGCGGCCACAGGCGGATGCGGAATGACGCGCCCCAATTCCAGCCACACAGGTAAGCGTCGTCGCAATCGCGCGCGGGCGAATCGTGCAGCGCCGCCGACGCTGAGCGCAGCTGCACGCTCAAAGCTTCAAGCCTCTTTGCACTATGTCTTCAACAATCCGGAATTGTTGGACCGCGCGATGACGCATACCAGCGCGGTGCCAGGCGATGCGGCGCGGCTAAGCGGCGAACGCCTAGAGTTTTTAGGCGATCGGGTCTTGGGACTTGTGATCGCAAGTGAATTATTCAACCGGTTTGAGCAGGAGCGGGAAGGTGGATTGGCGCCCCGCCTAAATGCTCTTGTGAACAAGGATGCGTGCGCGCGCGCGGCCATTGATATGGGATTGGGCGGTCATCTTATTCTGGACGGCGCTGAACGCGCTTCGGGTGGTCGACTTAAGCCTTCTCTGCTGGCGGACGCTACAGAAGCTGTCATCGGCGCGGTTTATCTGGATGGCGGCGCGGAGGCGGCCGAAGACGTTATCTTGAGGTTTTGGAAGGACAGCCTGAAGCGTCTCGACAAGCCGCCCGTCGACCCTAAATCCGCGCTTCAAGAATGGGCGCAACGCGGTGGACGTCCCGCTCCAATCTACGAAACCGCCGGACGAGAAGGGCCCGACCATGCGCCCGTCTTCACAAGCCGCGTTCTGGTCGATGACGAAGAACCAGCTTTAGGCAAAGGCGCGTCCAAGCAGGAGGCGGAGCGGGCCGCCGCCCAGGCGCTTTTAGACCTCATTGGAATCGGCGCGTGAGCGAGGGGCTGGAAACACGCGCAGGTTTTGCGGCCATTATCGGCGCGCCTAACGCCGGAAAATCGACGCTCGTAAATCGTCTGGTCGGCATGAAGGTGTCCATTGTGACGCAAAAGGTGCAGACGACGCGCTTTCCCGTACGCGGCGTTATGATGCATGAGGGCGCTCAAATTGTGCTCGTCGATACGCCAGGCATCTTCGCGCCGAAACGACGATTGGATCGCGCCATGGTGCGCTCGGCCTGGGACGGGGCCGAAAACGCCGACGCGGTCGTTCACATCATCGACGCGAACGCCTGGGCGGAGGATTTCGCCGGCGCAAAGACCGGGGCTGGCAAAAAATCCATTGAAGACGATTTAAGGGTGATCGCGGATCTCAAATCGTCTGGGCGAAAAGCGCTCCTGGCGTTGAACAAGATCGATTTGTTCGAACGCGACGCGCTCTTGCCGATTACAGAGCGCATTTTTTCGGAAGGGGTCTATTCGGAAGCCTTTATGATCTCGGGCTTGAAGGGAGACGGCGTCGAGGCGTTAGGCGCTCATTTGGCCAGTCTTATGCCATTGAGTCCTTATCTTTTCCCAGAAGACCAAATCGCCGATGCGCCGCTGCAATTGCTGGCCGCGGAAATCACGCGCGAGAAGTTAATGCTCCGGCTGCATCAGGAATTGCCATACCAGCTTACGGTTGAGACCGAGGAATGGGAGTCCAAACCCGACGGGTCCGTTGTCATTCGTCAGATCATTTATGTCGCGCGCGAAGGCCATCGGAAGATCATTTTAGGCAAGGGCGGCTCGACCATCAAAGACGTCGGCCGCGCGGCTCGTAGAGAGATCGCGGATATCGCTGATCGGCCCGTACATTTGTTTACGCGGGTCAAGGTCGCGGAACGCTGGGCGGACTCGCGCGAAAGGTTTACGGCGATTGGATTGGATTTCGACGTTTAGATCGATTTCCGACAGTCTGTGTTTACCTACGGATGTTAAAGTTCCCGCACTAAATTCGGGAGCCAACGATGGTTCGGGCGATTTCTACAGGTTTGTTGCTGTTTTGCGGCGTCATGCTCGCGGGAGCTTTGTCGCTCGCACTCATTCAGTATTACCAAAGGTATGATTTCGCGCTTTTGTTCCCATTGTTTGGAATATGCTGCCTCATACTCGGCGAAAACGTACTCCAAAAGATGGAAACCGAACTAGGGTTTGACGAAGGAGGTGCAGGCGCCTCTTTGCTTCGCTGTTTATTTGCTGGACTTGTCGTGTGGTGCGCCGCTTCTAGTGGAATTGGCACTATGCAATACCTTTCCTATGGGATTTTGAATATTTTCGAGATCGCAGACGTACCACGATATCTACCGGTTATAGAATACAACGAAACCCTTCGCGGAATAGTTAAGTAAGCGTAACTCTCGTGCGCGAATTCATTTAACGAAGTTTAATTGGTTATTTGCGAGACAATCATAAATTCTCAGCGCGTAGCTTGTTGATTAGATGGAGTACGCGATGTCGATTTGGTTTGGCTCTGGACGTCGCGCGGCTATCGCAAGCGCGTCCTTACTAGCGCTTGCCGCTTGCTCCGGCGGCGGCGGAGACGGCTCAACTTCGGGCGGCGGCGCAAGTGGCGGCGGTGGATCGACTCCCAACACGCCGGCCTCTCTGGCCCCAACGGATCAAGCTTCTGCATCCACATTTTTGTCGCGCGCCAGTTTTGGCGGTTCGTCAAGCGAAACTTCCGCAGCGATTGGCCAAGAGCCGTCCGATTGGGTCGCAAGCCAATTCAACATCAGTCCAACGCTCTACCTCGCTGATTTGCTTGTTCGCGAGCAGTCCGGCGAGGATCTGGATCGACGCGCGCAGACATACGAGTTCTGGGATGCGATGATCACGGCCAATGATGAATTGCGCCAGCGCATGGTGTTTGCGTTATCGCAGATCATTGTGGTGTCAGATTCGAGCGGTGAAGCGCTTGAAACGGCATATTTCATGGACGTGTTGTCGCGCAACGCCTTCGGCAATTATCGGCAACTTTTGCAAGACGTGACTTATTCGCCCTTGATGGCGGAGTATTTGACGTATCTGCGCAATCGCAAAGGAAATCCGAATACCGGTCGGATGCCGGACGAAAACTATGCGCGCGAATTGCTGCAA
>JBCCMB010000042.1:0-19794 GCA_039026555.1 Pseudomonadota bacterium
AAAACTCTCGGCCATGCGCAATGAGAGGGGATAGGCGAACCGGTGGCCGATGAGCTCGAAAGGGCCGATGAAATCGCCGGCGCGCAGCCTTAACTCAGCTTCGAAGTCTTGGTCTCGCATCGCCTCTAGCGTCTCCGCCGTATCTTTGGGCTCGGTCCAAATGATGTTCGCGCGGTTGTCGGGGAGGGGAAGAACCGCGAGCGGCCCGGTTTTGAGAAAGACCTGCCGAGCTGCGCCCTGATGATCATTTTCAAGCTGCACGCTCGCGGCAAGCGCGGTCGCTGCATAGTCGTGGCCATGAAGGCGAATGCCGGACGCCGAGCGTACGGCGGAGTTCGCGCCATCGCATCCGACTATAATGCGCGCTTCCGCCCTGAAGTCGCTGCTCCCGACCCGCACAACCCCATTTGCGACGTCCAAATGCGTCAGCGGCGCTCCGCGGCGCACTGTGATGGAGTCGCGCGCGGCGAGCGCTTCGTCCAGCGTTCGCTGAATGTGGCGGTGCTCGACCATATAGCCGAGCGGCTCCTCAGCGGTGTTTGTGTCGGATTGATCGATGATCAGTCGTCGGCCCAGCTCGCTTTCCGCTTGCACGCCGACGATTGGCTGCGCTGTTTTCTCCAGTGCATCCGCGACGCCAACCACTCGCCACATGCGCCAGCATCCGATTGAGATCGAAAATGCGCGGCCGTCAAAATCATCAGAAGTATTTGATTTTAAAGGACTAGCGTCGAGCAAAAGCGTGTCGAATCCAGCATCGCCCGCCGCGATCGCCAGGCTTGCGCCAACCACGCCGCCGCCAATGATGGCGAGGTCGTATGTGTGGGCGGAAAATGGCGCGGTCTTCATGACCCTTGAGGTAGCGCCACCAAGTCGCGCCTGTCCAGCGGCGCCGCTCTTTTGTGCGTTTTCGCCGCATGGGCGCCCTTCGCTTGCTCAAAATTCAACCAAGTTCGACGGCCCTTAGGGGTGTTCTTGAAGATAACGTCGCTCACGCCAGGATCGCGTCGGCTGGCGCTTCCGGCATTGGAGGGCGTCGACCCAATTTTGTATGGGAGAGGGGTTTAATGACCTTTAGATCTGGATTGATAGGGCGATTTGCGGGGGTCGCCTCATTGGCCGGCCTGGCCGCGAGCGCCAGCGCTTGGGCGCAATCGGCTGAAGACTACGCGGCCCTGGTCGCGAAAGTGGAGGCCTTGGAGGCTGGGGCCGGCATCGCGCCTTATGTCGACAACTCGTATCTGTTCTTGCTGTCTGGCTTGGTCGTCATGTTCATGGCGGCGGGCTTTTGTATGCTGGAAGCCGGCCTTGTTCGGTCCAAAAATGCGGCGCTGCAAGTTGTTAAGAACGTATCCTTGTTCTCTGTCGCAGGAATGATGTTCTGGATTGTCGGCTACAAGCTGCTTTATCCGGGCGCGTGGACCGTTGAAGGCTATATCGGCGAGTTCGGTTTGTGGTCGGTCGACGACAGCGGCTCGCTCGAAACCGGCTATTCCGCTGGGTCCGATTGGTTCTTCCAGATGGTCTTTGTCGCCACAGCGGCGTCGATTGTGTCTGGTACGGTCGCCGAGCGCATCAAGCTTTGGCCTTTCCTGATCTTCACGGCGGTTCTGACCGGCATCATCTATCCGATCCAGTGCTCCTGGCAGTGGGGCGGCGGTTGGCTGTCTGAAGCGGGCTTCTCCGATTTCGCCGGCTCCACCTTGGTGCACTCTACGGGCGGCTGGGCGGCTCTGGCCGGCGCGCTGATCCTTGGACCGCGTCTTGGCAAATATGTCGACGGCAAAGTGAACCCGATGCCTGGCTCCAACATTCCATTGGCCGCTTTGGGTACGTTTATCCTGTGGTTCGGTTGGTTCGGCTTTAACGGCGGTTCTCAGCTTGCGGCGGGCACGTTTGACGACATCAACGCCGTCGCCACCATCTTCATCAACACGAACACGGCGGCTGCATCCGGCGTGATCGCGGCGATGCTCCTCACGGGCGCGCTCTACAAGAAAATCGACGCAACCATGGTGTTCAACGGCGCGATCGGCGGTCTCGTGGCCATCACTGCCGAACCGCTGACGCCATCGCTTCCGATGGCGACCCTGATCGGCGCGATCGGCGGCGTGCTCGTCGTTCTGTCCGTGCCGTTGTTGGATCGCTTGAAAATCGACGACGTCGTCGGCGCCATCCCGGCTCACCTTGTGGCCGGCATTTGGGGCACGATGGCGGTTCCGTTGACGAATTCGGGCACGAATTTCGGCACGCAAGCGCTTGGTGTTGTTGCAGTCGGCGTATTCGTGTTCATCACGTCCGCGATCGTATGGTTCGTCCTGAAAATGACCGTTGGCATTCGCGTCAGCGAAGAAGACGAGTTAGAAGGCGTGGACAAGATCGAAACCGGCCTGGAAGCCTATCCGGACTTCATCAAACAATAAGTCTCAGGCGTACTGGCGGGGCGGGGACCCCGCCTTCAAATGGGCTCCGAAGCTTTGGCTTCGGAGCCTTATTTTTTTGTCATAATGCATGTTCTGGCCTCCGCGTTTGCTCCCCGTTAAGGCCCTCGCGTCACCCTGGTCTTCGATGGACAAGAACACAGACGACCGAGGTACGACGCCCATGCCGCAAGCGCGCGCCGCCGAAACCCAAGCCTATGCCGACGAACTCCGCCGCGAGAGCGCATTCACGCGCGTTCTGTCGGGCCTAGCAGCGTTTTCGCTGGGCGTATTCGTATGTGGAGCGTGCGGGTCATACTCGCCGACGGACCCGAGTTGGAATGCGGCCGTGGATGTGGCCCCGTCAAACTTGTTTGGCGTCGTCGGCGCGGTTGGCGCGGACGTTATGACGCAAATGTTCGGCTGGACGGCTTGGCTTGCCGGCTTTGCGTTAATGATTGGCGGCTTACGCCGAACCTTCGCCATCGGTCCTCGCCGGGCGAAGCGTTGGGTTTGGGGCGCATTGGGCGTTACGCTCGCTGGGGTTTGCCTGGCCAAATGGCCGATTCCAGCAGCTTGGCCGCTCGCCATCGGTTTGGGCGGCGTGTTGGGCGAGCGCCTGCTTCACTTGTTTTCAATGCCGTTTGCGGCCTTAGCGGCGCCAAGCCCAGAAATGTGGGCGGCGATTGTCGCCGGCGTCGGATCGATCGTCACGGCGGCGATGTGCATGGGTTTTGGCGCGCGGGATGGCGCGGCCTTGGTTCACACGCTTAAGCGCACCGCAGAGGGCGCCGGTCATGTCAGCGTGGGGGCGGGCGCGCGGGTCGTATCTGGCGCGGGCGGCGTTCAAAGCGCAGGTCGTCGTCTTGCGGGCTTGGCCAAGCTTCTCGGCCGCAAATCCGAGCCGCGCCGTCGTTCCGAGCCTGCGCTTTTCTTAGAAGACGACATGTTCAGCACGGGCGAGCGCGGTTTCTTGTCGGCTGTTGAGGCGGCTGAGGCTGGCGACGCGTCGTCGCGAAAAACTATTCGCCCTTCGGCGAGTGAGGATGACGCCGAGGAGAGCTTCGACGGCACCATCGACGCAGCAGAGATCAAGCGTCGCTTGTTGCCGCGGAAACCGCAAAAACCAGCGCCGCAACAAAACGATCCGATCGTGTCGCGCGAGCAGGGCATTGCGCTTCCGCCATTGGATCTGCTCGCGGCCCCGCCGGCGCGCAACACCGAAGTGGACGAAGCCCGCCTGCTGGAAATGGCCGAGCGTCTGCAAATGGTGCTGAATGATTTCGGCGTGCGCGGACGCATCCTCGAAGTGCGGCCTGGACCAGTCGTGACCTTGTTCGAGTTCGAACCCGCGCCGGGCGTCAAATCTTCGCGCGTCATTGCGCTTGCCGAGGACATTGCGCGCTCAATGAGCGCCACGGCCGCACGTGTGGCTGTTGTTCCGGGGCGCAACGCCATTGGCGTCGAATTGCCGAACGACGCTAGAGAAACGGTTTATTTGCGCAATTTGCTTGCGGCTCAGAGCTTCCGCCGCAGCCGCGCCGCTTTGCCGCTGACGCTCGGCGAAACCATTGGCGGGGAGCCCATTGTCGCGGATTTGGCCAAGATGCCGCATTTGCTGATCGCGGGCACCACGGGATCGGGTAAATCGGTCGGTATCAACGCCATGATCTTGTCATTGATGTACAAGCTGCCGCCGGAGAAATGCCGTTTTATCATGATCGACCCTAAAATGCTGGAATTGTCGATCTATGAAGGCGTGCCGCACTTGTTGTCGCCCGTGGTCATCGACCCGCAAAAAGCCGTGGCGGCCCTCAAATGGGTCGTTCGGGAGATGGAAAGCCGTTACGAGGTGATGTCCAAACTCGGCGTCCGTAACATTTCCGGCTTCAACGCGAAGGCGGAAGAGGCGTCGAAATCTGGCGAAGTGTTTACGCGCCCCGTGCAAAAGGGCTTCGACGAAGAGACTGGCGAGATCTTGTGGGAAAATGAGCCGATCGACATGCGGCCCATGCCTCACATCGTTGTCGTCATCGACGAAATGGCTGATCTCATGATCGTCGCGGGCAAGGAAATCGAAGCCTTGGTCCAGCGTCTGGCGCAGATGGCTCGCGCGGCCGGAATTCACTTGATTACGGCGACCCAACGACCATCGGTTGACGTCATCACCGGCACGATCAAAGCGAATTTCCCGACGCGTATTTCCTACATGGTCACCACCAAGATCGATAGCCGCACGATTTTAGGCGAGCAGGGCGCAGAGCAGCTCCTGGGAATGGGCGATCTGCTCTACATGGCGTCTGGCGGAAAGATTCAACGCCTGCATGGCCCCTTCGTCGCCGATGACGAAGTGGAATCCATCGTCAATTATCTGAAGAGCCAGGGCGAGCCCGACTATGTTGAGGGCGTGACGGACGAGGTTGAAGAAGAGGTCTCGGTCGCGGATGCGGCGTTCGGAACCTCCTCCGGCGATCCGGAAGAAGATCTTTATGTTCAAGCGGTTGAAGTGGTTCTGCGCGACAAGCGCGCGTCGACCTCTTACATCCAGCGCCGATTGAAGATCGGCTACAATCGCGCCGCATCCCTGATTGAGCGTATGGAAAACGAAGGCATTGTCGGCCAAGCGAATCATGCCGGCAAGCGGGAGATTCTTGGTCCTCCAGGCGGTCCGCCGGCCGCGAACGACGCTGCTTAAGCCTAAAGGTTCGGCGCTTGGAAGCCTCCCATTTGGCGTTCTAGCGCTTCGGCGATGTCGAGGATTTTTTCGTCCTCGCCTTCCGCGCCAATGATTTGAACGCCGACGGGAAAACCATTCCCCGCTTTGCCGGCGGGAATAACGGCGGCGGGCAAATGACACGCCGTCGCCAAAGACATCCAGCACAAAAAGGAGCCATAAGGCTCCCGGGCGCCGTCTACGAGAAGCCTACGGCTAAGTAAGTCTCCCTCGTGCATGTGAGCGAAAGCGGGGGTGGGGGTGACGGGTGCTATAATGGCGTCAAACGATTGAAAGAACCGCGCGACCCGGGATTTCATTTGGGCGCGCGCTTCGTCGGCCTTCAGCCAGTCCGTGTACCGCGCGGTGGAATAAACCGCCCATTTCGCGCGGGTGAAGACCCTGGGACCCACGAATAGCTTTGCCAAGGGTCGGGCGGCCTCCATCGCGCCGAGCATCGCCGGCGGTAAATCGCCCGCCAAAGTGGCGATTAAGAGCTGCATGTAGATGTCGAGAAGTTCCGCGCCGTCGATATCCGGCTTTGCTTTCGCGGTCTGGGCGCCCGCGTCGCGCGCGGCGTCGCTGGCACGTTTCACGGCCTCCTTGCACGCCTGCGACAACGGAAATGCGTCGTCCTCGGACCAAATCGCCAGCCTGCGCATGTTCAGCGGGGCGGGGGAGGCGTTATCTCCCGTCGATGTATCGGCGATGACGCTGAACAGACGTTTTAGGTCCGCGACATTCCGCGCCATAGGCCCCGCAACGTTGAGATCGCGTGCTGACAAAGCGCCAGGCGCCGGAGGAATATGGCCCGCGACAGATATACGGCCATAGCTGGGCTTTAAGGAGCAAACCCCGCAAAAATGGGCGGGCGTTCTTAGGCTCCCGCCGATATCGGATCCGACCTCTAGGGGCGTGACGCCGGAAGCAAGCGCCGCCGCAGCGCCGCCGGACGAGCCGCCGGGCGTCAATTTGGGATCATAGGGATTGTTGGTGACGCCATAGACGGAATTGTAGGTCTGACAATCGCCCGCCAGATAGGGCGTGTTTGTCTTGCCCCATATTACCGCGCCGGCGTCCTTAAGGCGCTTGACGATCGCAGCGTCCTCAACGCGCGTAGACCGGTCAGCGTATTCCGGCGCGCCGGCCACGGCGGGCAAGCCATTTACGTCGAACGTATCCTTCACAGTCATAGGAAGGCCGTGAAGCGGGCCAACAATTTTGCCATTTGAGGCGTCTCGATCTAGTCGCGCCGCCGTCTCCCGAGCGCGCGGTAGATCGGTCTTGATGACGGCGTTGAGCTGCGGATTGAGCTTTTGAAAGCGCGTGACATGGGCCTCTAACAATGCCGTTGCAGAGATGCGCCGCGCCGCAAGATCATCCAAAAGCATTGAAGCAGAGCTGTAGGGGTCGAAAATCGCCGCGCCGTTCGTCAAAGCCCGAGCACGTCCCGCATATTGTAATGCCCAGCTCTTTGTCCGACCGCCCATTTTGCGGCGTGCAGCGCCCCGTGCGCAAAGATCGATCGATCCAGCGCCTCATGGCGAAGCGATAACAGTTCGAACTCCGACGCAAACATAGCCTCGTGCTCGCCGACCACACCGCCAGCGCGGCGCACGGCGAAGCCGATTTTTCCCGGTTCACGCGCGCCTGTAAGCCCGTGATAGGGCGCAGTGCGCAGATCACTTAGGGACGCGCCGCGTCCTTGCGCTGCTGCTTCACCCAACATCAAAGCTGTCCCAGAGGGCGCATCCACCTTGGCGCGATGATGCGTTTCGAGGATTTCAATATCCCAGTCAGCGCCGAGCCGTGCGGCGGCTTGCTCCACAAGCGCGCTGAGCAAATTGACGCCAAGTGAGAAATTCCCGGCTTTCACGATCGCCAGGCGTTCGCCATGCGCGGCGAGGCTCGCTTCCTCCGCCTCGGTGAAGCCCGTCGTTCCGATAATTGCGGCTTTAACAGGAGAGCCCGGGAGCGCGTCGAGCGCCGCAAGCGTCGCTTTAGGCGAGGTAAAATCGATCCAAACGTCGGCTTTGGCGACCGCATTGGCGATGTCGGCGGATATCGCCACGCCCAATGCGCGGCACCCAGCAAGGGCACCCAAATCCTGGCCGATTGCGGCGTCGCCGGGCTGCTCGGTCCCCCCAGCGAGGCTGAACTCGTCGGTCTGTGCGGCCTTGGCTAGGGCGCGCCCCATGCGGCCGGCCGCGCCGGCGATTGCAATGCGAATGCTCATGGCGCCTTTATAGCGAGAAATTCACCGCTGGCGATTGGTTGATTGCGCGTCGGCGTCTTAAAGCGCTTCGTCGGCGTCGAAAAAGCGCTTCACCTTGTTGAAGAAGCCATTGCTTTCCGGATGGCTCTTTTCGGAGCATTCGTCGGAAAACTCCGCCAAAATCTCTTTCTGGCGCGCGGTTAGATTGCGCGGTGTTTCGACAAAGAGCTCCACATATAGATCGCCGGCGGGCCCGCCGCGCAGGGACGGCATGCCTTTGCCCTTAAGGCGCAACCTTTTGCCGGTTTGCGAGCCTTCGGGGATCTGAATGCGCGTGCGCCCGCCATCAATGGTGGGCATCTCAAAATCTCCGCCCAAAGCAGCTTTCATCATCGGCACGGCGGCGCGCGCGTAAAGTGTTGTTCCGTCGCGTTCGAAAATATCGTGGTCGAGCACGCCGACGAAAATATAAAGATCACCTTTGGGCCCTCCCTGGGCCCCTGGTTCGCCTTCGCCGGACAATCGGATGCGTTGTCCGTCCTCAATACCGGCCGGGATGTTTACTTGCAGCGTGCGGTCCTTTCGCACGACGCCCCGGCCGCCGCATTTTTTGCATGGCTTTGGAATGATCTGGCCCGTGCCTTGGCAGCGCGGACACGTACGTTCCATGGTGAAGAAGCCTTGCTGCGCCCGAACGCGTCCTGTGCCGCCGCACGTATCGCAGGTTTCCGCAGAAGTGCCGGGCTCAGCGCGAGACCCATCGCAGCGATCGCAGGTTTCCGTGCCCGGTACGGTGATTTCCGCGTTCTTTCCGGCGAACGCTTCTTCAAGCGTGATGTCGTAATCATAGCGCAGGTCCGCGCCGCGGGCCGGACCACGGCGTTGGCGTCCGCGCGCGCCGCCGAAGAATTCCGAAAACACGTCGCCAAACACGTCGCCGAATACATCTTCCGGGTTTCGCCCGCCAAAACCGCCGGATCCTGCGCCGCCATTTTCGAAGGCGGCTTTGCCATAGCGATCATAGGCCGCCCGTTTGTCCGGGTCGGACAGGATCTCATAGGCTTCGGTGACTTGCTTGAACATTGCTTCAGCGGCGGGGTCGTCCGGATTGCGGTCCGGATGATACTCCATCGCTTTCTTGCGGAAGGCGGATTTCAGCGCCTTGTCGTCCGCATCCTTAGCAACGCCTAGCGTATCGTAGTATTCGCTCATCTGGCGGTCCGAATTTCGAGGACAGCGTCGGGTTGGGCGGCTCAAACGCGGGTTTGAGCCGCCCTAACAACCTAGGCGCTTTTCTTTTCGTCGCCGTCGACTTCTTCAAAATCAGCGTCGACCACGTCTTCGCCGTCCGCTTTCGCGTCCGCCGCCGCATCGGCGTTGGCCGCTTCTTCTTGCTGGCTAGCGTAGATGGCTTCGCCCATCTTCATCGCAGCCGTCGTGAGCGCTTGGCTCTTGGCCTGGATGTCGGCGGTGTCGTCGCCTTCCAACGCGGTTTTCAGCGCATCGCGCGCCGCTTCGATCTCGGTCTTAACCGCAGCGTCGACCTTGTCGCCATGCTCTTCCAATTGCTTGTCCGTAGCATGCACCAACGCCTCAGCCGCGTTTTTCGCTTCAACGGAGTCGCGCTTGGCTTTGTCCGCGTCGGCGTTGGCCTCCGCATCCTTGACCATGGCTTCGATCTCATCATCCGATAGGCCGCCGGACGCTTGGATCGTGATCTGTTGCTCTTTGCCCGTCGCTTTGTCTTTCGCCGAGACCGACACGATGCCGTTGGCGTCGATGTCGAACGTGACTTCAATTTGCGGCAGGCCGCGCGGGGCGGGCGGGATGCCTTCCAGATTGAAATTGCCGAGCAGCTTGTTATCGCTCGCCATCTCCCGTTCGCCTTGCAGCACGCGAATGGTGACGGCCGGCTGATTGTCATCTGCCGTCGAGAAGACCTGGGATTTCTTCGTCGGGATCGTCGTGTTCCGATCGATCAATCGTGTAAACACGCCGCCCAGCGTTTCGATACCCAAGGAGAGCGGCGTCACGTCGAGAAGGACAACGTCTTTTACATCGCCTTGCAGAACGCCGGCCTGGATTGCGGCGCCGATGGCGACCACTTCGTCCGGGTTCACGCCTTTGTGCGGTTCCTTGCCGAAGAAGGCTTTCACTTCCTCTTGGACTTTGGGCATGCGCGTCATGCCGCCGACCAGCACCACATCATCAATGTCGGCTGCGGTTTTCCCGGCGTCCGCGAGCGCTTTCTTACAAGGTTCGATGGTGCGCTTGACCAGATCCTCAACCAGCGCCTCAAGCTTAGCGCGGGTAATTTTCATATTGAGGTGTTTCGGGCCAGACGCGTCCGCCGTGATGTAAGGCTCGGACAGCTCATACTGGCTGGTCGTTGACAGCTCTTTCTTGGCTTCTTCAGCCTTCGAGCGAATACGCTGAAGCGCGATCGGATCATTGGCCAGATCAATGCCGTTTTCCTTTTTGAACTCGCTGAGGATGTAATCAACAACGCGATTGTCGAAATCCTCGCCGCCCAAGAAGGTGTCGCCATTGGTGGACAAGACTTCAAACACGCCGTCGCCGATTTCCAGCAAGGACACGTCGAAAGTTCCGCCGCCCAAATCGTACACCGCGATGATTTTGCTTTGCTCTGTCTTGTCCAACCCATAGGCGAGGGCCGCCGCCGTCGGCTCGTTGATAATGCGTAGCACTTCCAAGCCGGCGATTTTGCCGGCGTCCTTGGTGGCTTGGCGCTGGGCGTCGTTGAAATACGCCGGAACCGTGATAACGGCCTGTTCGACCGTCTCGCCGAGATAGGCTTCTGCGGTCTCCTTCATCTTTTGTAGGACGAAGGCGGAAATTTCTTGCGGGGAGTAATCTTTGTCGCGCCCCTTTACCCAGGCGTCGCCATTGGGGCCTTTAACGATTTCAAAGGCGGCGGTTTCCTGGTCTTTTGCGACGGTCGGGTCTTCGAACGACCGGCCGATCAAGCGTTTGATGGCGTGATAGGTGAATTGCGGGTTGGTCACCGCTTGGCGGCGCGCCGGAATGCCGATCAGGCGCTCATCGCCTTCGGTGAAGGCGACGACGGACGGCGTGGTGCGCGCGCCTTCCGCGTTTTCAACCACTTTGGCGTTGCCGCCATCCATGACCGCGACGCACGAATTGGTCGTCCCAAGGTCGATACCGATAATCTTGCCCATACTCTTGTCTTCCCTTCATGTCGGCGGCCGCCTTAGCCCACAACGGGCCCAAACTCGCGGCGCCCGGTTAAGGCGGTCCCAATGGAAAAGTCCGCAAAGAGGGTGTCCTTGCGGTCTGAAGGGTCATATGGGGAAAGAATGGCGCGGCTCAATAGGAAAAGTCACATATCCGTGAAGTGAGGGAAGTTTCTATGTTGGCCGGCGTTTGCGAGGGGTTTGCGCTTTATAGCGGCTATTTCGATCGCACCGCCCAGGAAGCGCTTCTTAAAGCCGTTCGCGAACGGGTAAGAGACGCGCCGTTTTACACGCCGTCCATGCCGCGTTCGGGCCGGCCGATGTCTGTCAAAATGACGAATTTGGGCGAGTTGGGCTGGGTGGCGGACAAATCCGGTTATCGCTATCAGGCGACGCATCCGAAAACGGGCGCCGCATGGCCGGCGATGCCTCAGATTTTGCTGGATCTGTGGAACGATGTTTCCGGCTATGACGCGCCGCCGGAAGCGTGTTTGGTCAATCTCTACCGCGATGGCGCAAAAATGGGCCTGCATGTGGATCAGGATGAAGACGCAGCCGATGCGCCGGTGGTCTCTGTATCTCTGGGGGACAAGGTGCTTTTTCGGATCGGGGGCCCAAAACGCTCTGATCCGACGCAATCGCTGAAACTCTCTTCCGGGGACGTGGTTGTGCTCGGCGGCCCGGCGCGACACGCTCATCACGGCGTTGACCGCACTTATCCGGCGACCAGCACGCTCCTAGACGGCGGCGGCCGACTAAACCTGACTTTGAGGCGGGTGAGGGCGTAGGGCTAAGACCCTTTAAACACCGCGTCGCGCTTTTCGAGGATCGCCGCGACACCTTCTTCATGGTCGGCGGTGTGGTGCATAATGGCTTGGGCGGCGGCCGACATTTCCATGATCGTGTCATAGCTCGCCGTTTGGCCCTGGCGCAGCAGGGATTTGGCGACGCGCAGGGAGTGCGGCGGTTGGGCGGCGATCCGCAACGCCAACGTGCGAGCAGCGTCCATCAAACTGTCGGCTGGGATGACTTCGGAGACGAGGCCCCATTCGGCGGCCGTGGTCGCATCGATGACGTCGCCGGTGAACAGTAACTGGCTGGCGCGGCTCATCCCAATGGTGCGCGGCAAAAGCCAGGCGCCGCCATCTCCTGGAATAAGGCCCAGTTTTAGGAAAGTGACCCCGAATTTGGCCTTGTCCGAAGCGATACGGATATCCGCCATGCAGGCGACATCGCAGCCCAGGCCAATCGCTGGGCCGTTGACGGCTGAGATTAGGGGGATTTCCAAGCCGTAGAGCGCGCGGACCAGGCGGTGAATATTGGTGCGATATCCTTCGCGTACATCCGCCGGCGTGCCGCCGAACGCCCCGGTGCGCTCTTGCATGGCTTTAACATTGCCACCTGCGGAAAAGGCGCGCCCCGCGCCGGTCAGAATGGCGCAGCGTATGTCGCGATTGGCGTTGATCTCCGCGCATTTCGCCGCAACCGCGTCGCCATCGCCTGGCTCGCCCAGCGCATTGAGGTTATCCGGCCGGTTCAGGGTCAGCGTGGCGATAGGGCCGTCAATGTCGAGATTGATCATTTGGGTCAGCTCCGAAAAACGCCGAACCTGATCCGGGATTTCCCGCGCTGCGCCCGGCTAAAAGGGCCCCCAAGCGGCGCTCAGGGCCCATTAGTCCTTGTCTATACGCCTATTCGGCGGCGGCTGGCAGGTCCGCCGCCGACAATAGCGTGTAGCGGCGCAAATGATGGTCCACATTGCCGAATTGTGCGTCGATCATCGCCAGGCGCTTAAAGTAATGACCGACATTGAGTTCGTCGGTCATGCCCATGCCGCCATGGATCTGAACGGCTTCCTGGCCGATAAAGCGGCCTGCTTTGCCGATCTGAACCTTGGCGCCAGAGGCTGCGAGTGCGCGCGTCGCATCATCTTCGCCGAGTTTCAGCGTGACCATATAGGTCATTGAGATGGACTGTTCATATGCCATGAACATGTCGACCATGCGGTGTTGCAGCACTTGGAATTTGCCTATCGGAACGCCGAATTGCTTGCGGGTTTTTGAGTATTCCACCGTCGCATCGTGCAGCACTTTCATGCCGCCGATCGCTTCGGCGCAGAGCGCTGAGATCGCTTCGTCCGCCACGCGTTCGACGACTGGCAGCCCGCCGTCGAGCTCGCCGATCAATGCTTCCGCGCCAACCGAGACATTCTCAAGATAGACTTCTGATGCGCGGAAGCCGTCCACGGTCGGATAATCGCGCGTTGATACGCCGGACGCGTCTTTCGCGACGATGAAGACAGACACGCCGCCTTGGTCGCGACGCCCGCCGGAGGTGCGTGCCGTGACAATGAGGTGGGACGCCCAGGGGGCGCCGATGACAACCGCCTTGTGGCCGTTCAGGACATAGCCGCCATTTTCCGCTTTTGCGGTCGTCTCAAGATCAGCGAGATCGAACCGGCCCTTAGGTTCGGCGTAGGCGAAGGCGAAGACCTGTTCGCCGCCCATGATCGCAGCCAAATGCTCTTCTTTTTGGGCCGCAGATCCAGCGTGCTTTAAGAAGCCGCCCGCGCAGACGACGCTAGGGATGAAGGGCTCGATAACCAGGCCTTTGCCCAATTCTTCCATGATCAGCATGGCGTCGACCGGACCGCCGCCAAGGCCGCCGTCTTCTTCGGAGAAGGGCGCCATGAGAAGGCCCAGCTCTGCAAATTGCGCCCACATTTCCGGGCGCCAACCCGCGTCGGATTTGATGACGCTTTGGCGCGTGTCGAAATCATATTGTTCGCGAACTAGGCGCGCGATGGAGTCGCGGAGCATGCCCTGTTCTTCGGTAAAGTTGAAATCCATTTGGTCCTCCCAGAACCGCGATGGCTGATCTTCGGGCCAGCGGCGGTCTACATGCTGTTTTGGCGACGTTCTAAGGTTTGCGTAATTTGCAAGAGCGGTCGCGCCAACGCCCTACGTAACGTCATACCGCAGGGCGTTGCAGCGGGTTCAGTCTAAAGGCCCAGCACCATTTTTGCGATGATATTGCGCTGGATCTCGTTGGAGCCGCCATAGATAGAAGTTTTGCGCACATTCGCGTAAGTCGGCGTGGCCATGTGCGCATAATCCGGCCCGATCGGGAAAGCATTGTCGCCGTCCGTCGGGAAGCCGCGGACATAGGGTTGCGCGTACGTGCCCACGGCCTCCATCACCAATTCGGTGATCCGCTGTTGGATCTCCGTGCCTTTCACCTTCAGCAGCGAGCTTTCCGGTCCCGGTCCTTTGCCGGCGGCCTCCGAGGCCAGCGTCCGAAGCTCTGTGAATTCGAGCGCCGTTAAGTCGATCTCAAGCTCGGAAATCTTGCGCGAGAAGTCCGAGTTTTTGATCAGCGGCTCGCCCATATCTAATTCGGTCGCGGCGATTTGCTTGAGCTTTTCAACGCCGCGCTTTGACTGCGCCACGCCTGCGATGCCGGAGCGCTCATGCGCCAACAGGAATTTGGCGTAGGTCCAGCCTTGATTCTCAACGCCGACGAGATTCTCAACCGGCACGCGGACATCCGTCAGCCAGGTTTCATTCACTTCCTGCCCGCCGTCGATCGTGATGATCGGCTTCACCTCAATGCCAGGCGTGTTCATGTCGATCAGTAGGAAAGAAATGCCTTCTTGCGGTTTGGCGGCGTTTGGGTCAGTGCGGACAAGGCAGAAAATCCAGTCCGCGTGCTGCGCCACGGACGTCCAGGTTTTTTGGCCATTGACGACATAATGATCGCCATCGCGCACGGCCGTGGTTTTGAGCGAAGCGAGATCGGAGCCCGAGCCGGGTTCCGAATAGCCCTGGCACCAGAAGACGTCGCCGGAGAGGATGCCGGGCAGATGTTCTTTCTTCTGCGCGTCATTGCCGAAGGTGTAGATGACAGGCCCGACCATCGCCACGCCGAAGGGGAGGGGCATGATGGCGTCGGCGCGGGCGTTTTCTTCCGACCAGATATAGCGCTGCGTCGAATTCCATCCCGTGCCGCCATATTCTTCCGGCCAGGCTGGTGCGGACCAGCCTTTTTTACCGAGAATCTTGTGCCAAGCGGTCAGCTCGTCGCGGGTAAGGCCCTCGCCACTCCCGTTGCGATCAAGGTCTTCGGGATAATTGTCGTTGATGAAAGTGCGCACTTCTTCGCGGAAGGCGACTTCTTCGGGCGTAAATTCGAGGTTCATGATCCTACGTCTCTCAAACGGTTCAGTTCGGCCTGGCGCGAGGCGTTTATGTGTTGTTCGCCTCTGAATATAGCGTCAAACGGCATAATGCGAGGGGCGCCGTTGCGTCCGTCAAGCGCGATCTTAGGTCGCAGGCCAGAAAGCGCGGGTCTAAAGCCGCGTCCAATTCAAATCTGAGGATTGCGCCGTATTGGCCGCAACGTCGCACGCGGCTTTCAAAATCGGGATAGCAAGCGACGATCCGGCGGCCTCGCAATGACGCAGGTCTAGGCTCAATAAGGGATCCTTGCCCAATCGATCGAGCAAGGCTTGATGCGCGGGCTCGGCGGAAAGGTGTCCGGCGAGGCAATGATCCGCGCCGCCAGGCGATACGGCTTGCACGATCGCGGCGGCGACGCAGGTGGCGAACCCGTCCAACACGACAGGGATGCGTTGATGACGCGCCGCGACGATGGCGCCCACCATGGCGGCCAGCTCCCGACCGCCAAGGCGCCGCATCACTTCGAGCGGGTCGCTCATATGGCCCCGATGTGTTTGGAGCGCGGTCTCTACGGCCTCGACCCTGCGGGCAAGCACATCGGGGGTGACCCAATTGCCGGCGCGCACCCAATAGCCGGCGTCGCCGCCAAACAAGCCGCACGCCACCGCCGCCGCCGTTGTGCCGCCGCCGACGCCCAATTCTCCCAACGCGAGCAGATCCGGCTTTTCTGCGACGGCCTCCATGCCGAAGGCGATGGTGGCGGCGCATTCGGCTTCGCTCATGGCCGGCGCTTGTGTGATGTCCGGGGTCGCCTGTTCCAGCGCCATTTCAAATACGCGCAGAGCTGCGCCTGCGGCGGCGGTGATATGATTGGTCGCCGCATCGCCTTTGCGCAGCAAGTCGACGATTTTGGGCGTCGTTTCAGGCGGGTCAGCCGCCACGTTGTGACGTGCGACCCCATGCGACCCCGCGAAAATAACGGCCATGGGCTGGTTGATTTGCGGAGGAGAAAGTCCCTGCCAGCTTGCGAGCCATACCGCCAGATCTTCCAACCGGCCCAGGCTCCCGCGCGATTGGACGAGCCCCGCAACGCGCGATTGCGCCGCATCACGTGCGTCGGCGTCTAAGTCGGGCGCGCTCGCGATCAGCTCCCGAATATCTGCAAACGGCGAAGACGCGGGATCTGTCATTGTAATCATTCCATATTTCTGTCGCCGACATATGCCCGGCTCCCTGTCATCGTGCAAGCAAACTGCTTGCCGATCGAATTCGGGCGGATATGCTCTTGGATATGAGTTTGGACACGCCCCCGCCGCCCATCAAGACGCCATGCGTCAAGGTTTGCGTCGTCGACGGCGCTTCGAAGCATTGTCTGGGGTGTGGGCGATCGCTCAACGAGATCGCAGCCTGGGCCAAGCTGAGCGATGCGGCGCGCGATCAAGTTATGGCGGAATTGCCCGAGCGATTGCACGCCTTGGCCGATAGGGGTCTCGCGTGATGAACGGCGCAGTGTCCCGCATCCTCGCCGCGCTGGTGATTGTGCTGGGCGCGCTTTTGATCGGAGCAATGTTTGCCGGCGGCTCGGCGGGCGAGGCGATGTCCAGTCCTGTCGCTGTCGCGAGCCTTATCAGCGCCTCTCTTGTTCTTTTGTTAGTCTCGGGATGGTTTTTATCGTCTGTCCGCGAGCAGGGTGCGCGCCGCATGATGCAATATGCGCTGATTTGGATCGCGGTCGGCGGAGTTTTGGCGTTGGCGTATCAGGTGTTCGGGTGAATTCGAACTATTTGCCTCTCGCAGCTTTGTTTGTGGTCGCCACGATTGCGGCTTTGTCCTTAAGGCACGCGCTTGTCGCGCCGGACCCGGAGCCCGTTTCGCAGAAACCGGTCACCAGCTTTGTCGCGTCCGCCGAACCGTCGCCCTTCGAGTTGGAGGCCCCGTCAGGGCGCGCTGCGACACTTCGCAAGGAGACAGACGGGTATTATTGGGCGACGGCGAAAGTGGGCCGGACGCCGGTTAAATTCATGGTGGACACGGGCGCCAGCGTGGTCGCGCTAACGCCGAGAGACGCACGCCGCTTGGGCTATAATCTCAGTCAGTTAGAGCGCGACACAGAAATCCGTACAGCGGGTGGAACAATTCAGGCCGCTAGCGTGACCCTGGATGAGATCGTCATCGGCAAAGTGCGCGTGGATAATGTCCGCGCCGTGATCATGTCTGACGAGCTAGAGCAATCGCTGCTCGGCATGTCGTTTTTGGAACGCGTCGCGCGTTGGGAAGTGACACAACGCGCGATCATCATTCGGCAGTAGACGTCAGTCTACGCCATCAAGGTTTCCCGCAACATGTTGACGGCGTTCAGCGCCATAAGGATCCCGAAAAGGCGTCGAAGCAGCACGCCGTCCATGCTGTGCGCCAATCGTGCCCCGAAAGGGGCGAGGCTGGTGGTCAGCAAGGCGACCGCGAAAAACCCCGGAATACTGACATAGCCGACAGACAAGGGCGCGCGGCCCACCATGTCCCAGCCCGTCATGACATAACCTGTGGCGGCGAACAGCCCAATCGCGCCGCCAAAACCTGCGGAGGTCCCGACAGCCTGATGGATGGGGCGTCCGCACAGCGTCATGAAGGTGACGCCGAATACGCCGCCGCCAATGCCCATCAACGCGGAGAGACCGCCAATTCCGCCGCCAAATAAAGCGCGCCCGACACCCCGAGGCATGTCTTCGGCGAGCCGCCATTCGGGATCTCCGAAGATGAATTGAATGGCGACGACAATCGCGACAACACCGAAAATTGCGGTGAGCGAGCCGGCTGACAAATACCCCGCAAGCGCCGCGCCGGCGATTGCGCCAAGAACAATCCATGGCGTCCAGCCGCGGACGATCGTCCAATCGACGGCGTCTTTCTTATCGTGCGCGAGGACCGACCGGATTGAGGTGGCGACAATGGTCGCAAGCGAGGTTCCAACCGCCATATGCATGGCGGTGTCGCTATAGCCGAGCGCGCCAAAAACATAATAAAGCGCTGGCACAATAAGGATGCCGCCGCCAATGCCGAACAGGCCGGCGATTACGCCCGCTACTGCGCCAACGGCGGCGAGCGCGAACACTAATGGGGCGTAAACAATCAGCGCGTCCATGGGCGCGTTGGACATGATTGTCGCAGCGATTGCAAGCTGCTATTCGGCGGCCGCTTGGAGGGACGTGATGGCGCTCAGCGCCTCGTCCAAAATACTCAAAGCGCTCAATCCTTTCGCGCCCGGCGCGTGCTCCGAAAGGATACGCCGCCATTTGCGCGCGCCGGGCCGCCCGGCGAACGCGCCCAACATGTGACGCGTCATCGCATGAAGTTGAACGTCGCGCGCCAATTGGTCCGCCATATAGGGCCGATAGATTTGGATCGCCGTCATCGCGTCGATTGAATTTTCCGCGTCAAACCAAACGCGATCGACATCGCCCAAAATCTCGGGCGTTTGATAGGCCGCCCGGCCCAACATGACGCCGTCCAGCGTCTGGCTCTGCGTCAGCGCCTGAGCGTGCGTTTCAAGGCCTCCATTCAGCGCGATTGTGAGATCTGGTCGTTCCGCTTTCAGCGCGCGCACCAAAGGATAATCCAGCGGCGGAATGTCTCGGTTTTCCTTGGGGCTTAAGCCCGAAAGCCAAGCTTTGCGCGCGTGGATAATGAAGGTGTCGCATCCTGCGTTCGCAACGGTGTCGACAAAGCCGAACAGGCGCTCCTTTGGGTCGTCGTCATCCACGCCGATGCGGCATTTGACGGTCACCGGGATGTCCACGGCCTCGGCTATTGCAGAGACGCATCGCGCGACTGTGTCCGGCTCGCGCATCAAACAGGCCCCAAATGCTCCAGATTGCACGCGATCGGAGGGGCAGCCGCAATTGAGATTGATCTCATCATAACCGCGATCTGCGCCGATGCGCGCGGCTTTCGCCAAGCTTTCGGGATCCGAACCGCCCAATTGCAGGGCGATCGGGTGCTCTTCATCGGAAAACCCAATCAGCTTTTCTTGGTCGCCGTGCAGGATCGCCGGCGCCGTGACCATTTCGGTGTAAAGCCGCGCACGCCGACTAAAGGCGCGATGAAAGACGCGGCAATGCCGGTCGGTCCAATCCATCATCGGCGCGACGGAAAATACATGCTTGTGTTTTTTCGACACTTACTTTGCGTTCCGCTTTTCAAGAAGGTGGACGGCCAGCCTTTCGGCAAGGGCGATGATGGTCAGTGTTGGATTCGCCCATCCGCCGGTTGGAAACACGCTGCTGCTCGCAATGTAGAGATTTGGGCTTTCAAACATACGACAATTCGCATCCACGACGCCAGCCGATGGATGGCTCGCCATCCGTGTGCCGCCCATATGGTGGTAGCCGCCAATCGGATGCGACGAGATGAGCGGATCCATCTTCCAATTGACGGATGGGTCGTCGAGCCAGGCGGACACTTCAACATCGCCCCAGCCCAATCGTTGATACTCGGTCTTGAGCGTCTGCATAAGCGCTTTCACGCTGCGCTTATCAAGCTCGCAAAACCGCCAGTCCAAATCGGCCAGCGGTAGGCCAAAACGATCTTTACGCGCGCTCAATCTAATGCGGCTTGCGGCGTTGGGCGCCTGCTCGGCGCGAATGACGGCGTATAGGCCCCGCTCGCCACGGGATTGCTTTACAGCCCAAACGGACGCCCAAGGATCAATCTGTTCTCTTGCGCGCGTGGACGCATTCTTCAGCCGTTTATAGCTCGTCCGCCAGAACCTTGTGCTGGGCAAATCGTGCTTCAACTTCGCTTTCAGCGATCTCATCAATTCCGGCGATGCGCCCTCATGCCGACGGGGCGCCAAGCTCAGCGCGCTATTCAATACGCCTTGCCGGCGTTGTTCAGCTTCGGACAGTCTCACATAAGCGGCGAACCTTTGTCCTTGAGACCGCTTCATGCGCGGGAGCGCGCTCAGCGACGTCGCGAGTTTGTCGGAGACGATCTCGCCGCCGCGCGCATGCGGATGCTCCATGAAATACCGGCCCAGGAGATCATTCGCGTTTCCCAA
>JBCCMB010000043.1:0-19600 GCA_039026555.1 Pseudomonadota bacterium
GTCGGTTTTCATTCGCGACTTGGGGATGGTCCAGACGGCGTCTTGGAAATTGATCTCATCCCAAGTTGCCCGCCCAACTTCGCTTTTGCGTTTCATGGTCAAGAGGATGAACTTTACACCTAGAATTAACGTCGGGTTCGCTCTGACCTCATCCAAGACACGATATAAAATTCGAATTTCCAGGGGAGAAAGCGCACGATCTCTCGGGCGCACGCGTGCAATTGATCTTGGATCAACACCGTCTGCGGGGTTTTCTATTCGGGTGCCAGTGAGATTGGCATAAGCGTAAATCAGTTTCGTAAACTCACGAACATGTAACGCGGTTGAAGGCGCTCCCCGTTTCTTAATTTTCTCACATAGCTGGCGCAGGTCCTCACTCGTAACTTCACGAATAGTGTACTTTCCAAATGCAGGAATAAGGTCCCGACTTAAGATGCTTCGACGCATGTCACGGGTTGAGTCAGACATTTCAGAGTCTTCGAGCCAACGGTTAGCGAGTTCGGCAAAGGTCCCTTCTTTTTTCGATCGAGCCTTAGCGCGTTTCTTCTCTTTGGCTGGCGAGATACCGTCTGAAACTAGCTTTTTTGCATCTATGAGCTTTTCGCGGGCGTTCGCGAGAGAGATGCCGTAGCGACCGTATCGGCCGATGGTAAGGGTCTCACGTCGGCCGTTTACACGGTAGTCGTATCGAAACGTCTTAGTCCCTGTCGGAGCGATCGTGACATAGAGTCCATCCCGGTCGGAAACCTTGTACGGTTTTTCCTTTGGTTTCAGTGACTTGATCGCAATATCGGTCAGCATTTAATCCCCTCATCATTCAAAAAATACCGTCAGGTCAAAATGGTCACTTTTTTGAATTTATTTCATATTATTCAATACATTATGCGATTTTTTACCGTCACACCCAATTTTGAGCCTGACAGTAAAATGAATTTAGAGAAGAAATGCAATTTGTATACCGTCAGCTTTTACCGTCAGAATTACCCTTAGGCCCCGATAGGTAGCGATAGATATCAACGCAAAATCGATATCAAATATCTGTTTTTATTTAATTTATTGAGTGTAACCGATAGGTGCCGAATGACCTCGGATCATTCCCACTCGATGGTGCCTGGAGGTTTTGAGGTGATGTCGTAAACAACGCGATTGACGCCTTTCACCTCATTGATGATGCGGGTGGCGACCCGGCCTAGAAAGACGTGGTCATAGGGGAAATAATCGGCCGTCATCCCGTCGGTGGATGTCACCGCGCGCAAAGCGAGTACATTGTCATAGGTGCGTTCATCGCCCATGACGCCGACGGTTCGGACCGGCAAAAGAACGGCGAACGCCTGCCAAATCTCATCGTAAAGGCCCGCTTTGCGGATCTCTTCAAGATATATGGCGTCGGCTTTTTGAAGGATCGAGACGCGCTCGGCCGTCACTTCGCCGGGAATTCGGATCGCAAGCCCGGGACCTGGGAAGGGGTGTCGGCCGACAAAACTGTCCGGCAGGCCGAGCTCGCGGCCGAGCGCCCGCACTTCGTCTTTGAACAATTCGCGCAAGGGTTCGACCAGTTTGAGGTTCATCCGCTCGGGCAAACCGCCGACATTATGGTGTGATTTGATGGTCACGGACGGACCGCCGTCAAATGAGACGCTTTCGATCACATCCGGATAAAGCGTCCCCTGGGCGAGGAATTGCGCGCCGCCGATCTTCGCCGCCTCGCGCTCAAAGATCTCGATGAAATGGCCACCGATGAATTTGCGCTTTTTCTCCGGATCATCCACGTCCGCCAAACCGGATAGGAATTCGTCGCCCGCATCCACGTGAACCAGCGGAATATTGTAATGACCGCGAAACAGGCTCACGACTTCGTCCGCTTCGCCATGGCGCATCAGGCCGGTATCGACGAAAACGCAAGTCAGTTGGTCGCCGATTGCTTCATGGATCAAAACAGCCGCCACCGAGCTGTCGACGCCGCCCGATAATCCGCAAATGACTTTGCCATCGCCAACCTGCGCGCGAATAGCGGCGACCGCCTCGTCGCGAAACGCCGCCATGGTCCAATCGCCTTTCATGCCGGCGACGCCATGGGTGAAATTCTTCAAAAGCTGCGCGCCGCGCGGGGTGTGCACGACTTCAGGGTGAAACTGCACGCCGTAAAACTTGCGGGTTTCATCCGCGACAATAGCGAACGGCGCCCCTTCCGACTTGCCGATAATCTCAAACCCATCTGGCAAGCGCGTGACGCGATCCCCATGCGACATCCAGACTTGCTCCGGTCCGTCTTCGAACCAGCCCTCAAACACATCATGCGCGCCGACCGCCTCGACATGCGCGCGGCCAAACTCGCCGCCATGGCCGCCTTCGACATGACCGCCGAGCTGTACCGCCATGGTTTGCTGGCCATAACAAATACCCAAAACCGGTACGCCGGCGGCGAAGACATGCGTGTCCGCACGCGGCGAATTTGGCTGCGTCACGCTGGAAGGCCCACCGCCGAGAATGATGGCTTTGGGATCGAATGCGCGAATGAACGCCTCATCGGCTTTGTTGAACGGATGGATTTCGCAGTAGACGCCGCTTTCGCGCAATCGACGGGCGATCAATTGTGTGACTTGCGAGCCAAAATCAATGATGAGGGCGCGTTCATGGACGGAGGCGGACGAATCTAGACTGTTCATGCGCCTGCATAGCGTGCGACGACGAACGCGCAAAGACTGCATTGGCTGAGATCGCGGGAAGGAAAGCGCCTAGTCGACGCCGGCGAACTCGCTTTCAATACGGTTGCGGCCGCCGCCCTTGGCGCGATAAAGCGCCTGGTCCGCGCGTTTCATCAAATAATCCGCTGCATCATCCGGCGGGAAAGTCGTTGATACGCCCCCGCTCATGGTCACATCGATCAAATCACGCCCATGATTGGTTTCAATTGGCGATTCCTCGAGTACGCTGCGCAAGCGCTCAGCCGCTGCGCAGGCGAGCGAATGCGTCGTATTCGGCATGATCACAACGAATTCCTCGCCGCCATAGCGGCAACCGACGTCGATCGGGCGTATGCTCGCTTTGATACGCGCGGCAAACTCACGCAGCACGTCATCGCCGACATTATGGCCGTGAATGTCGTTGATGCGTTTAAAATGATCGAGGTCCGCCAACAGGATCGAAACCGGCCCGCCGCCCATATTGGCGCGTTTCACCAATTGGTCGAGCTGGCTGCTCATATAACGTCGATTGTAAAGACCGGTGAGTTGGTCCGTCACCGCCAATTCCATCGACTGATCTAAGCGCGACCGCAGCGCATCCAGATAGCGCTTCTTTTTGACCTGTGTGCGAACGCGGGCCAGCAATTCTTCCGCATCCAAGGGCTTCAGCAAAATGTCCGACGCGCCTAGATCGAGAGCGCGGACCGCTTTGGATTCTTCATCGCTGTCGACGATCGCTAAGATTGGCAAATCGCGCGTCGCCTCCAAAGACCTCAAATGGGCGCACAGCTTTAAGCCGTCATAGGGGCCGGCGCTTAATGAGATGATCATAAGATCTACTGTGGCCGCGCCGGCGCCGAGCCCGCCGGCGTCGTCCAGAGTGACGGGCCGATGCTCGTCTTCCAGATAGCGGCAAATGCGATTGGCCTGGCGGTCATTATTGTCCACGACCAGGATCCGCGCAGGATGAATATCGCGGCCGCCCGGTGCAACGTCGATAACGCCTAAGCGTCGTCCGCTAGCTTCGCGTTTGCGCAATTCATCGGCGACAATCTTGTATTTCGTCAGCGCCCGCACGCGCGACAGAAGCTGGAGATCGTCCACGGGTTTTGTCAGGAAATCATCGGCGCCCGCCGCAAGTCCTTTTAAGCGATCTTCACGCTCGCCGAGCGCCGTCACCATGACCACCGGAATGTGCTCCGTGCGGGGGTCGAATTTAAGCCGCTTGCAGGCCTCAAACCCGTCCATGCGCGGCATCATCACATCCAGCAGGATGACATCAGGCTCCGATGCAAACGCCTTATCCAGAGCATCTTGGCCGTCCACCGCCGTGACGACTTGGAAATACTCATGGCTGAGCTTGGCCTGCAGAAGCTTGCGGTTCGCTTCTATGTCGTCAACGACGAGGATGCGCGCGCTCAACGGGCGGTCTCCGACGCCGAGGTCAGACGCTTCACCGTATCGATAAACGGCGTCATCTGAATGGGTTTGGACATGTACGCTTCGCAGCCCGCTTCGCGCACATGTTCTTCATCCTGGCGCATGGCAAAAGCGGTGACAGCGAGCACCGGGATGGCCGAAATCGTCTCGTCATCCTTGATCCAGCGCGTGATGTCTAAGCCGGACACTTCCGGCAATTGAATGTCCATAATGATCAGATCAGGCTGATGCTCGCGCGCAAGGTCAATCGCCTTGAGGCCGTCCCGGCTCTCAAGGGTTTCAAACCCGAAAGCGTCTAGCAGGTCGCAAAAGAGCTTCATATTCAGCTCATTATCTTCGACCACTAGGACCTTTTTGGTCGCGCCGTCAGCCATTCAAACCCACATCCTGCGCTGCAAATAGGAGATTCGCTTAGCGTCAAACCTACCTAGACTTGATATCGTTAAACACTGTTTACGAACACTGCGTATCGCATTGGGCCGCTTTTGGGCCAAATGCTGGCTTTGGCGGACCAAAAATGTCTGAAACGACGTCTCAGTTCAAAGCGCTATGTCGCGATTGCTTTACGCCCATCGAGGGCGAGGCTGCGGCGTGTCCAAACTGTCGGTCGGTGCGCATCGCGCGTCACCCAGAATTGGCGCAGCTGTCGATCGCCCACGTGGATTGCGACGCCTTCTACGCCGCGATTGAAAAGCGTGACGACCCCAGTATCGCGGCGAAACCTGTCATCGTGGGCGGCGGCAAGCGCGGCGTCGTGTCGACCTGCTGCTATATCGCCCGCACTTATGGCGTTCGTTCGGCTATGCCGACTTTTAAAGCCTTACGCGCCTGCCCGGACGCCGTCGTGATCAAACCGCGCATGGATTATTACGTCGCCGAAGGGCGGAAAATCCGCGCCATGATGCAAGAGCTGACGCCTTTGGTGCAGCCCGTCTCCATCGATGAGGCCTATCTTGATCTGACTGGCACCGAAGCGCTTCATGAATGCTCGCCCGCCGAGACCTTGATGCGCTTGCAGGCTCGGATTGAAGAAGAAATGCGGCTGACTGTCTCCGTCGGCCTCAGCGCAAACAAATTCCTGGCCAAAACCGCATCCGAACTCGACAAACCGCGGGGGTTTTCGGTGATCTCGCCGGAAGAGGCGCCTGACTTTCTCGCCCCGCGCTCCCCGCGTTTTATTCATGGCGTGGGCCCGTCGCTCGCCAAAAAGCTGGCGGCGGATGGATTTTCCACCATTGGGGCGCTTCAGCGCTCAGAGCTAAAAGAGCTTGCGAAACGCTATGGCGAGCACGGGCTTTGGCTGCACGAGCGCGCCTGGGGCCGCGACAAGCGACCCGTCAGGGCGGAAAGCGAGCGCAAGAGCGTCTCGTCCGAAACTACGTTCAATGAAGACGTCTCAGATCTAGAAACACTCGCCGATCAGCTTTGGCGCCTTTCCGTACGCACGGCGGATCGCGCCAAAAGCGCCGGCGTCGAGGGCCGCGTCGTGACGCTCAAACTGAAGACGGCGGACTTCAAAACGATCACAAGGCGCACCTCGCTGGCAGCGCCGACCCAATTGGCGCAGACGATTTTTAGAACCGCAACGCCATTGCTCGAAAAATCCGCCGGCGCGCGGTTTCGGCTGATCGGCGTCGGCGTTTCGAATCTCTCACCCGCCAAGGACGCGGACATCGCCGATTTGATCGACCCCACAGCCGCCAAACGCGCAGCGGCTGAACGGGCGATGGACGCCGCCCGCCAAAAATTTGGCCGCGACTCCGTTGTTACCGGTCGCACAGCGCGCGCCCAGCAAAGAAAGCGCCCCTGATCTCCTCTCGGACGTGACTTCGTCACACGTCCGCGCCAAGACATGGCGACCACGCATAAGGATGCGCCATGACCACACCGCTTGACCGCCTCAACGCCGCTGGCGTCGAACTACCGGAGGCTGCGGCGCCCGTCGCCAATTACGTCCCTAGCGTCATCTCCGGCTCGCAGCTTTTTATTTCCGGCCAAATCAGCTTGGGGCCCAATGGCCTGATCACCGGCCGCTTAGGGGAGACGATGGATCTCGTGCAAGGCCAGGCGGCGGCGCGTTTGTGCGGGATTAATTTGATCGCGCAAATGCAGGCGGCATTGGGCGATTTGGAACGCGTGCAACGCATCGTCAAACTCGGCGGTTTCGTCAACGCCGCGCCGGATTTCATTGAGATCCCGCAAGTGATCAACGCAGCCTCAGACCTCATGGTGTTGGCGTTTGAAGACAAGGGCCGGCATTCGCGGTCGGCCGTCGCTTGCCCGGTCTTGCCGCTCGGCGCGGCCGTGGAAATCGACGCGATTGTCGAGATTTCGTAACGCCGAATGTTTGATCCAGCCGTCAATTCCTACGCTCATCGAGGCTTGTGGGACGCCACACGGCCGGAAAACTCTTTGGCCGCCTTTCATGCAGCTGTTGTCGCCGGCGTCGGAATTGAACTCGATGTCCGTTTGTCGGCGGATGGGGTAGCGATGGTGTTTCACGATCAGATGCTCGATCGGATGACAAACGCCTCGGGTTGGATGCATGCGCGGACCGCGCACGAACTGGTCAAGCTCAAACTTCCAGGCGGCGAGCCCCTGCCGCGCCTGCGCGACGCGCTGACGCTGATTGGCGATGCGGCCCCTATCCTCATTGAGCTTAAAGCCGACGCCGGGTCGCCAGACGCGCTCGTCGAAGCGGTCGCCGAGGATCTGAAGCACCATTCCGGTGCAGCGGCGATTATGAGCTTCACGGACGAGGCTTTAGCTGCGGCGATCGATGCCGAAATTGACTGTCCAATTGGTCTGTTGATCGCCCCTCAAAGCGATAGAACGCAAGATGTATTGGAGGATCGTATCAGTATCGCAAAATCGCTCGGCTGTGATTTTTTGGGACCGCACTATTCGCTGATAACCGCGTTAGATACGCAAATGCCCATGGTGTCCTGGACCATAGACACACCGGCTGCGCTCGACGCGTTATCACCGGCCGGACATCGCGTCGCGGCGCCGATTTTCGAGCGCGTTGCACCTTGCGCGCTTCGTTGAACTCCAGGCGGGCGCGGGACAAGAAGGCTGCGGCGCATATTGCGCATTTACATGTGCGTTTGAGACGCCAAAGTATAGATTATGGATGCATCATCCCCAGCCTTTGAACTCACTGTCGCCAACGGCCTTGCAGAGGTCGACCGCACGGCGTGGAACGCAATCGCAAACCCCAGCGACGCGCCCTACGACCCCTTTTTGGATTGGGATTTTCTTGAGGCGATGGAAGCGTCAGGATCCGCCACGCCGGAAACCGGTTGGGCGCCGCATCACGTCTTGGCGCATGATGAAGCGGGCAAGCTGGTCGGCGCCTTGCCGCTCTACGTTAAAAATCATTCGCGCGGCGAGTTTGTGTTCGACTATGCCTGGGCGGATGCGTTGGAGCGGGCTGGCGGGAGATACTATCCCAAACTCGTCTCGGCCATTCCTTTCACCCCCGTCGCCGGTCGCCGTCGCCTCGCAACGGGGCCGCACGCGCAAGAAGTGAAGGACGCCGTGCTGGCGGCGGCCGTGAAATTGGCGGACACGAACGATTTGTCCTCCCTGCATATCAATTTCATCGACGAGTTTGAACGCGCGCATCTGGATGCGCTAGGCCTTCTCATCCGGCAGGACCAGCAATTCCACTGGTTCAATAACGGGTATGAGAGCTTTGACGATTTCCTGGCCGCACTCGCCTCGCGCAAACGCAAAAACCTCAAAAAGGAACGCGCTGCGGCGCAAGACGGCGTGCGGTTCGAACACCTGACCGGCGACCAACTCACCGAGACGCATTGGGATGTCTTTTTCCGTTTCTACATGGATACGGGCGACAGGAAATGGGGCACGCCTTATCTCACGCGCGACGCCTTTTCCCTTCTGTCCGAGCGCATGGCGGACAAAATTCTGCTTATCCTGGCCTATGACGGCGACCGCCCCATCGCAGGCGCAATGAATTTGATTGGCTCGGAAGCTTTATATGGCCGCTATTGGGGGCGCGCAGAAGAGCGGCCCTGCCTGCATTTTGAGACCTGTTATTACCAGGCGATCGATTTCGCCATCGCAAACGGACTTAAGCGCGTCGAGGCCGGCGCTCAGGGCGGACATAAGTTGGCGAGAGGCTATGCGCCGGCGGCGACTTACTCCGCCCATTGGATCGCGCATGACGGCTTTCGCGACGCCATCGCGCATTATTTGACGCAAGAACGCAACGCCGTCAGCCAAGACATGGCGTTCCTGAACGACCGAACGCCGTTTAAGAAGAGCGACCCATAGGGAGCACCCCGCGCATGAGCCTCCACGGAACCTACGATCCGGACAATGTTTTCGCGAAGATACTGCGCGAGGAAATGCCGTGCGTAAAAGTCTATGAGGACGATTTGGCGCTCGCCTTTATGGACGTGTTTCCCCAATCGCCCGGACATACATTGGTGATCCCCAAGGCCGTGACGGCGCGCAATTTCTTGGAGCTGTCAGTCGAGAAAATCGGTCCTTATATGGAGCGCGTGCAGAAGATCGCCAAAGCAGTGGAGACGGCGCTAAAGCCCGACGGCGTTGTCATCACGCAGTTTAACGGCTCGGCGGCCGGCCAAACCGTTTTCCACCTGCATTTTCACATTATTCCACGCCAAGAAGGCGAAGGCTTACGCGGCCATGGCGCAGGGGAGATGGCCGATATGGACGAACTCCAAGCGATCGCCGGCAAGATTGTCGCGGCGCTCTAGGCCTCGGCGGCGTCAGTTTCGGCAGGTGCGTCGCGCGGCGCCGTGCGCTTTCGCATGTAATCAACAAATAGCGCTTTCAACGTCAGCACCGTCGCGCACAGCAGCGCCAGGAGAATGTAAACACCGAAATCCACTAGTAAGACGATGGAGCAAAGCACCAATGTCAAAAGGAAATAAAGGGCGAAAATACGAAGTGCGAGCATGACCCGCCTCCTCTAACTAGACACGCGTAAATCAGAGATGCGCACGGCGATGAGCTGGTAAGCTTCTTCCAGCTCCGCGCCATTATCGGCGTCGAAGAAGTAATCACTCCCCGAGGAACAATCGCGCAACGTGTTCTCAGCGGAGGACGGCGCCTCAAACGCCACCGCAAAGACAAGAACTCCAGCGCCCTTCATGGCGTCGCACATCTCTATCGCTTGTTCGGACGAGGAGCCGGTGTCCTCATCGTAAACCGTATTGAACTGACCGTCGGTCATCAGGATGGCGACTTTGGCGAGGTCTTCCGTGTCATAGGGCTCAGGATCCGACCCGTTAGGCCAAATCCCCGTCCATTCCGGCGACAACGTGTACCAGGTCCACGCGACGCCCAATTGCCCGGCGGTCCACGCCGTCTGCGGACTGAGAACGGGCGGCGCCGTGGCGACGGACAGATCCTCAATCATATCATCGAGCACGACCCGATCAGATGTAAGGGGTACGACGCTGGTCAGCGGACAATACGGGGCGTCAGACCCGATCCAGCGGCCATTCGCGGGCTCTTCATCGGTAAACGCGTGACTGCCGGTCCGCTCGGAAACGCAGGTGTTGGTCACAACGCCCGTAATTTCCGACGTGTTCGGCAGATCAAACGTCACTTCATGGGTTTCATCCTCGCCGGTCACGTCTTCAAAATACTCGCCGACATTCAAGGCTGTGGAGTAGGAGTTCATCGACACGCGAACATCGCCCTCGGCGGCGACGGGCAGATCGAACAAAACGTCCAACGCGCCGTCCGCGGCGTCTTTAAGGTCTTCCAGCTTGTCGCCCGACATCGACCCGGAGACATCGAACATGAACGCGACTTCAAGTTTGTTGACGCCAAACGCGACTTTCGCAGCCTCGTTGAAGGTGAAGGCGTCATGCCCCACCACGGCCGATATCGTCGCCGGGATTGTGCAGGAGATATTCACCTCGACCTCGCCGTCCGCGAGGCTTTGTGTGATGGCGAGCGGCTCGCAGTCCAGATCGTCATAGGCGCCGGACATGTTTTGCTCGAACACCGTGTAGATCGCATCCGACACATCGTCGCCAGCGCCCTCGGTTTGCATCGTCTTGGCGCCCGCCAGGGCCGCAGCATCCAACGCGTCTTGGACGTGCCCGCGCTCGGAGGCCATTCGCAGTACATCAATAGACATGCCGACCACGCCCATGAGCGGGATCAGCAAGATCATCATGAAGACCGCCACCCCGCCCTTTTCGTCTCGGCGCAGGCGTTCAAAAGCCGACATCCGTGGCCCCTTAACAGAAACTCGGGCGACAGAATGGCAAAAAAAGCTTGCTGAACCGGTTGCGCGGGCGGTGAAACTCACCCGAACGCATTAACCAACGCGGCGGACAAACGAAAAGCGCGGACGACACATAGCCGTCCGCGCCTTTGCTTAGTTTTCGATACGCGCCCTAGTCGGCGAGCTCGGGCTCCGGCGGCTTTTTGACCGGCTTTTTGTCCTCGATATAGGTGAAGGACAATTTGTCTTTATCCTTCTTATCGATATCGATTTTGACCGAGCCGCCCTTCTTGAGCGAGCCGAATAGCAATTCGTCCGCCATCGGCTTCTTCACATGTTCCTGAATGACGCGGCCCAAGGGACGCGCGCCAAAGGCTTCATCGTGACCGCGCTCGGCCAGCCATGCCCGCGCCGCCGGCGACAAGGCGATGGTGACGTTGCGATCCGCCAATTGGCCTTCCAGCTGAAGCACGAATTTGTCGACCACCAACTCGATAATCTCCGGCGTTAGCGCCGCAAACGGGATGGTGGCGTCCAAGCGGTTGCGGAATTCAGGCGTGAAGAGGCGCTTGATCGCTTCTTCATCCTCGCCTTCGCGCTTGCCGCGGCCAAAACCGATGCTTTCTTTGGCGGCGTCGGAGGCGCCTGCATTCGTCGTCATGATCAGGATCACATTCCTAAAGTCGACTTTCTTGCCGTTCGCATCGGTCAAAGCGCCATTGTCCATCACCTGAAGCAGAATGTTGAACAATTCCGGGTGCGCTTTTTCGATCTCATCGAGCAAGAGCACGCAATGCGGATGCTGATCGACGCCATCGGTCAAAAGGCCGCCCTGGTCGTATCCAACATAGCCTGGAGGCGCTCCGATCAAACGGGAGACCGTATGGCGCTCCATGTATTCCGACATGTCGAAGCGCAGCAATTCCACGCCCATGATCGAAGCGAGCTGCCGGGCGACCTCGGTCTTGCCGACGCCGGTGGGGCCGGAGAAAAGATAAGACCCGATCGGCTTGTTCGGATCGCGCAAGCCCGCGCGCGCCAGCTTTATAGCGGACGACAGGGCGTCGATCGCGCTGTCTTGGCCGTAGACCACGCGTTTGAGATCGGTTTTGAGGCTTCTGAGGGCCTCTTGATCCGACTTGTTGACCTGTTTTGATGGAATACGCGCCATTTTGGACACGACATTCTCAATCTCTTTGACACCGATTTGCTTGCGGCGCTTGGATTCGGGCAACAGCCATTGGCTGGCGCCTGCCTCATCGATCACGTCGATCGCCTTATCCGGCAATTTCCGGTCGGTGATATAGCGAGATGACAGTTCAACCGCCGATTTCACCGCTTCATTGGTGTATTTCAGGCCGTGGAAATCTTCGAAATAGGGTTTCAATCCCTGAAGGATTTTCACGCTGTCGGACACGCTTGGCTCGGACACGTCGATCTTCTGGAACCGGCGCGCCAACGCCCGGTCCTTCTCGAAATGCTGGCGATATTCTTTATAGGTCGTCGAGCCCATGCAACGGAGTTGTCCGTTCTGCAAAGCGGGTTTGAGCAAATTGGATGCATCCATTGCCCCGCCAGACGTCGCGCCCGCGCCTATCACGGTGTGGATTTCATCGATGAACAAGACCGCTTTGGGCTGCTCTTCCAATTCCTTCACAACCGCTTTTAAGCGTTCTTCAAAATCGCCGCGATACCGCGTGCCGGCGAGCAGCGCGCCCATATCGAGCGAATAGATGACCGCATCTTCCAAAATGGCCGGCGCATCGCCATCAACGATGATTTTCGCCAATCCTTCAGCGATCGCCGTTTTACCAACGCCGGGATCGCCGACGAGCAACGGATTGTTCTTTCGGCGGCGGCAAAGCACTTGGATGCAGCGCTCCACTTCCGGCGTGCGGCCGATGAGCGGATCGGTTTTACCGGAACGCGCTTTGTCATTGAGGTCGACACAGTAAGCCTGAAGCGCCTCGCCGACCGATTTGTTGTTCGGTTCATCCGCTTTTTCGCCCTGTCCTTCCGGCGAGCGCGGCTTGGACATGCCGCTCTTTTTGGCGACACCATGCGAAATGTAGTTCACCGCGTCATAGCGCGTCATATCCTGTTCTTGCAGGAAGTAGGCGGCGTGGCTTTCCCGCTCGGCGAAGATCGAGACGAGCACATTGGCGCCCGTCACTTGATCGCGGCCGGAGCTTTCCACGTGCAAGACGGCGCGCTGGACGACCCGTTGAAACGCAGCCGTCGGATGCACTTGCTCGTCATCATCCACCACGAGGCTGGACAATTCCTCATCGAGATAATCGCCGAGTTCGCGGCGTAGCTTATCCACGTCCAGTTTGCACGCCTCCATCACTTCGGACGCGTCATCGTCATCCGTTAACGCGAGCAATAAATGCTCGAGCGTGGCGTATTCATGCTTGCGCTCTGAGGCGAGATGGAGCGCCTTTTCCAAAGCGCGTTCCAGACTGGGGGTCAGTGACGGCATGGCGTTCCTCTAATCCTCGCGTTCCATCGTGCATTGAAGCGGGTGTTCGCTTCGCCGCGCGAGATCCAAAACTTGGGCGACCTTCGTTTCGGCGACTTCATACGTATACACGCCACAAACACCCACGCCATGATTGTGGACATGCAGCATGATCTGAGTCGCCTCCTCTCGGGACTTATTGAAAAAATGCTCCAAAACCAGAACAACGAACTCCATGGGGGTGTAGTCGTCATTCAAGATCAATACCCGGTACATCGAAGGCTTTTTGGTCTTCGGTTTGGTCCGAGTGGCGACACCGGTGTTTCCGTCGGCGTCTGAAGGGGAGCGTTCGTCTGACATTCTCAAGAAATACGAATTCTGCGGTTGCGGACGGCCGGCCAAACGCCGGTTCGCCCTAGTGTTGTTACCATTAGATATGAATATGGCGCTCGGATGAAAGGGCCAAGGAGCATCTGCGCCGATCATGAAGCTGCTTCCGCTGCTTTTTTGAGCGCCGCCATCCAATTTTCGACGCGTTTTTGATTCACGCCGAAATCTCGATATCCATATTTTGCTCGTGAGTAGATCGCCAAACTCGCTCCGCCCGCTTCGGACGGGTAAATACGAATCGATATGAAATCGGGAAACCGCATCAGCGCGGAACGTTGGACGACTTCCAGGGCGAGCCCCTCATCCTGTAAGATCTGCATGCGCGGTTCGGATTTCAACACGTCGATCAATGCTGATTTCAACGTTTCGGGCGACACGCTGAATTCCGGCCCCGGCCCATCCACGCCATCCGTGCGGACATTTGGCGGCGCGAGCAGATAATTATTCGGCCGTCGGCTGCGTTTAAATCCTTCAAAATCCAACATGCTCGCCGCCTCCCATGGACGTCATTTGGTCGCGGCCGCCGCTAAGCGCAGCCAGCCGGAAAAGCCGCTTCATTAATACTAATGAAAGCATGAAGGCGGAATCTTTAGGCATCAATTTAAATCTGGCTTTACCCGGAGAGAAATGCGCCGTGAGACCTGTCGCTTCATCCCAGGCGTTTGGAAAAGCATTGACGCGGATCGCCGCCGCTGCGGTGATTTTAGGCGTTTCCATCTCTCCGGCGTTGGCGGAACGGCAGAACAAATACGCCTCAATTGTCGTAGATGTGGACAGCGCGGAAATTCTTCACGCCCGCTACGCGGATGCGGCGCGGTTTCCGGCGTCATTAACCAAGGTGATGACGCTTTACATGGTGTTCGACGCGCTTGAAGCGGGCGATCTCATGCTGTCGGACGAGCTAACTGTTTCCAAAACGGCCGCCGCGCAACAGCCTTCAAAACTCGCCCTGCGGCCAGGTTCAAAAATTACCGTCGAAGCGGCCATTAATGCGCTCATCACAAAATCGGCGAACGACATCGCTGTCGTCATCGCGGAACGCTTGGGCGGCACCGAATCGCGCTTCGCCGCTTTGATGACCGCCAAAGCCCGAGCGCTCGGCCTGGAAGATACGCGCTTTACAAATGCGTCGGGACTGCCTGACGCCAACCAAACGTCGACCGCGCGCGATTTGGCCAAACTGGCCGAAACAATTTTGCTGAACCATGCAGATTACTACGATTACTTCGCGACCCAGGATTTTGTGTATCGCGGCGCGCATTACGAGAACCACAACGCGCTGCTCGGCGAGGTTCGCGGCGTGGACGGCATCAAAACCGGCTACACGCGCGCGTCCGGCTTTAATTTGATGGCCTCGGCGGAACGCGATGGACGACGCGTCATCGCCATCATGCTTGGGGGCGCCACATCAAAGTCGCGCAACAAGCATGTGACGGATTTGCTAGAGGCTGCATTCGACGTGTTAGAGGCCAAAGCTCAGCGCGAAGCGCCGCCTTTACGCGCGCGCATCGCGTTTAATGAGATCCAAAACATGTCGACGGATGAACTCAATGCGGCTCAGTATCGCGAGATCGCCGAGCAGGGCTCAGCGCAGAACTAATCCTAGACGACCGCACCGGCGGCCGCTGCGCTCGCCCATGCCCATTGGAAATTATACCCGCCCAGCCATCCGGTGACATCGACGCATTCGCCGATGAAATAAAGACCGGGCGCGTGGCGGCTTTCCAGTGTTTTTGACGACAAACCATGCGTCGCCACACCACCCGCCGTGACCTCCGCCGTACGCCAGCCTTCCGTTCCGCTGGGTTTTAAGCGCCACTGGCTCATGGCCGCTCCGGCGCGCTCTAAGGCCTCGTGAGACATATCTGCGAGCTTCTTATCCACTGGCGCCATGCCGCGCTGACCGAGGAGCGCGACAAGGCGCTTCGGCAATCGCGCCTCCAGCGACGCGCCAACCGTCCGCTTGGGATGGGCGGCCTTATCCGCTTTGAGAAGGTCGTCGCCCGCGTCCCCAGCGAACAGATTGAGGGTAACATGCTCGCCTTCCGTCCAATAAGAAGAGACCTGAAGAATTGCGGGACCAGATAGGCCGCGATGGGTAAACAACATGGCCTCGTCAAACACCGCCGGCCCAGCCATCGCTCGCACGAAACACGCAACCCCCGATAAGCTTGCGAAATCTTCCTTGTCCGCGCCCGAGAACACAAACGGGACAAGCGCCGGGCGAGGTTCAATGATCTCATGGCCGAATTGCTGCGCGACGTCATAGGCGAACCCCGTCGCGCCCATCTTTGGAATGGAGAGACCGCCCGTCGCGATCACCAGACTTTCGGCAAGATAAGCGCCTTCGGACGTTTCAATGCGATACTTGTCCCCCGCTTGGGCGATTTCTGAGACCGAAACGCCCAATTGCAATCGGCCGCCCCCCGCCGCCAATTCGTCCAACAACATCTGGATGATCGTTTGCGAGCGACTGTCGCAGAACAATTGGCCAAGCGTTTTTTCATGCCAGGTGACGTCGTGCTTACGCAGCAGATCGAGGAAATCATCCGGCGTGTATCGGGCCAGTGCAGATTTCGCGAAATGCGGGTTGTCTGAGATGAATTTCGACGCATCCGTATAGATGTTCGTGAAATTACAGCGCCCACCGCCGGAGATGCGCACTTTTTCCGCAGGCTTCGCTGCGTGATCAATAACAAGACAATTTCGCCCGCGACGCCCCGCCTCAGCGCCGCAGAACAAGCCGGCTGCACCCGCCCCGATAATGAGAACATCAATGTGGTGTGGGGTGTTCCGCGCCGCCAAAACGAAATCCTAGTCCAGTTGGAGGCCCAATTGGCAGGAAGCCGCGAAATTATCCAGAGCGGATCGCTAAAAGTTGAGCTCTTTGCCTTCAAGGCCAGGCAGCTTCAACACGATCATAAGATCGCGAATTTCCTGGCGCGCGGCCACATGGCTCATGGTGAAGGCGACATTGGAGCCGGCCTCTGTCAAATCGAGCAATGTCAGCCCCATCGGGAATAATTCGCGATAAATGACGCGTTCTGAAAGCCCCGGCGCGATGCGGAAACCAATGCGTCTAGCAAGATTGTCCAAGGCCTCGCCAACGCGCTGCTTGTTGCGCGCATCCAGCGGCGACATGCGATTGCGCATCACGATCCAATCGATCGGCTTGCGGCTGGCCTGCGCTTTTTTCTTACGGCAATCCCAGACCAATTCGGCGTAAAAGCTCGGCCGCACAACCTCTAGCGTTTGCGGGTTTACGTCCCCCAGCAAATCAAAGTCGACAAAGCTGTCATTGAGCGGCGTCACGAGCGAATCCGCGGCCGAATGGGCTTTGCGGGACAAAAACGTGTCGCCGCCCGGGCTGTCGACCAGAATGAAATCGCATGTCTTAGACAAACGCTTCACGCTTTCATCGAAACGATCCGCCTCTTCAATTTCAGCGGCGTCTAGATCGCGCGCCTGGCTGGCGTCAATGCGAATGGTCTCCGGCAGCGGCAAGGGCGCGCCCGTGCTGGCGATCCAACGATTTCGGTTTTCCAAATAGCGGGAAAAACTGCGCTGACGGACATCCAGATCCAAAACGCCGACGGTTTTACCCATCCGCATCAGGGCGACGGATAAATGCATGGCTACCGTGGATTTTCCCGCGCCGCCCTTTTCATTGCCAACCACAATGACGTGCGCGAGGCGCGCATCGTCTTGTTGCGCCTCTTTCGGTTCAGCGAACGGCGTGTCAGCGGCCATGTTTCCGTCTGGCATTAATGAATGGCTCCCCATTGATCGGACGGCGCGCATGCACCTGCTCGAGCGCTAAGATCCGCACAGAGCGCTTCCGCCGCGATCGCGCTCATCACCGGACCGGCCGACAAACGCACGCGTTGATTATCGTCGTCCAAAAATCTTGGCGATAGGCCGGATAGATCGATTTCCGAGGTCAGTCGCGCCCAATCAGCCTTGGCGGCGGAAACCGTCGGATAAACCGCCAATTCTACGGAATGGAACAGGCTATGGCCGCGTTTCAGCTTCGGCGCCGGCGCATAAATTTCAGACAAATCGATTGCGCCTTGTCCAGCGCTCAAATCCGTCATCGGCTGAGGATCGACCAGATCCTGAGCGCCCGCCGCGATATCATCGAATGGGCCCATCAAATCGAGCGCCGCACGCAGATCGGCGATTTCCGCATTGAGCGTTTGAATGTCGCTTTCCAGCATTGCGAGCCGCGCGTTATCAGCTTCTTGCAACCCTCTTAATGTCGGCTTCGCGGGCGCGTCGTCCGGCGCATCGGCGCGCTTTGGCTCGCCAGATGCAAGGAGGTCGGACGGAGCGGTGAAACGCGCGCACGCCGTCATGGCGATCGCTGCGACTGAACAAGCCGTCACGCGAAGAAGATTAAGGAAACGATGCGTCATGACGTTGAAAATCCGTTGAGCGGGTTAACACAAGATTGATTTTCGCCGATATCGCGCCTAGCACCGCGCCTAATCCTTCGTCGTTACAGGGATTTAATAGGGAAACCACTGAACGATGCCTCTTAAGACATTGGCGCCGGTCGCGCGATCACGCGAAGAGATCCGCGCCTGGATACAAGAACGGCGCGGCGAGGGTCATACTATCGGATTCGTACCGACAATGGGCGCGCTTCACGATGGTCATTTGTCGCTCGTGCAAACCGCCCTGGAACACGCGGATCTTGCTGTGGTTTCTATCTTCGTAAACCCCACGCAATTTGCCCCAGGCGAGGACTATGACACCTATCCGCGCGCCGAGACCTCTGATCTCAAACAGCTAAAAACCGCCGGCGCCGCATTAGCCTATTGTCCCGGCGTTGAGGACATGTACCCGCCGGGCGACAGCACGCGGGTTCGCGTTGAAGGCCTTTCCAGCGTTTTGGACGGCGCCTTTCGCCCGCATTTCTTTGAAGGCGTGGCGACCATCGTCTCGCGGCTCTTCGCGCATGTGTCGCCGGACGTCGCCGTCTTTGGCGAGAAGGATTATCAGCAATTGCGTATCATCCAGCGCATGACGGAAGATTTCGGCCTTCCCGTCAAAGTTATCGGCGCGCCGACAGTGCGCGAGGCGGACGGGTTAGCGATGTCCTCGCGCAACGCTTATCTGACAGATGAAGAACGCGCGCGCGCCAGCATATTCGCCCAGGCCCTAACGCGCGCCGTGTCGGAGATTGAAAGCGGGGCTCGGGTCGCCGACGCACGCGACCGCGCGGAACTCGCCATCATCGATGCGGGCTTCGGCTCCGTCGACTACGTCTCCGCCTGCAACGCGGATACGCTGGTCGAATGGGAAGACGGCCCCGCACCGGCGGGCGAAGCGGGCCGCCTGCTCGCCGCCGCACGAATTGGCGATACGCGTTTGATCGATAATTTTCCGATTTTACGGCCAGCGGACGATTAATCTGGCGCGCATACCTACCAAACCCCTGCTTCTTTGAGCGCCGTCTCCAAAGCCTCCGAGCCGCCTTTCAACGGGCCATGGCGCGCTTCCAGATCCGGCGGCGCGTCCTTCGGCTGCAAATAGCGCCAGCCTTGGAACGGACGCTTAGGTTTGATGTGCGTCTTCACCAATTCAGGGTCCAAATGGATGACGCAGTAGGGCCGCGCGCCCTCCTCCTCCACGCGCTCCACCTGCAAAATGCGCTGGCGGACACGGATTTTGTGCTTGATCACCCAATAAAGCGACCCGCCATCTTCCAGCTCTTCCGCGCGCTTGGGCGTCATACGCGTTTCATGGACAGGATGCGGCTCGAGACCATCCGCCGCGCGCATCAGCATCACGCGTTCTTGCCAATGGATAAGATCCTCAATCGTCTCTGCGCCGACGCAGAGTTTAATCATATGCAGGGCCATACCCCTGATGTAGGGCGACTCTTAAGGCCGGTCAGCCCTGCGATAGGAATAGAGCGGCGCGGAGTTTGATTTCGACGCCAAATCTTGGCCGGCGTCGGTGGCGAAGGAAAACGCGACGTCAGTGATAGAGACCCGCAAAGTGCGACTGTCGCGAAAACCAAAGCGCCCGCCAGATGCGGTGAGATGGTACCCCGCGACATAGGTCACGTCCCATCGCTGCGAATGACCGAACGCGTAGGTTTGGCGATACTGATCCACCATCGCGCCTTCCGGCGTCTGAAACGGTTCGACAATGCGGTAGTCTAAACGTGACAAGGCGCCGGTGTTTGGATCAAGCTTCAGCCCGCCCGTCATGCGCTGCGACACCATCGCGTCGACAGGCCCGTCATTGGACGAAATGCGATGACGGAATGTGATCGCCCAATCTTCACCATCGCGCACAATCCTGCCAGCGCCCACGCTGTCGCGTAGATCGTCGGCGAACAATCTGACATCCGGCTGCCGCTCGGCCGCCCAATCCGCA
>JBCCMB010000044.1:0-19558 GCA_039026555.1 Pseudomonadota bacterium
ATCGCCCGCCCTTCGAGCTTCTGACACAGATCATTGCTCAAAATCTGCATATAGCGCGCGAGGACCACCAATTCGGTGTCGGTCTCCTCAATGATCCGCATCAATGCGGCTTCCTGCTCCGTTTTGTTCTCCTTGGTCACCGGCAAATGCTCGAACCGCACGCCTTCGCGCGTGGCGATCGCTTCGGCGTCCGGATGATTGGAGACGATCGCCGTGACGTCCATGTTCAGTTCGCCCTTACGGCGGCGATACAAAAGGTCGGTGAGGCAATGATCGAATTTGCTGACCATCAAAAGGACGCGCACTGGCCGCGTCGCTTCGTTCAATTGCCATTGCATGTCGAACTTAGCGGCTACATCGTGAAATTGGCCGCGTATCTCGGGAAGCGTAATGTCAGGATTATCGATCCGGCCGACCGTGCGCATAAAGAAGCGGCGCGTATCCGGATCGTCGTATTGCGCCAATTCGCTGAGATAACAGCCGCGATCCGACAAAAAACTTGTCACGCCGGCGACAATGCCGCTGCGCGCCGGGCAGGTCGCTTTCAGCATAAATTGAGTGGCGAGCGCAGGATCAGGAGCCATAGACGTGTTCTACTAATGGTGTGTGGAGTTTTCGGCGTTTTACGCGAGTGGAGGCGGCGACCTTCGAACGAGGTTGTTTATTGGAGCGGGTACACGGAATCGAACCGAGATCCTCAGCTTGGAAGGCTGCTGCACTACCGTTGTGCTATACCCGCGCCGGGCCGTTCTTTTCGTGCGCCGCGCGCCAAACGTCAAGCCCGTATGATGTGCTGCACGCCAGCTTGGTCGGCCATGCGCCAGGGAGACTTCCACTCCGCGCGAAGCGCTAGGGTTTGGACGCTATTCCCCAAAAAAAGGGGCCGCATCGCAGATTTGCGACGCGGCCCAGTTATTTGCATGGGGTTAGGGTTATCTTAGAATTGCACCGTCGCGGTCGCCTGGAAGGTTCTTGGGTTAAGCGGTCGATAGAACGCGTTGCCGTTTCCAGCCGTCGTGAAGGTGAAGGCCAGCGTGTCCTCGTCGAAGATATTGTCGACATTGAACCTTAGGCTGACATTTTCCGGCAGGCCGAAATTGTTGGGCCCGCCGAGGTCGAGATAGCCGCTCCATAGGAAATAAGAATCCATCTCATTGCCTGGCTGTGTGGCGGCTTCTTGGAAGTCTGCGAACCGCTCGCCTGTGTATTTCGTCGAAATATTGGCGACCAACCATTCGGTCGGCTCATAGGTGACGCCGCCGGTGAAGACCCATTCTGGCGCGTCCGCGAGTTGAGAGCCGGCTGGGTTCGGCCCGAAACCATCTTCCAGCTCAGTTTTGTTGTAGGTCAAATTGAAGTCGGCGTAGACCTGATCATTGAAGAAGTCCGGCTGATAGACGCCTGACAATTCAAAGCCATAGGCCGTCGTTTCCCCCGCATTGACTGAGAAGGTTTCAGGCTGGTTGGTAGCGGGGTTGAGAACGCTGTCGGTGACGATGCGATTATCAAAGGAGGTATAAAAGACCGCAATCGCGCCATTGAAGGACGGCCGGTTGGTTCGGAAACCAATCTCGAAATTCTGCGATTCTTCACCTTCCGGCGCCGGTGCGTCAAAGCCCACCGCGTCGTCGAAAATCGTGTCCGCTTCTCGCGGCAAAGCAAAATTCTCCGAGTAAGATGCGAAGACCTGGTCGGTGTTGTTGAGGTCGTAGACAGCGCCGATCATTGGCAAGAAGCCGTCTGTATAGGTGTCTCCGACCACTTGAGGCCCAAACCCGGGCAGAGTTTCGCCATTTGGTCCTGCGCCTCGACGCGCATAATCGTTGAAGTCACGGAAGCCATCGAGTTCGTAATCAACGTCCAAGCCTTTAAAGCCGACTTCCACCGACAGTTTGTCGTTCATCAAGCTGATCGTGTCTTTGACGTAGTACTGGATCGCTTCACGGGTGGAGACATAATCGCGTCGGAAATAGGCGACTTCATCGAAGATGACCTCTCCGGCCGGGCTGCCGGCTGTTTTGTTCAGCCGCAATTGCTGGCGGCGATAGCTGTCTTCTTCATACCATCCGCCAAACTCGATCGAGTGATTGGCGATGTCCCATGTAAAGCCTAGGGTTGCCCCCTTCCGATCGCCGCCGACCGTGGACAGGCCGTATTGAATGCCGCGCGGATGGGTCACGTCTAATCCGACCGCGATCTGGTCATTGTATCGGCCCAGCGTGTTCGAATAGCCGTCCGGTGACACGCCGAAACCGTCCTTATCCTCGTAGTAGATAAGGGCGTTCATGGTTACGTCTTCCATTAGGTCGGTTTCAAACATCAAGGACGACAACGCGTCTTCGCGAACATTGACCCGATCGATGAAGTATTGGGTGCAGATCCCGCCGACGGAGATGGGCTGGAAATCATCATCGTCGACCACGCCGTCATTATTGAAGTCGACGGGGGTTTCTACGCCGATATTACAGCCGTCTGGAACGAAATCGATATAGCCGCGATCGCGTCCGGTATCGCCGTCAAGCGTCGGCGTGCTGGACTCGTAGGTCTCGCGGCTGAAGGACGGCGAGTCAAAGTCGAAGAAGTCGTTGTAGACGAACTTGGCCTCCAAAAACGTGTCGGAATCAAACTCATACCGCGCTTTTCCCTCTAAGTGTTCGCGGTCGATCGTCCCGGCGCCGCGCCAAAGATCGCTGTCGATCGTCGAACGGCTGAAATAGGCGGAAAAACCCCCAATCTTACCCGTTTCGAGTTTCAAAAATGTCCGAAGTAGATCGTCATCGCCGCCTGATATAGAGGCGATACCGCCGACCTCTTCAGAAGGGGCGATCGAATTGTAAGATACAATTGGTCCCAAGGAATTGTAGCTGGGCAGCGACACATCGCCTGCGCCGGGCGATGCAACGACCGACGCCAAATTCTCGTTGTCGACATAGCGGAAAATTGGGCTGCCTCCGAATGGGTCGGAGCGGCCCATGGGGATGCCGTCGAGCACGAAACCAATCTGCTGCAGCCTGAAAGCGCGGGTTGTGACAGAGTTTCCGAATTCGTAAAGGCCGAGTGCGCCGTCTGTTTGCACGTTGAAGCCTGGCAGGGTCTCCAGCATTTTTAGGCCGGAGATGCCCGCGGGCGCGGACAAAAGTTCCTCGCGTGTCACCGCAACCGTGTTTGTGGCCTGATCAAGACCGATGGCTTCGTCGACTTGCGACACTCGTCGTCCGCTGACGAAGACGGTGTCCATGGTGGCTTCGCTCTCCGCCGTCTCCTGAGCGTTAGCGACCGATAAGCTTTCCCCGAGCAAGCTAATCGCTGCGATGGCGGTTGTGGATAAAAGAGAGTGCAACGCAATTTTCATAGCGTAATTCCCCAGTTGAGTGGCCGCGCAGCTTCACATCGCGCGCCAATTGACCCCGAGCCCGCAATCGCAGGCGGCTGTTTTTTAAAGAGGTGTCCGGCTCAATCGCCGATTATGCGTCGCATGGGTCTGTTTGACGGACCGTCTTCCTTCGTCGATCGATCATCTTCGACCATCGACTGAGCCTGTTTAAAAAAGGCGTATGTGCGACCGCTCGTCTTTGAACGTGTTTGTAGAGCAGACGTCGAATTTGAAATTTGCGAGCGTAGAGTTTCGACGATCGCGCGTAATCATTCAAAACGCATCAGTATTGGGCGCGTTGAATTCTTATTTGCGCAGAAAATCGGCAACCCGCAGTCAGAACGAATGACGATTTGAAGTTTTGACTCTCTGACAAAAAACGCATTTCAGCATTTCTGATTGATCAAGGCTTAGGCGAACCGCCCAGCCTTCGCACGTCTGATCGGTGTTTATTCGATTTCAAGCGGATTTTGGACCTTATCTATGGCGGTCACCCGCGTTCCGAAGAATGATGAATTCGGGTTGGAATAAAGGTCGCATAAGGCGAAGCGTGTTTGGAGGCGCGAGCGGTGGCGATTAACACGAAAGTTGCATCTGCGCCGGATTTGCCGTCGCCGGCTTCAGTGCTGCTCGTTGTTAATGATGCGCGTCGGGCGGATACAATTTTATCAGGTTTACCGTCTAACGCTGACGTCATTCGCATTGACGCGTCATTCGACGGCGCTGTCGTCGGCGATGACGATGAGTTTGACGCCATCTCAAAAGCAAGCGCTGATATCGTAATCGTTGATTGCGGCAATCCAAGCGTCAATGCGATGGACCGTTTGGGCGAAGCATTAGCGATATGCCCAAGGCCTATCGTAATGTTCGTTGAGGACGACGATGAAGCGCTCGCCCGTGAGGCCGTTCGAATAGGCGTCAGCGAGTATGTTGTTCGAGGCCTGGCGCAGGAACGCGTACAACCGCTTGTTAAAATCGCGATTGAACGTTTTCGGCTCGTACAATCCCTCCACGATGAAGTGCGGCAGCTAAAGGCCGATTTGGAGGCGCGCAAAGTGATCGAGCGCGCCAAGGGCGTCTTGATGGCGCGCCGCGGATTTGCCGAAGCTGAAGCGTTTGATGCGATGAGGCGCTTGGCGATGCAGCAAGGCAAACCGCTGCGTGACGTCGCGGCCTACGTCCTGGTCATCGCCAACACATTGGACGACGGCAAGTCCGACTCGTTGGAATTGATGCGCGATCTGGCGACAGGACAAGACAAATCCGTGGTGGAAATCGCAAATGATATTGTCGCTGTGTCTGTCTTGCTGGGAGAAGGCGACGAGCGGCGCGACTAGCTGTCGATCTACAGACCAGATTACGCCTTGACGCCAAACTTTCGCGCAATCCTCGATTTTGATGCGCAACTTCCGAGCGACGAGCAAACCGTGGCTCAAATTTGCCGATGTCGGATTTACGCGGATTTGAACGAGGCCCAAAAGGAGCGAGTTCGCAGTCGAACGCGGTTTGGCGCTCTCGGTTGGCGCGGCTCGTCTCAAAGGAGAGATGGTCGCTAAGAGACGCATACGCCGAACGCTTCTCATCTCATTACCGCTGACGCGGCGAAGCCGACGTCAAACCGTCAAACCCGACAATCGTGCGGAGACATGCGTCGCGCCGATTTAGAACTGTGAGTTGCGAGTATGTATGAAATCACCCCGAGCGCGGACAGGCTTAAGAGGCTTGCATGACCGGGCTGGAAAGCGATCCGACTCAGTTGGCTTGGCTGGTTGTCATGCTTATGAGCGCTGGCCTCGCGGCGGGCTTCGCCGCTGGGTTGTTCGGGATCGGCGGCGGCTTTGTGGTCGTTCCGGCTCTGTTGCTCGTATTCAATTATTTTGGCGTTGAACGCGAGATCATGACGCATGTCGCGATCGGCACGTCTCTCGCCACGATTATAATAACGTCGCTGAGTTCCGTTCGCGCGCACGCCAAACATGACGCTGTCGACTTCAAAATCATTCGCGAATGGGCGCCGGGATTGATTATGGGCGTAATGTTCGGACTGGGTCTGGCGCGTCTAATGGACGGCCAGTCGATGAAATGGGTTTTTTCCGCCGGCGTGTTGTTGTTGGGCCTGCATTTCATTTTTCCCATTCTCCAGCGCAAACCTCCAGTGGCGACTGAGATGCCGCATGGCCCGGTAATGGTCGGCATATCAACCTTCCTTGGCGGTTTTTCCGCCTTGTTGGGCATTGGCGGCGGGACAATCGCCATATTGGTTATGACGGCGCATGGGCGAAGCATTCATCAGGCGGTCGCCACGGCGGCTGGTTTCGGAGTCGTAATCGCTATTCCCGGCGCCATTGGCTTTGTTCTGCTCGGTCTTGGGCAGGACACATTGCCCTACGGATCGGTAGGATATGTGAACTTTCTCGCCGTCGCCGCCATTACCGCCATGTCGTTTCTGACGGCGCCCTTGGGCGCCAAAGTCGCGCACAGTTTAGACGGCGTGATGCTGAAGCGCGTTTTTGGAATTTATCTTGTCGCAACATCGTTGACGGTGTTGCGGGATTCGTTTGTGGTTTAGCAATTGGAGCAGGAAGATGGCTTTTGACGTATCTCGAAGACTAATGCTGCGGGGCGCCTTGGGCGCCTCGGCCGCCGGTGTCGCTGCATGTACGACGACGGGAACCAGCGCGATGACGGGCGCCGCGCCGGCTGTGGCGGAGGCGGCCTTCCCGCCCGAAGCCGCCGTCGCCGATCCCTATCTCCTAGGTCCCAAAAAGGGCGTCGCGCTCTTGTCCCGCAATGAAAATCCCTATGGGCCGGCGCCGTCTGCGTTGAAAATGATCGAATACGCCGCCAGTAAAGGCGCATATTATACCTCGTTCGAAGCGGTCATGCTCTTGTCCAAAATGATCGCCGATCGGCACGGCGTGGAGCCGGAGCAAATCGTTTTGACCACCGGGTCCGGCGAAGCGCTCTCGGCGATCGCGCTCATATATGGTCCGAAAGGGCCTATCGTCGCGCCGCGATTGTTCTGGGACACCACAGCGCTCTACGCCAGTCGACTGGGCATGGCGGAGATTCAACGTGTTCCGCTGACTGACGGCATGGAAGTCGATATCGCGGCGATCGAAGCAGCGGTAACCGAAGAGACGGGCCTGGTGCAATTATGCAATCCAAACAACCCGACCGGCCTAGTGACGCCCGCAAGCGTGATGAAGCCGGCCGTCAAGCGTATGGCGCAAAAGGCGACGGTTTTGGTCGACGAAGCGTATATGGAATTGGCGGATCTGCCGGAGATTGAAAGTTGCGTCGACCTGGTTAAAGCTGGCGATGACGTGATCGTCTCGCGCACCTTCTCGAAGATCTACGGCATGGCGGGCATCCGCGTCGGCTATACGATTTCATCGGCGGAAACGGCTGAAAAAATCCGCGGCACGACGATGTCCTGGGGACCCTCGACCTCCATCGCGGCGGCGATCGGCTGCTATAACGACATGGAATTTATCGACTATTCCAAAAGCAAGATCGTGGAAGGGCGGGAGATGGTGATGGCGACGCTCGACACGCTTGGAATTGAAGCTTTGTCGTCTCAAACGAATTTTGTCTACTTCAAATCCGGCAAGGAAGCGAACGCTGTCCAAGAAGCTATGGCCGAAAAGAAGATCTCAATTCGTGGCCAGTACATGGATTATTCCGATTGGTCGCGCGTTTCGATGGGCAAGCTGGAAGACGTCGAGCGCTTCTGCAAAGCCCTGCCGGAAGTCTTAGGGGCTTAAGCCGGATGTTTTGAAGCGGTGGTCGAGGGCCGCCGCTTCTATCATTCCGCCGCAATCCACCCGACGGCGATATTTAAGTGTCCACGATCGTTTGGAAGCTGCCATAGATGAGCCGTTGTCCGTCGAGCGGCATCGGATTTTGATCCGGCTGCATGCGCGGATCCTCTATCGCCTTCGCCATTCCGGCTTCCCGCGCTTCTTTTGACGGCCATTCGACCCAAGCGAAGACGACAACTTCATCCTCCTTCTTCTTCACCGCCATAGGGAAGGAGGTCATTTCGCCGTTTGGCACGTCGTCGCCCCAGCACTCGACGACACGTGTCGCGCCATGATCTTTAAAGACAATTGCGGCCGCCTTGGCGTGCACAATGTAGTCGTCTTTGTCGGCGGCGCGCACCGCAGCGACGTACCCATCCACATAAGCCATTTGGGCCTCCTTTTTTGAACGAGAGGCGAGCATAAACCTAAAGGCGCGCGCCGAAAATCGCTGGTTTCTAGCAAACTGCGCTCGGTTTGAGCGGTTAGCCCAAGCCCTCGAACAATGCGGTTGAAAGATACCTTTCCGCGAAAGAGGGGATGATGGTTACGATTGTCCGTCCTTTCATCTCGGGGCGCCTAGCGACGCGCAGCCCGGCCGTGAGCGCTGCGCCGGAGGAGATGCCAACAGGCACGCCTTCTAATCGCGCCAAACGCCGCGCCGCCGCAAAGGCGTCGTCGTTCGAAACCTTGATCGCTTCGTCCATCAAGGATGTGTCCATATTGCCCGGGACGAAGCCGGCGCCGATGCCTTGGATCATATGCGGGCCGGGCGGATCACCGGATAAGACGGGACTTGCCTCCGGCTCGACGGCGATCATTTTTAAGTCCGGCTTTCTCGCCTTCAGCACGCGCGCGCAGCCGGTGAACGTTCCGCCCGTGCCGACCCCAGACACTACTGCATCGACGGCGCCGGCCGTGTCGCGCCAGATCTCTTCGGCGGTCGTCGCCTCGTGAATAGCGGGGTTGGCCTGATTGTCGAATTGGCTGGGGCTTAACGAATGAGGCGTTTCATCCAAGAGCTCCGCCGCCTTGGCGATGGCGCCGCCCATACCCTTTTCCTTGGGCGTCAAAACCAACTCGGCGCCGAGCAGCGCCAACATTTTGCGTCGTTCAATCGACATGCTTTCGGGCATCACCAGAATGACGCGATAGCCGCGCGCCGCCGCGACGAAGGCGAGGCCGACGCCCGTATTGCCGGAGGTCGGCTCGATCAACACTGTATCGGGCGTCAGAACGCCGTCTTTTTCCATTGCGCTCAGCATGCCGATGGCGATGCGATCCTTCACGCTCGCCAGCGGATTGAAGAATTCAAGCTTGAGGAGTAGGTCGGCCTCCAACCCTTCTTCAGCGGAGAGGCGCGGAATGCGGACTAACGGCGTGTTTCCGATCGTTTCAAGAATAGACCCGTAGATACGTCCTCGGCCTGGAGCGTCCAATTCAACGCCATTGTGGTTGAAGGTCTCTGTCATGGTCGTCCCCTTTGGCTCTGCCCTTTTTGGCTCGGCGGTGTCGTCGCTGGCGATGATTATCAAGCCTCATCTGTCGCAGGCGAAGAAGGGGGGAGGCAAGTCCATGATCGGATAAGGAAACAAAAAGGCGGGCGATAATAATCGCCCGCCTGGTGAAGTTGTTTTCATGCGCCTGTGCGGCGAACGTTTTTTTAGAATTGGTAGCGCAAAATCGCGCCCCAACGTGTTCCGTGGCGATTGTTGTATTGGAAACCACGCGATTGGCCTGATGAGGCGAGCTCGAACACACTTGGGATTGGCTGTCCCGCAAGAGTATAGCTGTTCACGCCCAAAGCATCGATGAAACGCAAAACGCCGAGTGGGGCATCTTCGTCCGTCAGGTTTTTGCCGTAGACCGCCAGGCTGATACGATCGGTCAACGTGAACGTTACGCGCGCATCCAATTCGAAGCTGTCCCCGGTTTCCGCCAAGTTTTGTACTTGGGCGAAGCGACTGGAGAGATAATTTCCGCTCAATGAGAACAACGCGTCGAAATTCTCCTGTAGTTCCGTCTCATAGTCGAGGAAAAATGACGCTTGATGCTCGGCTTGGCGAGGTATGGTTTGTCCTGTCAGGTCACTGTCGCCGAAGACAGCGCCTTGGGTTGCTTCTTGACCCTCTGTGAACTCAGCATCTGTCCAGGCGTAAGTGCCGCCAACCGTTAAACCTTCAATGGCGGCGGGCGAGTACGCGCTTTCAAGCTCGATGCCGAAAATTTCAACTTCGCCGAGGTTCGCCGTGACCGACCCGGTCGTGGAATTGGCTCCCAAGGCTGCGAGGTTTTCAGTCAGCTGATAGCCTTCAAGCTCGGTAAAGTAGGCTGCGCCGTTCAACAGCAATTGATTGTCGAAGAGATAGTTTTTCGAACCGATCTCATACTGCCAGCTTTCTTCTTCGTCGAAGACGCCAAAGCCGAATTCGAAGCCTTGCTCGCCGTTGAAGCCGCCAGGCTTGGTGCCATTTGCGACGCTGGCGTAAAGAAGATTGTCGTCTGTTACTTGATAGTCGAGCGTGAAACGCGGCGTCACGGCGTCGAATTCTTCTTCGACGTCGAAATCCGATCCGTCGGCAAGCGTCAGCAAGTCGCCGGTATCGGTGTCGAAAACGCGCTGGTTGATGCTCTCATTCGCCCAGCGCAACTCGACGGTGCCGGTTACTCTATCGGTAAAGTCATAGCCGACGGACCCGAAGACAGACACGTTTTCAATTCGCGTGGTCGATGGATTGCTCGGCCCATATTCAAACGGTTGGACCGCTACAACAAAGGGTTGTCCTAACGCAGCAGCGACCTCAGCAAGTCCAGAGTTGAAACTGTCTAGCGCGGCTTGTTCGAACCTCGGGTCGGCAAAGCGTTGCGCCAGATCGTCTTGGAAATCGACATTGTTGAAATAATAGCCGCCCAAGCGCCAACGGAGGCGGCGATCTTGCGGTGAATCGATACGGGCCTCTGCAACAAAGGTCTCCTGCTCGTCGTCGTCGGTGGTCGTAAAGTCAAACGGTATCAAGCCCACGCCGAAAGGAGACCCGGGTGGTCCGAGTGGGAAGGGACCGAAGATGTGCGCTGTCGCGAAAGAGCCCGGTTGTCCGTCGCTATCCAATTCGTCCCGGAAGATCTCGCGCGTATAACCGAGTGTTGTGAATAGATTGTAACCGCCGCCAAACTCGAAATTTGAATTAGCGGCCATGAAAAACTCTTCCCGTTCTAGGCCGCCGCCTTCGCCCAACGTATCGGAAAGCTGGGAGGATCCGCTTGGGTTCGGCGCTTGGGTGGGCACCTCCCCACGGAAGAACGGTTGTGTGCCGCCGGCCTGAAAGCCGCCTGGCACGTTGACGTTCAAATCGTCAAATCCAAGAAGGCCTATCGGAAAATGTCCATCATCGTCCGCATTGTATGCGACGCGCAAAGTCATATCCCATTGGTCGGTCGGCTCGTACCGCAGCACGCCAGAGACCGTTTTCGATTCCTCATTGCCGACACTGGGATTGAGATTGCTGTTGACGTCAAATTCGCTGTCAAACGTGTAGTAGCGACCGGACAGCGAATAGAACAATTTATCGTCGATGATCGGACCGCTAACGCTACCGGTAAATTGTCCAAGACCTTCCGAACCCACCTCTACGCGGATATCACCTTCGACTTCATTCGTTGGTTGCTTCGAGGTGATGTTGATGGCGCCGGAATAGGTATTACGGCCGAATAGCGCCGATTGCGGGCCCTTGATGATCTCGATCGACTGCACGTCGCCAAAGTTCAACGATCTGATCGACTGTGTGACGTTCACGCCGTCGATGAAGACGGACACGCCGCTATCGCCAAGAATGTTCGCTTGACCACGGATAATGGGGCGGTCGAACTGACGTCCAAAAGGCGTATCGAAGATGAAGCCCGGGGTCAGCTTCGACAATTCGTCGATGTCTGCGATGCCGCGCTCGAAAAGCGCTTCGCTGTCGAAGACGGTAACCGCAACTGGTACAGTCTGAATGTCTTCCTCGACCTTTCTCGCTTTCACGAGCACAACGTCTTGTTTAAGTTCCGCATCCTCGGACGCTTCTTGCGCAGCAGCGCTTGGCGCGGAGAATGCGCTCAACGCCATGACGGCGGCGCCCGCTAGGAGAGTTCCGTTTTTCATACTGATATTCCCCGGCTTGGCGAACTTTGAGCCGCCTTTAATTGATATACCATTAGAGCGATAGCCCATTTGTCTACTTGGGCAAGGCCTCTGTAAAGGTTATCGCGGATTCTTTGGCGTGTGTGTCGATTAAACAACAATGCGTGTATTAAAAGCTGTTCAGAACTTTCAATTCGCGCCGCAAAAGAGTGTTTCCCAAATGCCGGAAGGTGTGGCGCCGGCGAGAAAACCTTCCTCGAGCCCGCGCCCGCGTGATGGGTTGGCCGGCGGCGTGGCGGAAACAAAAATGGTGCCGGCTGCAAGAATCGAACTCGCGACATCCTGATTACAAATCAGGCGCTCTACCATCTGAGCTAAGCCGGCTTCGGTCGCAGGGATAGTCGATTGGCGGCGACTGGCGCAAGACGTAAAGCGCATTGCCGTTGTTCCGCGCCGGATCCGGCGACGCCTATATCTGGCGCGATTTGATCAGATAGGCCAGCGCATCGCGAAAGTGCAGGGTCGACAGCTCTGGCGGGGGCGGAGGCGGCGAGCGTTCGAGGATGATCGGCCTAATCTCCGGCGTTCCCTGATCATGCTCCGCAGCTTTTTCCAACGCGTAGCGCCATTCTTTCTCGACCCATTCGGACTTGGCGGAATTGCGCGACCAAAATAATAAGAATGCGTCCGATTTCTCTATGTTTTCATATAATTGGCGTTCCCAGCGCTCACCTGGGTCAAGCGAGAGAAGGTCGACGAACACTTCAACGCCCAGAGTTTTTAGCGTTTGAACGCGTTTGAGCACCTCATCGCGATCTTCGCTGGCGTAGGATACGAAGGCGCTGGAATAGCGTGTTGTTTTGAGAGGCGCGGCGTCGTCCTCCGCCGGATCGGCTGTGTTCGCGTCCAACACTGCGATCCGCCAAATCGCCGACGCGACGGGCAAACCGTCAACTGAAATGCGCAGCTTGGCGAGCGACGAGCCGCCCGGTCTGGCCTCGTCAAAGCGCGCCGTAAATTGAAGCGTGTCTGTGTCGCCGCGCCAAACGCAAGAGTCGCGGGGCGGTTCGATTTCCGCGCCGGGAATGTCCAGCGAGACGGTGACGGTTTGTCCTGGAGCCAGCGCTTGCGCGAATGTGCGCCCCACGCGTCGTTCAGCTTCGGGGTCGGCGGCTTGCGCGGTGTCCAGCGCGTCGGCATCTGCGCCCGTTAAATGCAGAACGGCCTGGATCAAAATGTCCTCGCCGATGCGGGCGGAGGAAGGGCCGAACACGGTGCAATCCACCGGCTTTAGCGCGTCGGGATCGGTTGGCGCGCCGATAAGGTGTTCATCTGGATCAAGGTCCAAATCCAAATCGTCCATGTCGCCCAAATCTTCCATGCCGATCCCGGAAACGCCTTCGTTTTCGGTTGGCGCTTCGACGGAGACGGATTTAGGCGAAGACCGATCATCAAACGACGGCGCAGGCTGCGCCGGCGCCGGTTGAGGTGGCGCTGGCGCGCGTGCTTGCGTCGCGCCCGCGAAATCAAGATCGCTAAGATCCTCTTCTATCTCGTCGTCGTCTTCTAGCAGGCTATCCGTGCCGCCATCGCTGACAGATTTGGATCGCCAGGCGCGATGTTCTTCTGCAAACGGGTCCGCCTCGAAGTCGATCGGCGGTTCCGCGTCGACGATCGGCGGACGCCATTCGTCGGGGGGCACGCGCTCTACGGATGGAGGGGGCGGAGCCTGATCGACGGGCATAGGCGGCGCCTTGGCCGGCGGCGGCTCCACCGCGACGGCGCGATCGACATGAGATCGGCTGGATTTAGGCGCAGGTCTCGCCGGCATGTTTGCTGGTGCTTGTTTGCTGGCGCGACGTGGACGTTTGGACTTTGAGAGCGCGCTGGTCAGTCTGCCCAAGACGCCGATGGCCACAATAGATCCTGCGCCCAAGCCGAATGCTGCGGAGGCGCCGATCCCGTTCAAGAAAGCATCGAACGACGCCCAGATTTGAAGTGCTTGATCCATAGGTCGGCTCGCAATGCTGGTCTGGGCGCGCAGTGACTCGTTTCGAGCTTAGCGGTGGGAGGCGGCGCCTTACAAACGGTTTTACGGCCTGCAAATGACCTTTGGTCCGTCACATTCCGCCACATTCGCGCCCTATCGCCGCCGTCGCCCTCCGGCAACTTACGCGTCAACACAACGGGAAACGGCTGATCGGGAACAGAACAATGTCTGGATTAAAAGCAGGTTTTGCGGCTTTGGCTTTGGTGGGAAGCATGTCAGGGGCGGCGATGGCGGAAACCGCCGCGTCGCCTGCATGCGAAGCGCGCGAGGCGGTTTTTTACTTCGCCACCGGCGAGGCGACATTGGATGCGTTCGGCGAGGCTTCGCTCGAACGGTTTGCGGAAGACGCTAAAGCCTGCCCCATCGCAAAGATCGAGATTGTCGGCCACGCCGATTCGGTTGGTCCTGCGGCGGCGAATGAGGAATTGTCGCTCGCGCGCGCGGAAGCGACGTCCGATGCTTTGGCGAACGCTGGGTTTGAGCCCGTGCGTGTTGAGCTTGAAGCCGCCGGCGAAGCGGATGCGGACCGTCCCATGGCGCGTCGCGCTGTTGTCCGCCTTGTGATGGCCTCTGCGGATGCTGATCTGGGCTAATCGAAGAACGACAAGATCAAGGCTGGGACCAAATACGAGGCCAAAGCGTAGCTGGCGTCGATATAGAAGAGTTTCAAAGGCTCCAGCCCGTAGACGACGTCGTTCGCCAGCATCGGGATGGCGAAACCAACGCAAACGAGGGCCGCGCGCCCTAAGTTTTGGACGACGCCCGTCGCCGCAAACGCTTTCAGTACGATCGCCAACACAAACACGGTCAACAGCGTCAGAAAGAACCCAAAGCCCATATAGAGGCCCATATTGGCGGACGGATTTGTCGCGGCCAGCGCTTCGCCAAGCGCCGCTGCGTCCATTGTCGCCAATTGATCGGCGGACAATCCCCGCACGCGCATGATCTCGGTCAGCCAGTCCAGCTGGAACACCAAACCGTACCAGATATATCCCACGAAATAGGCGGCGATTGTCGCGAGCAACACGCCCGCCAGATTCACCCCAGCGAGTTTAGGCATGAGCTGTCCTCCTCCCGGCGGCCTATGTTTATCAGCCGCTCGTCATTTGGTTTGTATTCTTGCCAACGCGCGCTATGACCTCGGATCGAGCGCGTCGCCCCGATATCGGGCGTGGCGTTTTCTAGCGCTTTTTAATCCAACAGGCGAGAGACATGGCCCGCTACCTCATTACGTCCGCGCTGCCCTACATCAATGGAATCAAGCATCTCGGTAATCTCGCGGGATCCATGCTGCCGGCGGACGTCTATGCGCGGTTTCAGCGTCTGCGCGGCCATGAGGTGCTTTATATCTGCGCGACGGACGAGCACGGCACCCCAGCGGAGCTCGCCGCACAAGAAGCCGGCGTCAGCGTTCAGGATTATTGCGACGCGCAGCACGAGATTCAAAAGGCCGCAGGCGAGGGGTTTGATTTATCCTTCGATTGGTTTGGACGATCTTCGAACGCGCCGAACCACGAGCTAACGCAGCATTTCGCGGAGCGGTTGGAGGCCGCCGGACTAATTGAAGAGCGGGTCTCGAAACAGGTCTATTCCGTCGATGACGGTCGGTTCCTGCCTGATCGCTATGTCGAAGGCATTTGCCCTCATTGCGGATATGAAAAAGCGCGCGGCGACCAGTGCGACAATTGCGGACGCTTATTGGATCCGGTGGATCTGAAAGAGCCTTACTCAGCGGTGTCTGGCTCCAAGAACATTGAGGTGCGCGACACGCGGCATCTCTTCCTCCTTCAGGAAAGGATGCAGGACCGCATTCGCGATTGGGTGGATGAGGCCGAAGACTGGCCGCAATTGGCGCGGTCAATCGCCTATAAATGGTTGGATGAAGGTCTGCAGGATCGTGCGATTACACGTGATTTGTCTTGGGGCGTCGAAGTTCTGAAAGATGGCGCGCCGCGCCCGGGTTTCGAAGACAAAGTTTTCTACGTTTGGTTCGACGCGCCGGTCGAATATATCGGAGCAACGGTGGAATGGGCGCAGGCGACCGGGCGGGAAGACGCCGCGTGGGAACGCTGGTGGCGGACCGACAAAGGCGCCGACGACGTCTCCTATGTTCAATTCATGGGCAAAGACAATGTCGCTTTCCACACGGTTAGTTTCCCAGTCACGATTTTCGGCTCCGGAGAACCTTGGAAGACCGTCGATAAGCTCAAAGCCTTCAATTGGGTGACCTGGTATGGCGGCAAATTCTCCACCAGCCAAAAGCGTGGCGTCTTTATGGACCAAGCGTTGGATTTGCTGCCCGCTGACTATTGGCGCTGGCAATTGATCGCGAACGCGCCGGAGGGCGCCGACGCGGCGTTCACCTGGGAGGGATTTCAGGCCGCGATCAATTCCGACCTCGCCAACGTTCTTGGGAATTTCGTCAATCGGATCACCAAATACTGCGCCTCCAAATTTGACGGCGAATTACCCAGCGCTGGTGCATCGGGCGAGGATGAAGCCTGGATTGCGGAGGAGCTGAAAACGCGTCTCGCTGCGATCTCAGACTGTTATGAGGCGATGGAGTTCCGCAAAGCGGCGTCGGAGACACGCGCGCTTTGGGCCGCAGGCAATGAATATCTCACGCGGGCGGAACCCTGGGTGAAATACAAATCCGATCTCGACGCCGCAGCCGTCGGCGTTCGTACCGGTCTCAATTTGGTTGCGCTTTTTGGAATCGTCGCACAGCCGATTATTCCTGGCGCCGCGAAAGCGGTATTGGACGCGCTCGGCGTTCCAGAGGACAATCGGAATTGGCCAGACGCGGACTATGCAGGCCTGCTGGATGCGTTGCCGCATGGCTTGAAGATCACGCCGCCGCCGGTCTTGTTCGCCAAGATCGAAGATGATCAAGTCGCCGAATGGACGGACCGCTTTGGCGGCAAGGACCAATAGCCCGGCGCTGGGCTAGGTTTTTCGGCTCATACGCCAACGGATAAAGCCGAAGAGCGCAGACAATACGCCGGCGATGGCGGCGAGGGCGCCGAAGACGGGCTCGTTTTCTCTTGCGAATGAGACCAATTGGTCGAGTTGGCGCACTTCTACGGCGATTTTGTCGCGATAGGCGTCCAGTGGTTCGGCGGCTTCAACGCCTGGCGCGTAGCCGAATATCTCCAGGATCAGCGTATGTTCGCCAGTTTCCGTCGGCGTCACCCGCCACTGCCATCGGTTTTGGGCTCTCGGCGAGAGCTTCTGACGTTTCACGCTGAGCGGGATGATTTCAAAGGCGGGGCCCGTCAATTGCGCCGCCACCACGTCGGACAAATCGACGTCCCGTTCAATGATCTCGCCCTCAAAACCTTCCAGGCCAGTGACGGGCGCGCCTTCCGGCGTCGCGTCGATAACGAGCGAAATGTCGACCGGTCGGTTGAGCGCCATGGTGCTAGGTGGACGGTTATAGGCCACCGGCCGAGTGCGGAAGTCCTGGCGCAACGCTTTAGACGAGTCTGCGTTTGTCGTCGCAGGCGCGAAAGGCGCGTCAAACTCCAAGCTTTCGGCGCCGAAATTATCGCTGTCGGTGATCATAGCGTTCGCTGGAACGCCGGCGTCTGAGGCTGCGGCCGGCGCCGCCGGCGCGGGGACGGGCGGTGGCGATGTCGAATCCGTCATTGGCGGCGCGTCGGCCGGCACAAAGGGCGCGTCTGCGGACGCCGTTTCGACCGGTTCGCTTGAAAACCAAATATAAGCCGCCGCGGATAAGAGCGCGATCAAGGCGAACAGTATCGATAATCCCCGCATGTCACCTTCTCACCGCGTTAAACGTCCGCAACGTCCGCCCGGCTGCATCGTCTATGCGAGGCGCGCTGCGTCAAGAGGTTTGGCTGACATATGCTATTTGTTGGAAGCCGAACGGGCCAATTCGTAGACGGCGATCGCCCCGGCGTTGGAGACGTTCAAACTCTCCATGTCAGCGCGGATCGGGATGCGCGCCAGCTGGCTGCAAGCGGAGGCGACGGCGGGGCGAAGTCCTGTCCCTTCCGCGCCTAACACAATCGCCGTCGGCGCTGTATCATCTAATGCCGTTTCTAGCGATGTTGCCGCCTCGCCGGCGAGCCCTACGACATTCCAACCTGCGTCTGACAAAGCATCCAACGCGCGCGCGATATTGACCACGCGAATTTCGTCGACGGTTTCGACGGCGCCCGCCGCCGCTTTCGCCAATGCGCCCTGCAGCGGCGGGGCTTTGCGCGTTTGCATCACGACGCCCTTCACCCCAAAGGCCGCCGCCGATCGGTAGATCGCCCCGACATTCTGAGGATCGGTGACCTGGTCCAGCACCAGGAGCGGGCCGTGGCCGGCCGCCGCATCTTCAAGGGCGGTCGGCTCTAATGCGGCAGCGCGGACGGCTACGCCTTGGTGAACGGCCCCGTCGGGCAGGTGATCGTCCAGCGCTCTTGGCTCCACAAGCTTTGCGAAAGCGGGCAAATGATCTGGGTCGAGACGAAGCTTCTGGGCCGCATTCCGGCTGAGAAGGGCGTGCTTGATCTCGCGTTTAGGGTTCGCCAAGGCGGCCGCCGCCGCATGGACGCCCCAAACCCAAACATCATCGCCCATATCGCCGCCGAACCCTGTGCGTTTTCGTCCCGATGCGGATTTGTGGCGATCAGTCGCAGACGGCCGGTTGCGTGGTCTGTTCTTCATATCTATAAGACGCCCTCCGCGTTGTGGGCGAGAAGCTGTCGGTCCTAATCCGACGGGCGTCAAGCCGGCTTGCGGGCCCCAGAGACGCTCGGCGTTAATGGAGGGGTGGCCGAGTGGTTAAAGGCAGCAGACTGTAAATCTGCCCGCATTGCGTACGCTGGTTCGAATCCAGCCCCCTCCACCATTTGAAGTCGGCTCTGCGTCGTCTGGGGCAGATCTCTTTTAACATCGACGCGTAAGCTGAAGCGAAAATTTGATTTAGGCCGGCGGCCTAATATCCCATTCCAGAACTCGGGCGTTTCCATCCGTGCCGATCAAAAGACGTCCGTAAGCCCCGGTTCTCAGTTTTTGACGGAAGCTCTTTTTGCTGTCGTGAATAGCGGCGGCGAGAGCAAAACGCGCCACGCCATTGCTTGTCACGGCGAGTATTGGGCCGGCGGTGGTCGATGTGGCGTTCGCGGCGAGATCGCGGAAGATTGCGCGCCAATTTTCGGTTAAAGCTTCTAGGTCGACGCGCCAATCCGGCGGCGGCTCGGCGTTCGCCTCCCAAGCATCGAGCGCGGCCTGGCCGATGCGCGCGACGACGTCCGCTTCCGGCGCGCCTTCGTCCGGGCCATAGTCGATTTCGGTCAGGCGCGCGTCGACATCGATCAGGACTGGAGACGCCGTCGCGCGCCGGACGATGTCTGCTGTGGAGGTCGCCCGTTTCAGCGGGGACGCAATGATGCGCGCGAAGGCGCCGTATGTCTCAGAGAGGTGCGCGCCCACCGTCTGCGCCTGAGCGCGACCTGAAACTGAAAGGTCGAGATCCGTTCGGGCGCCCACCCGCAAAACGACATCGCCTTTGTCGAACGTGTTCCCATGGCGCAGTACAATCAGCTCAGTCATCAAAAAAGACCGCATCCGGATCGCCATGCGCAGCGATCAATTTTTCGAGCCGTTCTAAATCGTCGGGGGCGTCGACGCCGCTGGTGGCGATCGCCGCGTCCTCAACTTCTACGCATTTGATAGAAATCCCATTCTCCAGAAGGCGCAATTGTTCAAGACCTTCCAATTGCTCGTAGTAAGACGGAGGAAGCGCCGCGAACCGTTTCAAGGCCTCCAGGCGATAGCCGTAAATGCCCACATGCCGGTAGATAGGCGATAAATGATCGGCCGCTCTTAGCTTATCCTCGCCGCGTATGGCCGGTAGGATGGATTTCGAAAACCACAGCGCGCGGTCATTCGGTCCGATCAGACATGTGGTGCCGCTAAAGGGCGTGGTTTGTTTGGCTTGGCGCAATTGATCGAGCGCCGGCCAATCAAGCCGCAAGCATGGGGTCGCTACCTGAACGGTCTGATCATCCAGCAGCGCTTTGACGACATCCACGATGTAGGCGATCGGCGTGAATGGCGCATCGCCTTGTAGATTGACGATGATCTCGGGCGTTTCTCCTTGGGCGTCGGCCGCCGCAAGCGCTCGGTCCGACCCGCTGGCGATCGAAGTCGACGTCATAATGGTGTTTAGGCCCGCGCGATCGCAATGATCGACG